>NZ_JBJDRH010000014.1:0-93755 GCF_044987465.1 Microbacterium sp. ZW T6_19 | reverse complement strand
CTCCGGCGGGCGCTGAGGCCCGGCGCGCGCCTCCGGCGCCTCGCCCTGCAGTACGAGACGGGAGCGTCAGATCAGGGGCGGAGGGTCGGATGCTTCGCGCAGCGCGCGCTCGACGGTCGACTGCACGAGGGCCGAGAGGTATCCGCCGGGGTTCTCCACGCCGATTTCGCGAAGCTGCGCCGTCGACTGGCCGATGATCGAGCGGGAGAACGCGGTGACGGCCTCGATCGCGTCGGCGTATGCTGCGCGGTCGGCCTCGGCGACGACGATCGGCTCGCATCCGATCTCCACGGCGAGCGCCTGCGCGATCGGCAGCACGGCCGGCGGCGCGGTCACCGCGGCGTACCCCGCCTGGAGCTGACGCAGATCGATCGATGTTCCCGTGAAGGTGATCGCCGGATGCACGGCCAGCGGGATGGCGCCACGCTCTGCGGCCGGGCGCAGCACCTCGATGCCGAACGCGGGATCGGTGTGCAGCACGATCTGCCCGAGCTGCCATCCGCCGATCTCGGCGATGCCAGCGACGAGTCCTGGGAGCTGCTCGTGCGGCACCGCGACGATCACGAGCTCGCTGCGACGCACCACGTCGAGCGCATCCAGCACGGGCACGTCCGGAAGCACGGCCGAGGCCCGCTCGTCGTCGGACCCGGAGGTGATCCCGACGACGGCGTGGCCCGCTCCGGCGAGCGCGGCTCCGACCACGGGTCCGACGCGACCCGCGCCGATGATGCCCACGCCGAGGCGACCATCGCGGCGCTGAACCTCACTCACCGTTCGACTCGGTCGTCGGCGGCGGTACCGCGGCCGGCGCGGGCGGTGCCGCCGGCGCAGGCGGTGCCGGGTAGGTGGGCGGTGCCGGCGGCGCACCATACGCAGGCGGTGCCGGGTAGGCAGGTGGTGCAGTCGGCACACCATACGCAGGCGGTGCGGGCGGCACACCATACGCAGGCAGCGCGGAGACCGGCGCCCCCACGGGCTGGGCTGGTGCAGCCGGGTATGCGGGCGGGGGCGCTGCAGCAGTCTGCACGTGCTCGCCCCAGCGGTGCGTCTGATCGCGGGCGGCTGCGAGCACGGCGGCCCGGCTGACGCCGTTGATCAGCTCGAGCGCGTCTGCACGCTCCAGCCCAGACAGCGTTCCGGTGATCGGCCCCTGCACCGAGTGCACCTGGGCGCCCGAGACGCGCTGGGCACGATCGATCGGTCCCTGCGACAGCGACACGCCCTGCAGGCGCGCGAGCGGGAAGATCGCGAGCTTGCGCCAGATCGTTCCTCGTCGCAGAAGCAGCCCGAATTCGGTGAGCGCATAGCCGTGGCGCTTCCACGAGACCGGGCGACGCCACCATGCTCGGCCGGGCATCGTGCGGTACGGGTCGCCTGCGACGGGGCCGAGGATGCCGTGCTCCCACACGAGCGGGATGTCGGACGCGGGCGCATCGGGCAGGATCAGCCCGAGCACGCGCTCGACGTCGGCCCGCTTGCCGACGGGCAGCACGATGTTGAACTGCTGTGCGCTGCCGGACTGCTGCTGCGCGGCGCTCTTGCCGCCCATGCGGTTGATCTTTATCGTCCACCATCCGAACGGGCGCCACAGCAGCGACTGCGAGACCTCGACGGCGAAGATGCGCCCCGGCGGCAGGGTCTCGGTGACCGTCGTGAGCAGACCGTAGGTGATGCGCACCCCGTCAGGAGTCGGCGCGATCGAGTAGCGCAGCGACTTCGAGATGCGCGCCCACGTGATGCCGACGATCGCGAGCACCATGGGCACGCCGATGCCGAGGCTGAATCCGATGGTGAGCGCCCCACCGAGCGGGTCGCCATCCAGCACCGTGCCGATGAGCACCCCGCCCATCGAGATGAGGAAGATCAGTCCGAAGAAGATCACCCACGCCAGCGTTCCGATGAGCTCGGCGCCGATGAGGCGCCCGGTGGGGATCCTGACGACGCTGTGCGGGGCGACGTCGGCGAGGTCGACGCCGTTGATCATGCCCGTGACGCCGTTGTTGACCTCTCCTCGCAGCTGAGCGCGAGCAGAGACGGATGAGGGAGCGGATGCTGACGCCTCACCCTGTCGCGCGGCCCGCGCGCCGGAGGCGAGGCGCAGGATGTCGGCCCGCACCGCTTCAGCCGTCGACGTCGCGAGGTAGTCGAGCTCGACGTTCGCGTCGTTGCCGGCGCCGACGACCTCGAGCTTGGCAAGGCCGATGATGCGCGCGGGGAAGGGCCGGGTCAGGTTCACGCCCTGCACGCGGTCGAGCGGCGCACGGCGGTGCGAACGGAACACGATGCCCTTGCGCACCTCGACGTGGTCGCCGGTGATCCGGAACTGCTGGAACCGCCAGATCACCCAGAACACCGCGATCAGCACGACCACGACGCCCAGCACCGACAGCAGCGCGACGATGGCGAGGTTGTTCGACAGCACCCAGTCGACGGGGTCGCCACCGTACTGGTCGTAGTGGGCGTCGGGCTCGAACAGGTCGACGACCCAGCCGATCAAGCGCTCGCGCAGGTTCGCAATCACGAAACCGCCGATGACGATCAGCGCCAGCCCGCCCTTGAACAGCGGGGTGAGCGGGTGCATCCGGTGCCACTCGCCGTCGGCGAGCGACGACGACGCACCGACCTTCGACGGAATCGGCGGCTGCGTGCTCACAGGCCGGTCCGGCGCGTCTCGGCCACCTGAATGAGGGTGTCGCGGAGAGCCTCCGCAGCATCCTGCGTGAGCCCGGGGATCTGCACACCGGTGGTCGCGGCGGCGGTCACCATCTTCAGCTGCGACACCCCGAAGGCGCGATCGAGCGGACCCTGGGTGATGTCGACGAGCTGCATGCGGCCGTAGGGCACGGCGATCATGCGCTGCCACAGGATGCCCTTGCGGAACACGATGTCGTCGGCGCGAAGCATGTATCCGATCGCCCGCGCCTGGCGGGGCAGGATGATCAGGGTGGCCAGCGTGAGCACGACGATGACGCCCGCGGGGATCAGCACCCATGTCTGCTCGAAGCCCAAGAACGCCACGAGGGCCACGACAACGACCACCGCGATGAAGATCACGTTCTGCACGATCTGCGAGGCGACGTAGCGCGGCGAGATCTGGTGCCAGACGCCGTCGAGCTCGAGCCTCGATTCGTTGCGAGCCGTGCGCAGCTGAGAGTAGGTTCCCTGGTCGAGAGCCGACGCGTCAGTGACTGCCGCCGAATTCAGCGGGGCCGGGATCGGCATGGGGCTCTCGGGGTTCTGAGTCATCAGGATCCTTCGGAAGGGTGCAGAACTGTTCGGCGACCAGTGCCGCGACCACGAGCACGACCGCGCTCACGATCAGGGCGACCATCGCCACAGTCGACCCTACCTGCGGATCGATCGGACGTGACAGGAGGAACACGAGCAGGCCCGCACCGAAGCCGCCCATGATCGCACCGAGCAGGCTCGACGCTCGCGCGAGGGTCACGGCTCGCATGGCACGGAAGGGATCGATGCGGACGCCGGTGCGCACGCTTCTGCGCACGGGCCACGCGAGAGCGAGGGCGGCGCCGCCGATGATCACGAGCAGCACGGGCAGCAGCAGCGACGGGGTGAAGGTCGCGCGGCCCATCGTCGTGAGCACCTGGTCGAGAACGAACCCCGCCGCCACCCCGATCAGGGCGAGGAGCACGAGGAGGCCGGCCGAGGTGCGCTTCATCCGCGCTCCCGTCGACGCAGCTCCGCAGCGAGCGCGGCGACCCGGCCGTGCCCGGGGAGCACCGCGTCCGGATCCAGATCGAGCCACGGCTCGAGCACGAACAGACGCTCGAACGCGCGCGGGTGCGGCAGCAGCACGTGCGGGTCGGTCGAGGTCTCCTCGCCGTAGGCGATGAGATCGAGGTCGAGCGTGCGGTCGCCCCATCGCTCGTGCCGCTCGCGACCGTTCTCGTCTTCGATCGCGTGCAGCATGCCGAGCAGGATGCTGGGGGCGAGCCGGGTCGTGATCAGCGCGACGGCGTTCACGTAGCCGGGCGCATCGGGGTCGGGGCCGTCTACGGTGAGCGCGACCGTCTCGTGCAGCGGGGAGAGCCGGACATCGCTGACGAGCGGAAGCCGAGCGATGCGCTCGGCCGCCGCGCGGATCGTGCCGTCGCGGTCGCCGAGGTTGGCGCCGAGGGCCACAACCGCGACGGTCTCGGGGCGGCCTTCGCGGGGTCCGGGGACGTGCGGCGGGTTCGCGAGATTGCGGCTCATTCCGCTGCCCCCTTGCGGCCACGGTTCACGGTGACGGCGACGTCGGCGAAGGTCAGCGGAATCGGCGCGTGCGGCTTGTGGACGGTGACGCTCGCGAACTGCACGCGCGGGTCGTCGAGCACCACATCGGCGATGCGCTCCGCGAGCGTCTCGATGAGGTTCACCGGCTCGCCCGCCACCACCGCGGCGATCTTCTCGGCGAGTTCGCCGTAGTGCACGGTGTCTGCAACGTCGTCCGATGCCGCTGCGTCGCGCAGCTGCATCGCGAGTCGCACGTCGATCGTGAACTCCTGGCCGTTCTCGCGTTCGTGGTCGTAGACGCCGTGGCGGCCGAACACGGTGAGTCCGGTGAGGGCGATCTGATCGATGAAGTCCATGCTCATCCTTCCCAGGCGTGCGCGATCGTGAGGGCGTCGCGCGTGGACGCGACGTCATGCACGCGCACGGCCCAGACTCCGGCGCGCGCGGCGAGCGCACTCGTGACGGCGGTCGCGAGATCGCGCCGGGCTTCAGAGACGTCGGCGCCGCCGAGAGCCTCGGCGAGGAACCTCTTGCGGGAGGTTCCGATGAGGACCCGCGGCCCGAGCGCGACGATCTCGTCGAGTCCGCGCAACACGTCCCAGTTCTGGGCGCCGGCCTTGGCGAATCCGATACCCGGGTCGAGGATCAGCCGAGACGGGGCGATGCCGGATGCCGCAGCCTCCCCCATGCGCTCCTGGAGCTCTCCCGCGACCTCGCGGGCGACCCGGCGGTAGTCGGCGTGGGCGTACATGTCCGAAGAGAACCCTCGCCAGTGGCCGATCGCGTAGTCGGCTCCAGACTCGGCGACGGCGGCCCGCATGTCGGGGTCGGCGAGTCCGCCCGAGACGTCGTTCACGATGCGCGCGCCCGCCCGGACTGCGGCCGCTGCGGTCGAGGCGTTGAGCGTGTCGATGCTCACCGGGACGCCGGCGGCCGAGAGCTGCTCGATCACCGGCAGCACCCGTTGCTGTTCCGTCTCGGGGCTGACGCGCTCCGCTCCCGGCCGGGTCGACTCTCCGCCGACGTCGAGCACGCTCGCTCCGTCGGCACGCAGCTTCAGTCCACGCGCGACGGCGCTGTCGACGTCGAGGTAGCGCCCGCCGTCGCTGAACGAATCCGGCGTCACGTTCACGATGCCCCAGATGCCGGTCATGAGGACTCTCGGTCGTTGAGCGAGGAGCGCAGCGACGAGACGAAACGCTCGGCCCCTGAGCCCGAGAACTGGTTTCCTGAGCCAGAGATTTGGGTCCCTGAGCCTGTCGAAGGGCCGATCAGCGCGATGAGCTCGGCGCGAGCCGCGGCATCCGTGTACTCCCCG
The DNA here is from genome assembly GCF_044987465.1 of Microbacterium sp. ZW T6_19. Classification (NCBI taxonomy): domain Bacteria; kingdom Bacillati; phylum Actinomycetota; class Actinomycetes; order Micrococcales; family Microbacteriaceae; genus Microbacterium; species Microbacterium sp. ZW T6_19. Next base: position 88,201 of record NZ_JBJDRH010000014.1, on the reverse strand, counting down.
CGTGCCGCGATCGTGAGCGTCGACGCCTCGGGCTGACGGCCCCCGCGCATCGTGACGCAGCCGTGGCTCGCGTCGAGCACGACGAGCACGCCGCGGGTGTCGAGATGCTCGGCGATCGTGTCGGCGATCTGCTCGCCCAGCCGCTCCTGCACCTGCGGGCGGGCGGCGAGGATCTCGACGACCTTCACCAGGGCGCCGAGTCCGACCACCTGCTCCCCGGGGAGATAGGCGATGTGCGCATGACCCGCGAACGGCAGCAGATGGTGCTCGCACACCGAGCGGAAGAGGATGTCGCGCAACAGCACGGCGCCCGACGGCAGCGTGTCGGGCGCAGGGCCCCGCGTCACGCTGATCGTGCGCGCGAGGGGTGCCGCGGCATCCGCCCCCACGCCCGAGAAGAACTCGGAGTACAGCTCGGCCATCCGCGCGGGTGTCTGCTTGAGCCCCGGGCGATCGGGATCCTCGCCGATCGCCTCGAGCAGCTCATGCGTGAGGCGTTCGACGCGTTCCCGGTCGACGGCCACGGTCACGCCGTCGCAGGTCGTGCGTGACCGGCACCTGCCGATCCCGACTGCGTGCGAGGAGCCGCAGCGGGGGCCTCGACGGATGCTGCGAGCGACACGTCCTTCTTCGGCACCTCGATCGGAGGCCGCTCGGACACGGGACGCTCGTTGCTCGAGAGCCACAGCGGGCGCTCGGGCAGCTTGCGCACCTCGGTGAAGATCTCGGCGATCCGGTTGTGGTCGAGGGTCTCCTCCTCGAGCAGGGCCAGAGCCAGCTTGTCGAGGATGTCGCGGTTGTCGCTGATCACCTGGTAGGCCTCGTTGTGCGCCTGCTCGATGAGCGCGCGCACCTCCGCGTCGACGCGCTCGGCGATCGTCTCGGAGTACTCGCGACCGCGACCCATGTCGCGCCCGGCGAACGGTTCTCCGCTCTCGGAGCCCAGCTTCACCGGGCCGAGCTCGGTCGTCATGCCGTACTCGATCACCATCTTGCGGGCGATCGAGGTCGCCTTCTCGATGTCGTTCGAGGCGCCGGTCGTCGGGTCGTGGAAGACGATCTCCTCGGCGACACGGCCGCCCATGGCGTAGGTCAGCTGATCCTGCAGCTCGTTGCGGGTCACCGAGTACTTGTCGTCGAGCGGCAGCACCATCGTGTAGCCGAGAGCCTTGCCTCGGGGCAGGATCGTGATCTTCGTGACGGGGTCGGTGTAGTTCATCGCCGCCGCGGCGAGAGCGTGACCGCCCTCGTGGTACGCCGTGATGAGCTTCTCCTTGTCCTTCATCACGCGCGTGCGGCGCTGCGGGCCGGCGATCACGCGGTCGATGGCCTCGTCGAGCGCGCGGTTGTCGACGAGCTGCGCGTTCGAGCGGGCCGTGAGCAGCGCGGCCTCGTTCAGCACGTTCGCGAGGTCGGCGCCGGTGAAGCCCGGCGTCTTGCGCGCGACGACCTCGAGGTCGACGCTCTTCGCGAGGGGCTTGCCCTTGGCGTGCACTTCGAGGATGCGCTGTCGACCCTTGAGATCGGGGGCGTCGACGCCGATCTGGCGGTCGAAGCGGCCGGGGCGCAGCAGCGCGGGGTCGAGGATGTCGGGGCGGTTGGTCGCCGCGATCACGATGACGTTCGCGTTCGGGTCGAAGCCGTCCATCTCGACGAGCATCTGGTTCAGGGTCTGCTCGCGCTCGTCGTTGCCGCCGCCGAGACCGGCGCCGCGGTGACGGCCGACCGCGTCGATCTCGTCGATGAAGATGATCGCCGGGGAGTTCTCCTTGGCGACGTTGAACAGGTCGCGCACGCGAGAGGCGCCGACGCCGACGAACATCTCGACGAAATCCGACCCGGAGATCGAGTAGAAGGGGGCCCCTGCTTCGCCGGCGACGGCGCGGGCGAGCAGCGTCTTGCCGGTTCCTGGAGGGCCGTACAGCAGCACGCCCTTCGGGATGCGGGCGCCGATCGCCTGGAACTTGGCCGGGTCCTGCAGGAACTCCTTGATCTCGTGGAGCTCTTCGATGGCCTCATCGGCACCGGCGACGTCGGCGAAGGTGACCGTCGGGGTCTCCTTGTTGACGAGCTTGGCCTTGGACTTGCCGAACTGCATGACCTTGCCGCCGCCGCCCTGCATCGAGGAGAGCAGCCACCAGAACAGCAGGCCGAGCAGGAGCATCGGGATCAGGAGCGAGAGGAAGCCGTCGAACCAGCTCGCGCGCGGCACGGCGTCGTCGAAGCCCTTCTTGGGGGCGGCCTCGTCGATCGCCGCGACCACGTCGGCCGCACGGGCCTGGACGTAGTAGAACTGCACGGTCTTCGACCCCTCGAACTCCTTCGACAGGGTCATGTCGACGCGCTGGTCGCCGTCGGTGTTGACGACCTCGCTGACCGTCTCACCGGAGAGCAGCTTCAGGCCCTCCTGCGTGGTGATCTGCTTGGGACCGGCGAGGTTCGAGATCAGCAGGAACCCGCCGACGAACAGCAGACCGATCAGCGCAACGTAGATCAGCGGATTCCGGCTGAGCTTCTTCACATCCATGATCGAATCAGAGTATCGCGCGCGTCCTTGCGGTCGGCTGTGCGTTCACCCACGGCGTACCCCTCGAATCGTCAGGCGTACACGTGCGGCGCGAGCACCGCGACGTCGCGGAGGTTGCGGTAGCGCTCGGCGTAGTCGAGGCCGTAGCCCACGACGAACTCGTTGGGGATGTCGAAGCCCACGTACTTGCAGTCGATCTCGACCTTCGCGGCCTCGGGCTTGCGCAGCAGCGCGAGCACCTCGATCGACTCTGCTCCGCGGGAGCCGAAGTTCTCCAGCAGCCAGCTGAGGGTCAGGCCGGAGTCGATGATGTCCTCGACGATCAGCACGTGCTTGCCGTTCAGGTCGCTGTCGAGGTCTTTGCGGATCTGCACCACGCCGCTGGACTTCGTGCTCGTGCCGTAGCTCGACACCGCCATCCAGTCCATCGGGGCGTGGAACGGCAGCGCGCGTGCGAAGTCGGCCATCACCATGACGGCGCCCTTCAGGACGCCGACGAGCAGGAGCTCCTTGCCCTCGTAGTCGGCGGCGACCTGCGTCGCGAGCTCGTCGAGCTTCGCGATGATCTCCTCCTCGGTGACGAGGATCTGGGAAAGGTCGTCCTGGATGTCCGCGGCGCGCATGGATCGATTTTAGGTGATGGAATCGGATGCCGCGGCACGCGGCATCCGGTCCTCTCGGCCGCCGAGACGGTGCTGCATGTCGGCGTACGAGGCCACCCCGTCGAGGAAGCCCAGCGTGCCCGACTCGCGCAGCTCTCGACCCGCACGCTCGACGGCGTCGTAAGCGGCCCGCGCGATGCTGCCCCCGACGCTGACCCGCGCGACTCCGAGGGAGAAGAGAGCAGGCGCGTCGAGCACCGGGGCAGTGAGACCCGCGACCATGTTCACCGGCGCGGCGATCTCGACCACGAGCCGGCGGATCGCCTCGGCGTCCCTGACGCCGGGCACGAAGATGCAGTCGGCTCCCGCCGCGATGAACCGCTCGGCCCGCGCGATGGTCTCGGCGAAGGGATCGCCGTCGAAGCGCGAGAAGTAGGCGTCGGTGCGGGCGTTGAGGACGAATGTCCCCGCGGGCGCCGCCGCCCGAGCCGCTGCGACGCGCTCGGCCGCCTCCTCGATCGGAATCAGAGCGCCGCCGACGGCATCCTCGATGTTCCCTCCCGCGATGCCGAGCGACGCCGCCCGTGCGACGGTCTCCCCCACCTCGGCTGCGGTGGCGCCGTAGCCCGCCTCGAGATCCGCCGAGACCGGTACGTCGACGGCCGTCACGATCTCCGCCACGGTCTCGAACATCAGATCCGCGCTGAGCGGCCCGCCGTCCGGCAGCCCCCGTGACCAGGCGATCCCGGCGCTCGTGGTCGCGATGGCGGGGAACCCGAGCTGCGCCAGGAGGCGAGCGGAACCGGCGTCCCAGGCGTTGGGGATGAGAAACCCCCGGCCCCTGTGCAGCGCGAGCAGAGTCTCGGCTCCGAGGTTCCCGGCCATGCGCGTTCTCCATCCGTCGACTTCTCCGGTGGCGAGGTGTCGCCGCAGGTCGCGCCCCGGTACTGTGAGCGGAAAGAGGCGCAGACGCCTGACAACCGGAAGGATCCACCATGGCCCTTGACGACATCCTCTCGCAGGTTCCGATCGACGACATCGCCAAGAAGCTGGGGGTCTCCCACGATGTCGCGAAGGAAGCCGTGGCGCAGGGCGGCGCTGTGCTTCTCGGCGGCCTCGCGAAGAACGCCTCGACCGATGAGGGGTCCTCGGCGATCGAGAACGCCCTCAAGCGCCATGAGGGCACGACGGGCGTGACCTCGGTCGACGAGGTCGACGAGGCCGACGGCGGCAAGATCGTCTCGCACATCCTCGGCTCCGAGAAGCAGGACGTGACAGAGAAGCTCACCAAGTCCGACAAGACTGCGGGCATCGACTTCGGAAAGCTCCTGCCGATCCTCGCGCCCATCATCATGGGCCTGATCGCGAACGCGAACAAGAGCAAGTCGTCGGATGCCGGATCCGGCGGCGGCGGAATCGGCGACATCATCGGGGGTCTCCTGGGCGGCGGCTCGAGCAGCGGGTCCGGCGGATCTTCTGGCGGCGGACTCGGCGACATCCTCGGGGGCCTGCTGGGCGGCGGCTCGAGCAGCGGGTCCGGCGGCGGACTCGGCGACATCCTCGGGGGTCTTCTCGGCGGCAAGAAGTAACCACGACGCGGATCGGCGGCCGGGGCGGATGCCCCGGCCGCCGTTGCGTGCGCGGAAGGTGCGTGCGTCAGGCGTCGTCGCCGAGCAGCTGGCGCGCGGCCGCGAGGGTGAGCCGCTCGAGATCGGCGCCGGGCAGCGCCCCGGAGAGCATCAGGTCGGCCAGTCCGTGCACGATCGCCCAGGACGCCTGTCGGGCGTCCTCCCTTCCGATGCGGATGCGGTCGTCCGGCACGGAATCGAATCCCGCCTGAAGCAGACCGGCCGCACGCGCCTGAGCCTCGTGCAGCACGGCATCGTCGGGGTCGAGCAGCGAGGGTCGGAACATGACGGCGAAGTGCCCCGGGTGCGCGGTGGCGAACTCGACGTAGGCGACGGCCGTGCGGGCGAAGTCGCGCGCGTCGACCGACGGTTGCAGCGCATCGCCGAGCAGCTCGAACCCCTCGGCGGCGAGCGCCGTGAACAGACCCCGCCGGTCGCCGAAGTGGTGAGCGGGGGCGGCGTGCGACACCCCGGCCCGTCGCGCCAGATCGCGAAGCGACAGCGCCTCGGGCCCCTCGTCCGCGACGATCTCTGCGGCGACGCGCAGCGCCTGGGCCCTCAGGCTCCCGTGGTGATAGCGATCGGCCATTCCCTTACTCTACCCACTATCTAGTCATTGACAAGTTCTCCATGGCAGGTCTAACTTGTCATTGACTAGATCGGAGACTCCATGGCCCCCTTCCTCGCACTGGTGGCGGTGACGCTCACGTGCCGCCTGCTGGGCGCACTCGGTGTCGGCTACGTGCAGACCTGGCCCGACGCTCTCGCGGTCGGACTCGCCGCGATGTTCCTGCTGACCGCGAGCGCGCACTTCCTGCAGCCGCGGCGCGACGGTCTCATCGCCATCGTGCCGGCCCGGCTGCCCCAGCCCGGCCTGATCATCACGGCCACCGGCATCCTCGAGATCCTCGGTGCGGTCGGCCTGCTGATCCCCGGCACAGCGGCGCCCGGCATCCGGACGGCTGCGGCAGTCTGCCTCGCCGCGCTCATGATCGCGATGTTCCCCGCCAACGTGCGCGCAGCGACCGGGCAGCGGCATCCCGCGGCGCCGCACACGCCGCTCGTGCCCCGCACGCTGCTGCAGATCGTGTTCATCGCGAGCGCCGTGTTCGTCGCCGTCGCCGCCTGAGCGGCGGCCCGATGCTCTGCTCAGCGAGCGGCGGGGGCGGACGCCGTGAACACGATGCGGCCACCGACACGCGCGGCGAAGCATCCGGGCAGCCCGATGGGCCCCTGACCGGACCAGTCCGTGACGAGTCGCGCGACTTCGAGCGTCTGCAGACGGGTCAGACTCGCTCCGAACTCGCTGCCGACGACGAGGCGGATGATGCGGTTGCGCAACGCCGCCGGGTTCGCCGCGAGCGCTGCGACGCTCACCGAGATTCCCGCCTCGGCGTGCTCGACGATGTCCTCGATCGTCTCGTGGATCATCTCATCGAACGCCTCTGCGTCTTCGCGCAGCTGCTCGGCTGTGCGCGCGAGCGCCTCTGCGATGCCCGGTCCGAGTTCGGCCTCGAGCACGGGCAGCACGCGTTCGCGGACGCGCACGCGAGCGAAGCGGTCGTCGACGTTGTGCGGGTCGTCCCAGAATTCCAGATCGGATGCCGCACAGAACGCCCGCGTCGCCTCGCGTCGCACACCGAGAAGAGGGCGCAGCCAGCGGATGCCGTCGTCGTCATCGCGCACAGGCGCCATGCCCTGCAGGCTCGCCGCTCCGGAGCCTCGCGCGAGGCCGAGCAGCACGGTCTCAGCCTGATCGTCGAGGGTGTGGCCCAGCAGCACCGCGGCCGCGCGGGTATCCAGGGCGGCATCTCGCAGCACCCCGTAGCGCGCCTCGCGGGCGGCGTTCTCCGGACCGCCTTCACCTCCGACCGCGACCTTCACGATCAGCGGATCGATGCCGAGACCGGCTGCGATCTGACCGGCGCGCACGGCGACGCCATCCGACCCGTCCTGCAGTGCATGATCGACCGTCACCGATGCGACGCGCAGACCCCGCTTCGGGGCCTCGAAGGCGACGGCTGCGGCGAGTGCGAGCGAGTCGGCACCGCCCGACAGCGCGACGATCACAGTCGCCCCCTCGGGGAGGTCGGCGAGCGAGGTGCGAACGGCGAGGCGGATCTCTGCGATGGCAGGTGAGAGCGACGGCACCCCTCAACGGTAGATCACACGCCCGCCCCCGCGCGCCCGGCTCGGGCGGAGTTCGTGCGGACACTAGTCTGGCGCCGTGACAGATCGCACCAGCACCCAGTCGTATCGAACCGAGCGGTTCAAGGCCTTCGTCGACGCGGTCGTCGCGATCGCGATGACGCTGCTGATCCTGCCCCTCATGGAGTCGGTGTCCGACGCAGGGGCGGCGAAGCTGACCACCTTCGAGTTCCTCGCAGAGCACACCGGTCAGCTGATGAGCTTCCTGCTGAGCTTCTTCCTCATCGCGAACTTCTGGATGGGCCATCATCGGCAGTACGACGAAGTCACCGCAATCACCCGGCCGCTGCTGCTGTGCAACGTGCTCTGGATGGCGACGATCGTCTGGCTGCCCGTCCCCACGGCCATGCTCGGGCAGATGGACACCGACCCCCTCCAGCAGGTGGTCTACATCGGCACGCTCATCCTCACGTCCGTGGCGACGCTCATCGCGCGGGCGTATCTGCTGCGGCATCCCGAATTGACCACGGCCTCCGCCGACCGCATCCGCCACGGCGCGGCCGCCGACGTGGCGACGATCGTGCTGTTCGCGATCGCCCTCGGCCTGGGCATCGCGATCGGCCCGGTGGGGTACTTCGCATTGCTGCTGCTGCTGTTCACCGGCCCTCTGGCACGGTTGGTCCTGCTCCTGTGGCGCCGGCAGGCTGATGTCGGGTAAGACCGGCGACAGATCACGCACGGTTGCTTCCGCGCCGGGGAACCGGCGGAATCAGCGTGCCGACCAGCCGCCGTCCATCGTGTAGCTGGCCCCCGTCACCATGGCCGCCTCATCGCTCGCCAGCCAGGCGACCAACGAGGCCACCTCCTCCGGCTCGATCAGTCGCTTGATGGCGCTCTCGGTGAGCATGATCTTCGCCAGCACGTCGGCCTCGGGGATGCCGTGCACCCGCGCCTGGTCGGTCAGCTGCTTCTCGACCAGGGGCGTGCGCACGTAGCCGGGGTTCACGCAGTTGCTGGTGACTCCGTGCGACCCGCCCTCGAGGGCGGTGACCTTCGACAACCCCTCGAGTCCGTGCTTCGCGGCGACGTAGGCCGCCTTGAAGGGTGAGGCCCGCAGGCCGTGCACAGAGGAGACGTTCACGATCCGGCCGAAACCGCGCGCGTACATCCCCGGCAGCGCGGCTCTGATCAGCAGGAACGGCGCCTCCAGCATGAGCGTCATGATCTGCCGGAACTGCGCGGGGTCGAAGTCCTCGATCGGACTGACGTGCTGGATGCCCGCGTTGTTCACGAGGATGTCCGCTTCGGCGAGCGCCTCAGCCAGCCGGTCATCGGCCACGGATGCCGGGTCGAGGAGGTCGACGGTCCACGCCGTACCTCCCACCTCCGCCGCCGCGGCCTCGCAGGCGTCTCTGTCTCTGTCGGCGACGACGACGTGCGCGCCGCGGGCGGCCAGCGCCCGGACGACCGCCAAGCCGATGCCGCTCGCTCCGCCCGTCACCACGGCGCGACGGCCTGACAGGGCTGCGGCGTCCGACGTCGGTGCGTGCAGGTCGGTCATGAGGTCTCCTCGGGAGGGGGGGGATGGATGCCGGGCGGGGCGGTCGCTCAGCCGCCGACCCGCGCCGTGGTGAGGCCGTGGCGGCGGGCGTCGGCATCATCGATGTCGTGCAGCGAGACTCCTCGTGTCTCCTTCAACGTGATCACCGCGACGGCGGTGACGGCGCAGGCCAGAGCGACGTAGACGGCCACCGGGAAGCCGGAACCGTACTGCTGCAGCAGCGCGGTCGCGATGATGGGCGCCAGAGAGCCGGCGATGATCGAGGTGACCTGATAGCCGAGCGAGACGCCCGAGTAGCGCATGCGGGTCGGGAACATCTCGGCCATGATCGCCGGCTGGCCCGCGTACATCAGAGCGTGGAAGCACAGTCCGATCGTGACGGCGGCGATGATGACGATCGGGTTCTCCGTGTCGAACATCGGGAAGGCGAAGAACGCCCAGCTGGCTCCGAGCACGGCGCCGGCGAGGTAGACCGGCTTGCGCCCGACGGCATCCGACAGCCGGCCCACCTGCGGGATCACGAGGAAGTGGACGGCGTGCGCGACCAGCAGTGCGAGCAGCAGCTGGCTCGTGTCGTAGGCGTGCACGGTCTTCAGGTAGACGATCGAGAACGACACGATGATGTAGTACAGGATGTTCTCCGCGAAGCGGAGCCCCATCGCGCCGAGGATGCCCTTCGGGTACTTGCGCACGACCTCCAGCACGCCGTAGCTGACGGCCTTCTCGGCCTCGACCTGCGCACGGGCCTCGAGGAAGATCGGAGCCTCGCTCACGTGGGTGCGGATGTAGTAGCCGATGATGACCACGATCGCGGAGACCCAGAACGCGACGCGCCACCCCCAGCCCAGGAACTGGTCGGACGGCAGTATCCACGACATGCCGAGAAGGACGAGCGTGGCGAGCAGGTTCCCGACGGGCACGGCCGCCTGCGGCCAGCTCGACCAGAACCCGCGGGACTTCGACGGGCTGTGCTCAGCGACCAGCAGCACGGCGCCGCCCCACTCCCCGCCGACGGCGAAGCCCTGGACGAAGCGCAGGAGCACGAGCAGCGCCGGCGCCCAGTATCCGATCGCGGCGAAGCCGGGAAGGCACCCCATCAGGAACGTGGCGACGCCGACGAGGATGATGGTGATCTGCAGCGTGTGCTTGCGGCCCAGCTTGTCGCCGATCTGACCGAAGACGATGCCGCCGAGCGGGCGCGCGATGAAGCCCACGGCGTAGGTGAGGAAGGCGGCGATGATGCCGTCGAGCTCGGTGCCGGCATTCGGGAAGAAGTAGCTGCCGAAGACGAGCGAGGCCGCAGTGGCGTAGAGGAAGAACTCGTACCACTCGACCACCGTGCCGACCATCGAGGCCGCCACGATCTTCTTCAGCCCGGACGTCTCGGTCTCGGGCTTCACCTGCCTGCTGACGCTCATCAGTGCACTCCTTCGTGTTCTGGTTCGTTCCGGGTTCCGGCCCTGAGCCGACATCGCGCTCGGTGAGGCCTGAGCCAGTATGGGCATCCGCGCACCTGTGCAACAATGACCAGTCCAGCAGATGATGAGTGCAGAATTGCAGATATGACCCCTATCGCTGGCTCGTCCGCCCCGAACCCGCACGATCTCCTCATCCTGCTCGCGGTCGCGCGAACGGGCAGGTTCACGACAGCCGGCGAGAGCCTCGGTCTGAACCACACCACCGTCTCGCGGCGGATCGCGGCGCTCGACGCCGACCTCGGGGGACGCACGCTGGCGCGCACCGCGGGCGGCTGGGACCTCACCGAACTGGGCCGTCGCGCGATGCGCGCCGCGGAGGACGTGGAGACCGCGGTGGGCGCGATCCACGGGAGCGAAGAGCCGAGCGATCAGGTCAGCGGCGTCGTGCGCATCTCGGCGACCGACGGATTCAGCGCCTTCGTGATCGCTCCCGCCGTCGCGCAGCTGCGGAGACGGCATCCGAAGCTCAGCGTCGAGATCGTGAACGTGACCCGCCGTGCCCTGCAGCATCGTTCGGGTCTCGACCTCGAGGTCGTCGTCGGACAGCCCCAGGTGCACCGGGCGGAGGCGATCCGACTGGGCGACTACACCCTCGGCATGTACGCGTCTCGCGACTATCTCGACGAGTTCGGCGCGCCCACGGGGATCGCCGAGCTGAGCGCGCATCCGCTCGTGTACTTCGTGGACTCGATGCTGCAGGTCGACGATCTCGACGCGCCTCGGCGGCTGGTGCCAGGGATGCTCGACTCGCTCAGCTCCACGAACGTGTTCGTGCACGTCGAGGCGACTCGCGCGGGGGCCGGGATCGGATTCCTGCCGTGCTTCCTCGCGGACCGGCATGCGGATCTCGTGCGACTGCTCCCCGAGGAGTTCGCCGAGCGCCTGCCGTACTGGATGGTGCTGCGCCCGGATTCCCTGCGTCAGCCCGCCGTGGCCGCGGTTGCGGACGCACTGCGACGGCGCACCGCCGCCGTGCAGGACGCCCTGCGGGGAATCGAGCCGCGCGGAGGCGCCCGGCTGGACGACTCGGGCACTGCCTCGCCGCCCGAGTAGGCTGGTCGGCGGCATCCGACCGAAGTTTTCGGCATCCATCCGATATCAAGGAGCACACGCATGGGCGCACACGACGCCGTCATCGAGATCCCGCGCGGCAGCCGCGTGAAGTACGAGGTCGACCACGAGACCGGACGAGTGCACCTCGACCGCGTTCTCTACACGACCTTCGGCTACCCGGCCGACTACGGCTACTTCGACAACACGCTCGGCGAGGACGGCGACCCGCTCGACGTGCTCGTGCTCCTCGACCAGGCCATCTACCCCGGCGTCGTCGTCGAGGTGCGCCCGGTCGCCGTTCTGAAGATGAGTGACGAGGCCGGCGGAGACGACAAGCTCGTGGCCGTCCTGTCGAAGGACCCGCGGTGGGCCCACATCCAGGACATCGGCGATGTCGCCGAGTACACGAAGAAGGAGATCGAGCACTTCTTCGAGCACTACAAGGACCTCGAGCCCAACAAGTGGGTCAAGGTCGACGCGTGGGGCGACGCCGCCGAGGCGCAGCGCATCCTCGACGAGGCGATCGTCCGCTTCCAGGAGCAGGGTCACTGACGTCATCCGTCACTGACGACGAATCCCCCGGTCGCATCGCGGCCGGGGGATTCTCTTCGTTCGGGGGCTCTGACGAGCGGATGCTCAGACCGAGATGCCTCGCGCCGCGAGGAAGTCGATCGGGTTCGTCGTCTTGCCGTTGATGTAGACCTCGAAGTGCAGGTGGCAGCCGTTGGACGACCCGGTCGTTCCGGCGTATGCGATGACCTGACCGGCACTCACCGACTGGCCGTTGCTCACCGCGAAGCCGCCAGGGCGGATGTGCCCGTACCCGGTGCCCACGCCACCACCGTGATCGATCTTGATGTAGTTGCCGTAGCCGGAGTGCAGGCTTCCGTTGATGCCTGCATACACGACGCGGCCCGAATTCGCGGCGTAGATCGCCGCCCCGCAGCCGTTGGCGAGGTCGACGCCGTAGTGGAAGGTGGAGCACCCGCTGCACGGTGCCGGGCGAGGGCCGTAGCCGGAGCTCCGATGGCCGCCCTGCGGGCGCACCCACCCGTCGCGTCCGACTGTGCCGCCTCCGCCACCGCCGCCGCCTCCGCCACCGTTGTTCGCTGCGGCGGCAGCAGCGGCAGCAGCCTCGGCTGCCCTGCGCTGTTCTTCGGCGACGCGCACGCCCTCTCGGTAGCCGGCGACCGTGGTCGCTGTGGCATCCTTCAGGGCGGCGAGCTGGGCCTGCATGGTGGCGAGGTTGGCGGTCTGCTCGGCGAGAGCAGCCTGCGCCGCATCCGCTGCAGCCTGCGCCTCGATCATCTTCTGCTCGGCGATCTTCTGCAGGCGGTCGCGTTCGGTCTTGGCGACGACGGCCTGATCACTCAGCGACTGCGCGGCGTCGCGCGAGGCGGTGGCCGTGTCGTAGATCTTCTGCGTATACGCGTAGACCTTGTCCATCGTGCCGAGACGCGAGAGCAGTTCGTCGGCGTTCTCGGATGAGCCCGAGAAGAACAGTTCGAGAGAAGCGTCGTCGCCACCGTCACGGTAGAGCTGAGTGGCGACCTGGGCGGCTTTGCGCTCGGCCTCGTCAGCAGTCGCCGCCTGGACGTCGGCCTTGGACTGCAGCATGTCGGCCCTGGCCGCGGCGTCGAAGAACGCCTGCTGCGCCTCGTAGAACGCCTGACCAGCCGCTTCCGATGCGGCCTGCGTCTCGGCGACCTTCTGGGTCAGACTGTCGATGAGGCCCTGAATGCGAGTGACCTCGGAAGCCTTGGCCGACTCGTTGGCCATGGCGTTCTGCACGTCGTCCCAGCTGGGGTACGACGCGGCGTATGCGGCGGAGACCCCGCTCGTCACGCCGAAAGCGCTGAGGGCCACGGCACTGAGCGCGCCGAGACCGAGGGCGTGACGGCGGCTGAGCGAACCGTTCTTCCAGAAGGCGCGACTCTCAGCAGGAGTGGGTGCGCATCCGCAGTCTTCGGATGCCGCCTCCGCACTCTCTGCGATGGATGACTTGTCGTTCACACGGCCCCTTCCGCCGGTTTCACTCATGCCACACTAACAACAACTTTCACATCCGCAACAGGCTCTGGGATGCATCCGTGGGCACGGTGAACAGCACCCATGGTCCTCCGAAACACGCCCGGGCGTAAGCAGACTCGCCCTCGATTCGCGATTTGGTCAAAACATCCCTTATGCTTGAGCGTCGGCAAGGAAGTCCCCCGGGACTGACTCGGCCCCATCGTTTAGCGGCCTAGGACGCCGCCCTTTCACGGCGGTAGCACGGGTTCGAATCCCGTTGGGGTCACTCCATCCGATACAATTGAAAACAAGTATGGCCCTGTAGCGCAGTTGGTTAGCGTGCCGCCCTGTCACGGCGGAGGTCGCGGGTTCAAGTCCCGTCAGGGTCGCTCTGAGCGATGGGTCCTTTTTTCGGAGAGGGCCTTTCGTCTAGATGCGGCAGGTTCGCCGGTCGCACGGCTCTGTAGCTCAGTTGGTAGAGCGCACGACTGAAAATCGTGAGGTCACGGGATCGACGCCCGTCGGAGCCACACGGACCGTCGTTACAACGGTCCCAGAAACCCTCGCCTAGCTTCTACATGGCGGGGGTTTTGCTTTGCCCTGGCGAGACCCGGCCACGACCCCGGTCGTTGAGCGAGCGAAGCGAGACGAAACGCGCAGACGCCGAAGCTCACGCCGCCGCTTCCCTCAGCACCTCCGAGCCCTGGCCCATACTGGTTGCATGGGTGCAGTCGCGCAGTACGCCGTCGATCTCCTCGATGCCGCTCGGGCGCCGGGTCTCCTCTCGGCCGCAGCCGGGCACCGTGGAGCCGCGCGCCCGTGACGACTCTGTACGTCGGGAACGACTCGAGCCGGATGCCGATCGCAACAGCTCTGGCACAGGCTCTCCCGGGCGACGTGCTCTCGCTCGCCCCTGGCACGTATGCGATCGGCTCAGTCACGCTGAACGGCGTGACGATCACGGGTGAGGGCGGAGCCGAGGCGACGACGGTGATCGGCACGATCGCGCCCCATGGGAACTGCAGCGTCGCCTCGCTGACGCTCACTGCGCAACCCCGGGGCAGCGCGGTCGCCATGGTGCACGGTGCTGACGCGTATCTCAGCATCACCGACTGCCGCATCGCGGGCGACTCCACCGCGAGCACGCTCACCGTGGGAGTCGACCGCGGCACGCTGGTTCTCAACAGAGTCGTCATCGCGGACGATGCCGATCTCACCACCGTCAAGATCGCAGCCGGCGCGCGCCTTCATGCCACCGCCTCACGACTCGGTGGACTCGAGGTGAACGGAGGCTCGGCTGACCTCATCGGCTGCGCCGCTCATCTGGTGCTGGCGCGAGACGGGGCGCAGGTCCGCGGATACTCCCCTCTCGACCTCACACCGGTACCGGGAAAGCGGGCGCTGCGATCACTCAGCGGAGCGACTCTCGACCTGGAGTGCGTCCGCCTCAACGGAGATCAGGCGTTCGAGGCGCAGGCCAACGCGGCTGTGCTGCGCATCGCGCAGCTCGAATCTCCGACGGGCGCACCGCTCCGAGTGGTCGCCGAGGCGGAGGCCGAAATCCACTGCGAGAGCCCGCTCGCCGAGATCGTGCGGGCGACGCCGGTGCCCCGGAAGCCACCGAGGGCGAGAGCCGGGTCCGGCCCTCAGCGCGTGCTCTGGCCCGCGCATCAGGGCCGCAGTTTCGCGACCGACGTGCAGTCGCGGCTCAAGCCCGGCGACACGCTAGTGCTCGAAGAGGGCGAGTACTCGTTCGATGATCTGGCGAACGGCGACTTTTCGTGCGAGGTGAATCTCGACGGTGAGGGCCGACGCGACCGCATCGTGCTGCGCGGCCGCCTGACCCTTCCGCCCGGATCCCACGTGACCCTCACCAACCTCACGATCGAGCATCCGATCACGACCAACGCCGTGTACGTGTCGGCCGGCGCCGATCTCTCGATGCACGGCGTCACGATACGCAGCGACGCCGCGGCCGAGCTCCCCGCGCTGTACGCGCAGGGAGCCGTCACCGCGACCGCCTGCGAGCTGCGCGCCGGTGCGGCGGAGACGAGGGCCACCGTCACGCTCGCGGGCGGTGGCCGTCTCTCGGCCCTCATGTGCGAGCTCGGGTGGGCGGACTTCGCCGGCTCCTGCGTCGTCTCCCTCGAGTCGTGCTCGCTGTTCCGGCTCGCGACTCGAGAGCAGGCGCGCGTGACATCCGCGGGCCGGCTCACGGTGCATCCGAACGCACGCAATCAGTGCTCCGTGACCGCCAAGGGGCAGGCGTCCATCGACATCGATGTGCTCGACTGCCCGCCGGGTGACGAACTGAACATCCAAGATCAGTCGTCGCTCGCCATCGCCTCCTTCGCCTCCGGACGGATGCCGACGATCACGCGCGGCGGGGCCACGCAGATGTCGCAGGGTGCCGCAGGCGGGTATCGCGAGGGCTCCCGTGGCGGCATGGTCACGTCTTCGCTTCCGGGACGAACCGCCGTCGCGGAGGAGCAGCACTCCGACGGGTCCGACGTCACGGGCGTGCGCGAGGACTCGCTGACAGCGCTGAACCACCTGGTCGGGCTCCGCACGGTGAAGGAGCAGGCTGCTCAGTTCGTGAAGAACGCGGTCATCAACCGCGAACGGTCGCAGCTCGGGCTGAAGTCCATGCAGCTGACGCTGCACAGTCTGTTCCTCGGCAATCCGGGCACCGGCAAGACCACCGTGGCGCGGCTCCTCGGCAAGGCCCTTTTCGCAGAGGGCGTGGTCTCCTCCGATGTGTTCGTCGAGGTCGGACGCACCGATCTCGTCGGCACGCACATCGGAGATTCGGCGCCGATGACCGAGAAGGTGCTCGACAGCGCCCGCGGCGGCATCCTCTTCATCGACGAGGCCTACGCCCTCGCACAGGGAGTCGACGAGGACTACGGCCAGGAGGTGATCGACACGATCATCGCCTATATGGAGAACCATCGGGACGACCTCATGATCATCTTCGCCGGATACACCGACAAGATGCAGCGGCTGCTCGAGATGAACGCCGGCCTGCAGTCGCGGACTCCCAATCGTTTCGATTTCGAGGACTACACAGGCGAGGAGCTCGCCACCATCGGCGTGAACGCCCTCCGCGACACGGACTACGAACTCGAGGACGAAGAGTTGTACCGCCGCATCCTCAGTCGCGGCTACACCCAGAGCGCCGACCGCAGCAACGCTCGCTGGGTGCGCAATTTCAATCAGGAGCTCATCAGCCGACAGGCCGATCGGGTGCACGAACTCCGCACCCGGAGCATCGCCGACTACCGACTGATCGCCGACGATGACCTCTACGCGGTCGCTGGTGTGGAGATGGATGCCGAGGGCGGCTCGGCCGCGGTGGCCGCTCTGCTCGCCGAGCTCGACGGCATGGTCGGTCTCGCCGAGGTCAAGGCCTGGGTCGCGAAGCTCGTCAACCGTGTGAAAGCCGATCAGCGCCGCATCCAGGCCGACGCCACCGTCTCGCGCCCCACTTATCACGTCACCTTCACCGGCAGCCCCGGCACGGGCAAGACCACGGTCGCCCGCATCGTCGCCCAGCTCTTCCACGAGCTCGGCGTGCTGTCCAAGCCAACCGTCAAAGAGGTGAATCGCGCGGCTCTCGTCGGCCCTTATGTCGGCCAGAGCGAGCAGCGCACATCGCTCGCGATCGACGAGGCGATGGGCGGCGTGATGTTCATCGACGAGGCATACGATCTCTTCCGCGATGGCGGCGACTCCGCCGACTACGGCCAGGCCGTGATCGCGACGCTGCTTCCGCGCCTCGAGAACGACCGCGACAAGTTCGTCGCGATCCTGGCCGGGTACGCGGCCGAGATGGACGTCTTCTTCTCCGCGAACCCCGGGCTCCGCTCCCGTGTGCCGCACACCGTGCGCTTCGCCGACTACTCCCCCGAGGAGGTCGCCGAGATCGTGGTGCGGATCATCACGAGCACCTGGACGGTCGACACGGCTCGGCTCACCGCACTGATCGCCGCCGTCTATCGCGCTCTTCCCGAGAAAGAACGGGCGAACGGCCGGAGCGCGCGCATCCTCGCAGAAGAGCTCGAGGGCCTGCAGGCGGATCACATCGCGATGGACGACGTGCCGGATGCCGAGCTCCACGTCATCCCGGCAACCGTGCTCGAGGCGTTCGCCCGCGCGCACGGCGTCGCTCAGGTCTGACGCGCTGCCCGCATCCCGGCCTCCCGTTCCGGTCGCACTTCGTGCCGTTCTCCAGAACCTGGCTGTCGTTCCGGTCGCGATTCGTGCCGCCCGAAGCGGTCGGCGGCGGCACCAATCGCGACCGGAACCATGAGAGCGGATGCCGAGACGACACGAATCGCAACCGGAAGCGCCAGAACCACAGCAGGCGGCGGGATCCCGCGACCCGGTCCCGATCGGAGCCCGCTCCGACGCCCGCGCGAGGGGGACCCGGCTCCCCCGATACGCTCGAACCATGCTCGAGACGCTCACCGGATTCGCCGTGGTGGCCGTCGCGATCGCCCTCGGGTACGTCATCGGGCGCATCGACCTGCTCGGACCGCACGCCCGCCATGTGCTCGGGCGGCTCATCTTCTTCGTGCTGTCGCCGTTCCTGCTGTTCAGCGTGCTGGCACATGCCGATGCGAAGATGCTGTTCTCGGCGCTGCTGCCGGTCTCGGCGATCGCGGCCGTCGCGGTGATCGCCGCCTACGCCCTGATCGCGCGGCTCGTGTGGAAGCGCTCGATCGGCGAGACCGTGATCGGAGCGCTCTCGGCCGGTCAGGTGAACTCCAACAACATCGGCATCCCGCTGTCGATCTATCTACTCGGAAGCGCGGCGTACCCGGCGCCGGTGATCCTCATGCAGCTGCTGATCTTCACGCCGATCTCCCTCACGATCCTCGACGCGGTGACGAGCGAGACGGTCTCGATCCGCCGCACGCTCGTGCGCACCGCGACGAACCCGATCATCATCGGCTCGCTGCTCGGCACCCTCGTGTCGGTGTTCGGCCTCACGGTTCCCGCCATCGTGATGGACCCGGTGCAGCTGATCGCGGATGCCGCGGTCCCCGTGCTCCTGATCAGCTACGGCATCTCCCTGCACGGCCAGCGCGTGCTCGGCACGCAGGGTCACCGGCGCGACGTGATCCTGGCCAGCATCCTGAAGCTGATCGCGATGCCGATCATCGCCTGGGGCGCCGCCCTGCTGTTCGGGCTGTCTGCGGCGCAGACGCTGATCGTGGTCGTGCTCGCAGCCCTGCCGACGGCGCAGAACGTGTTCAACTACTCGCAGCGTTACGACATCGGCGAGGCGATCTCGCGCGACACGGTCTTCCTCACCACGATCGGATGCCTGCCCGTTCTGCTCCTGGTCATGACGATGCTGGGCTGAATGCGACGATGCCCGGACCGCGATCGGCCCGGGCGTCGTGGTGCCAGGTCACATCTCCGGGCGGTTGGCCCTGAGCACCTCGAGGCGAGCGCGGTACTCGGTCTCGTCGATGTCGCCCTTCGCGAAGCGCTCGGCGAGCGTCTGCTCTGCGCTCCGCGCTCCCGCGATGTGGCCCTGCGCCCACGGCGGTCCATAGGCGCCGAAGCGCCGGCGGCGCACGACGAGGCTGATGATGAGGCCCACGACGAGCAGGAACATCAGCGGGAAGATTATGAAGAAGGGCCAGAACGGGGCTCCTCCGCCCCAATAGCCGACGTGCTGTGCGGTCATCGCCGCGACTGTGCTGAGCATGATGTGCATCCCTCGATTCGTCCGACCGTGTCTCGACCGGTGCACATCAGCCTCCTCGCCGCAGGCTCCCCGCGAATCCGGCCGTAGACGTCTCTTCGACTGCTCCCCCGGGAGTACGCCGCTACTGCCAGCCCGGTGAGACGAGCCCGGTCTCATACGCCACGACGACGAGATGCACCCGATCGCGGGCATGCAGTTTGCTCATGATCCGCGACACGTGCGTCTTCGCGGTCAGCGGGCTGAGGAACAGGCGCTCTGCGATCTCGTCGTTGGTCAGCCCCATCCCGACCAGTCGCAGCACCTCGCGCTCGCGATCGGTGATCACCTCGAGCGACGAACGCGAAGGCCCCTCGCGCAACCCCGCTGCCATGCGTGACAGCAGCGTCTTCGTCACTCCCGGCGACAGCAGCGCATCGCCGGCCGCGACCGACCGCACCGCTCGCACGAGATCGGCGGGCTCGGTGTCCTTCACGAGGAATCCGGCCGCACCAGCGCGCACGGCGCGCACCACGTATTCATCGAGCTCGAAGGTCGTCACGATCACGACATGCACATCGGCGAGCGCGGGATCGGCGGCGATCTGCTCGGTCGCCCACAGCCCGTCGCCCTCCGGCATCCGGATGTCCATGAGCACGACGTCGACCGGCGCCTCCCTGATCCGCTGCAATAGCTCCCGCCCGCCCGAGGCTTCGGCGACGACGTCGATGTCGGGCTCCGAATCGAGCAGCGCGCGGAACCCCGCACGCACCAGCAGCTGGTCGTCGGCGAGTGCGACTCTGATCATCGGTTCCTCCCTGAATTCGGGGCGCCCGCCGCACCCGCTGCCGACCTCCACGGGAGCACGGCGACGACTTCGACGCCTCCGCCGGACCGGTCAGTGATCGTCACCGATCCTCCCAGCAGCGCTGCACGCTCCTGCATGCCGAGAATCCCCCGGTGTCCGCCGTCGATCGTGTCGGGAGCGCTGAGGCCGCGCCCGTCGTCCACGACTCTGACTGTCAGCATCCGCTCCGAGGAGCGCTCGAGCACCACCTCCGCCCGGCGGGCGCGGGAATGGCGGATGACGTTGGTCAGCGCCTCCTGCACGATGCGGTAGGCGGCGAGCTGGGTCGACCGGTCTGGCAGTTCGCCGCCGAGCCGGTCGTCGAGCGTCGTCTCGAACCCCGGTCCGGCCGCTCCCGACACCAGTCCAGGGAGCTCTCCCAGCCCGGCTTCGGGGGTGAGGGGCGTCTCTCCGTCGCGCAGGACGCCGAGCACCCCGCGCACCTCGTCGAGCGCCCGCTTCGACGACTCCTTCACGTTCGCGAGCGCTGCCCTCGCCTGCTCCGGGTCGCGGTCGAACAGGTGAAGGCCCACCCCCGCCTGCACGCTGATCTGCGACAGCGCGTGCCCCAGGACGTCATGCAGTTCGCGGGCGATGCGCACTCGCTCGCGCTCCTCGACGCTCTGCCGCTGCCGCGCCGACTCGGCGTGCATCGCGGCGAAGCGTGCGCGCCGCGTGCGCACGAAGGCCCCGATGCCGAAGCAGACGGCGAGCCCGATCGTCGCAGCGACGACCACGGGCGGCCGCCATTCGCGGCCGCTGAACGAGGCGACGAGCAGAACGATCGCCCAGGCGGTGGCGACGGATGCGGCGGCCCACACCGCCGCGCCCCGCACGACCGCTCCGATGATCGCGAAGACGAGCGCGATGTACGGCGGTCCGAAGACGGGAGTCGTGAGCACGTCGAGGGCCGCGCACGCGCTCACGAGCGCGACGACGGGTCCGGGGAACCGGCGAGCCCCGAGCAGCGCGAGCGGCCCGGCGACGGCCAGCGCGACGTGCAGCGCAGCCTGCCCGCCCGGCGCACCGTGATGCAGGCGGACGGCACCCCAGACGGATGCCGGGACCTGCACGAGGAAAGCGATCACGACCGGCGCGATCAGTCGCGCTCTGCGCGTCGCCCAGGGCGGGCCCTCTCCCCATGGTCTGCGCCCCGCGTCCGGCATCCCCCGATGCTATCCCTCAGGGATCCGCCGGGCATCCGCTCCGTGGAGGCCCGCGACATGCTCCTTGGGGAGTACGTCACTGTCGCCTCGGAGGTCAGACAGCACGACGGGCAGGTCGCGCATCACGACGACGCTGTCGAACACCGCCGATCCCTCGGGGAGGGCGTCGAAGAACGACGAGCGCAGGCCGTGCAGGCGCGCCCCCTCCACGGCCCAGGCTCCGCTGGTGAGCGCGACGGGCTCCACGCCGCGCCCGTCGTGACCCAGGGACCATCCGATGCGTCCTGCCCGGTAGAACTCCGACGCCTCGTCGACCGATCCGAAGAACCCGCTCGACCACGCACCGCCGATCTCGACGTCGGCATCGAGGCTGTGCGCTCCGGCATCCATCGTGAGCGCGTAGCGTCCGCCCGATTCCCGCGTCGTGAATCGAGCCTTCCTA
This sequence comes from Microbacterium sp. ZW T6_19, assembly GCF_044987465.1. NCBI lineage: Bacteria > Bacillati > Actinomycetota > Actinomycetes > Micrococcales > Microbacteriaceae > Microbacterium > Microbacterium sp. ZW T6_19. The sequence continues at coordinate 67,041 of NZ_JBJDRH010000014.1, read as the reverse complement.
TGGACGCCGGGGAACAGGCGACCTCCGAGGAGCACCGGATGCCACGCTGAGCTGTGCCGCTCGAAGATGAACACGCCCCGCTGCACCCCCTCCGCGGCATCCCATTCGACGGCCATCCGATGCGCGGCGTTCTCGGAGCGCAGTCCCCAGCCGGGGCGGAACCATCGAGGCCTGATGGCGTCGAGACCGAGAACGCAGACGCCCGCAAGCGCCGAACCGTCGATCAGCTGCGGACGGAATCCCGGCGGCAGCAACCCGGCTGCGACGGCCGGATCCACACGGTAGCTGATCAGGAGTCGCCGTCGCAGGTGGGCCTGCACCTCGGGAACGATCGCCTTCATATTCGCAATATAGCACTGTGGCTAAATATCTACACAATGGAGCGTGCGTAGATTGGTGCCGTGGACAACCCCGTCATCTACGTCGCGATCATCGTCGCGGTGATCGTCGGCGCGATGTTCCTCAGCCGCGGACTGCGCCGCAGCGTCTCGAAGTCGGGCAGCCGCTACGGGCGCCGGACGACGGACGACCGGGTGAACGGCATCCTCGCCGAACTCGCCGCGACGATCGTGATCCATGCGCCGGAACCCGCAGCGAGGGACATCCTCGACCGGGTGGTGCTGCAGCAGCCCCGCAAGTTCTCCCTGCTCGACGACGGCGGGTACGGCGTCCGCTTCGTCGAGGCAGACGACGCCGTCGTGCGCCTCGTCGACGACGCCGAGGGAACGCGGATGCAGGTGGTGCGAACGACCGAGCGGCTGGGGATGCCGCAGAACCTCGAGTTCTGGAGGGAGCTGCGCTCGCGAGTGACCGCCGGCGCCGAAGCGCAGACGATCTCGGTGGCCGACGGCCCGCAACACAGCTTCGCCCGTCATGACGGCGATCCCGTGTACTGGGAGATCACGCGCGAAAGCTCCTGAACATCCACAGCCGCCCCGCGACCTCGCGCCGGAATCCACTGCACAACTCACAGCGAGCGCGGCTAGGCTGGACACAGCGCCACCGCACGTCGTCGCGGTGCGTCAGCCCCTCCCCCTTCGGCCTGCGCGGCACCACGAACGGTCTGCGCCACGGCCCTGCCAGAAAGGCCGACCTCATGAGCGAGTCCCCCGCCGAGAACGACTTCTTCGACAAGTTGATCGACGAGACTCCGCGCGAACAGCCTGGCGGCTTCACCGCCTCGTTCCGCGGCTATGACAAGGCGGAAGTCGATTCCGCGCTGACCACGCTGCGCAACCAGCTGCAGCAGATGAAAGCCGATCTCGCCGATGCCGAGGCCCGCCATGAGGACACGCTCGAAGCGGTGCGCGCCGAGGAGCGCTCAGCGCGCGAACTGCTCGAGGCCGAGCTGACGGCGGCGAAGGCGCAGGCTTCGGATGCCGAGGACCGCGTCTCCACGCTGACGAACGAGCTCGTCGACGCTCCTCGCCCCGAGGGCAAGGACGCTCCGTCGCGCGAGCAGTTCGAGGCGATCCTGCGGGTCGCGGAGGAGCAGGCGAACGTCCTCATCCAGAACGCCGCGGTGCAGGCCGACCGCCTGATGGCGGCGGCTCGCGAAGAGGTCGCGGCGCAGCGCGCCGAGGCTGACGCCGACGCGACGCGCATCATCGCGCACGCCCAGCACGACGCCGACCAGATCCGCCTGAAGGTCGACACCGAGTTCACCGCGCACGAAGCGCGCCTCGAGCGCGAGGCCGCGCACGCCGCCGAGAAGGTGCACCAGGCCTCGCAGGAGGCCACGGCCATCCGCACCGAGGCTGAGAAGGGCGCCGCCGCGCTGCGCGCTCTCGTCACCCGCGAGACCGAGCAGCTGCGGGCCGACGCCGAGCGCGAGGTCCGTGAGATGAACGCCCGCGTCCTGGAGTTCGAAGAGACCCTCACCCGTCGCCAGGACGACGCGCAGCAGGAGTTCCTTCTGCTGCACAACCAGGCCGTCGCCCACGCCGAGCGCATCACGACCGATGCGAACGAACAGGTCGCCGCGTCTCTCGACCACGCCCAGCGGATCTCGGCGAAGGCAGACGACTACGAGCGCCTGATGCGCACCCAGGCCGCGGCCATCGAAGCCGACGCCCAGGTCCGCGCCCGCGACGCTCTCGAGCGCGCCCGCGTGAAGTCGCAGAAGATCGTCGAGTCGGTCACCGGCCACACTTCGACCGTGCTCCGCGACGCAGAGGACCACGCCCGCAAGCTCCGCTGGCAGCAGCAGCAGCTCGCGAGCTTCATGGCGGAGGTGCGAGAGCTCATCCGCCCCGACGGCGTCTTCAGCGACGAGACCCCCGCCGCCGCGCCCACGGCGAGTGCCGCGGCATCCGCCGCCACGAGCGCCGGCGTCGCCGACCAGGCCGATGCCGACGTCGATGACGACGACATCGAGACGTACGAGGCCGAGGTCGTCGAGGCCGACCCGTCTGACGTGTTCCTCGGCGATGAGGTTCTCGAGGACGAGCTCCTCGATGACGACGCCGCGACGATCGACGGCAAGATCACGATCGATGTGGTCGAGGTCGACGAGTCCGCTTCGCGCTGATCCCGCAACTACCGAAAGGGCCGCGAGAGATATGCTCGCGGCCCTTTCGCGTGTCAGGCCGCGACCAGCAGCACGACTGCGGCGAGCAGATAGAACAGGTTCACCGCGACGATGAACACCCGCTCGGATATGCCGAAAGTGCGGCTGCGCAACCCGGGGAGCACGAGCGAAGCGACGAGCACGATCAGACCGACCAGTGCGATCCAGCTGAGCACGATGAGCGTGAACGCGAGCACTCCTCCGACCGACGACTCGGCAAGGCGCACGAAGTCGCTCATGCACGAGTAGCTGATCGCGAACCAGGAGACGGCGGCGAGCATGTGCAGCCGCCCGATCACGGTCGCCTGTTCCCCTTCCAAGGTCGTCGGGACGAACGGCAGCACGAGGAAGATCACGGCGAGGACCAGGAGCCAAGCGGCGATGCCGCCTCGAGCGCTCCAGTTCGGAAGTCCTGACCAGACCGCAGCGGCGAGCGCGGCCCATGCCGCGGCTGTCGTCCACGTCATGATCGAGCTGAGCGTGCGAGTTCGCCCGACGGCGTAGTCGCTGACCGCATGCCTGACCGGAGAGTAGTCGCTGCGCACCAGGTGCAGCGCGACGAACATGACGAGGCGCACGACCCAGAGCAGAGCGGCCACGGCGGCGAAGATCATGATGGTTCCTCCGAGATGTCGGTGCGGACGATGCGGACTTCGTCGTGCAGGGTCCGTATCGTGAGCGCGAGCTGCGCCGGGTCGACGCCGATGGCGCGCGCATTGCGATCGAGCGAGTCGCCCAGCAGCTCTGCGCACTGCTGCTGCTTGTCATGACCGGCGACGGTGGCGTGAAGCCGGCGCATGTTGCCGTCGCCCGGGCCCGCCGAGTTCTCGATGAGATCGTCGCGAAGCAGCGCTTTGATCAGTCCGCTGGCCGCCGGCTCGCTGACCCCGAGGCCGCGGGCGAGATCGCGCCCGGTGAGTCCGGGGTGCTCGCACACGATGACGAGCGCGACATAGCGGCTGTAGCTGAGCCCCTCTGGGCGAAGCATCCGCTCCGCCGCACGGTCGAGTGTGCGGACCAGGTCATGCAGTTCGTATGCGAGATCCATACTCAGTAACTTAAGTCCTTAAGTTACTGAGCGCAACCCACAGCGCACAGAGAAGGGGCGCAAGCGGTGTGAACCGCCTGCGCCCCTGCCGTCTGAAGCTGTTATGCGCGTCCGAACTGCGCCACTGCGGGGCAGTCGAAAGGATCGGCGCCTGCGGCGAGACCCACGCGGTTGAGGTACGCGATCACGATGGCGTACGAACGGCCGAGACTCGTCTCGGTGTACGGCACGTCGTTCGCCGCGCAGTAGTCGCGCACGATCTCGCGTGCCTTCGCGAGGTGCGGGCGAGGCATGCTCGGGAACAGGTGATGCTCGACCTGGTAGTTGAGGCCGCCCATGAGCGTCGTCGCCCACCAGCCGCCGCGGATGTTGCGCGAGGTGCGGACCTGCTTCGAGAAGAAGTCGAGGCGGGCGTTCGGATCGATGATCGGCATGCCCTTGTGGTTCGGGGCGAACGACGCTCCCATGTAGACGCCGAAGACGGCGAGCTGCACACCCATGAACGCGAACGCCATTCCGAGCGGCAGCATCATGAAGACGGGGATCAGGATGATCGCGAAGCGCACGGCGATGATGCCGAGCTCGATCCAGCGACCCTTCACGTTCTTCTTGGTCATCAGGTGCTTCAGCCCGATGTAGTGCAGGTTGAGACCCTCGAGCGTGAGCAGCGGGAAGAACAGCCACCCCTGCTTGCGGGTGATCAGTCGGATCAGGCCCCGCGACTGCGCGGCATCCGTCTCGAGGAACGAGATCGTGTCGACCTGGATGTCGGGATCCTTGCCGACCTGATTCGGGTTGCCGTGGTGCTTGGTGTGCTTGGAGTCCCACCAGGAATAGCTCATGCCGATGCTGCCGGCGAGGATGCGGGCGAGACGGAAGTTCGCGGGGCCCGAGCTGAGGATCTGCCGATGCGCGGCCTCATGGGAGAGGAAGGCGATCTGCGTGAAGATGATGCCGAGAGCCCCGGCGATCAGCAGCTGGAACCAGCTGTCGCCGAGGAGGATGAAGCCCGTGATGGCTCCGCCGAGCGCGAGGACGATGCCCGCGCCGACGACGGCGTAGAACCAGCCGGCGCGCTGCAGCAGCCCGGTCTCCTTGACGACCTGCGAGACCTGCTTGTAGGCCTGCGCCATCGGCGGGAAGTCGGCGTTGCCGGAGTACGTCTGGCGCACCGGCCCGAGAGTTGCTGCGGTCTTATCGACCTGTGTGATGGAGATGATGTTCTCCTGTCGATCGGGAGCCCTTGAGCTGTGGAAGCCAAGGGCGGATGCCGTTCGCTTACCTCAGGGTAGCCCGGGGCACATGCGCCGCAAGGCATACGAACAGCACTGCCAGGGCTCTGCCAGGTGGGCCCGGATCGTCAGGCGCGCACGCGCCGCGGACGACGCCGCAGGGCACGCGGAAGCGTCAACGGAAACGGGAGCGGACGACGCCGCTCCTCCTGGGCGTCTTCGAGCGCGATGCGCGCGTCGTCGAGGGTCACGAACGACCCGAGGTCGGCGCCGCGCTGGTCGCGCACGAGGTGGACGGTGCCGTCGAATTCCACGAAGCCGGCGAACTCGCCGTCGCGGGTCGCGACGTGCACGTCCACATCGGCCTGCTTCCAGGACAACGGGTCGGACGGGGGGATGGTGGTCATGCTCATGGTGGTGCTCATTGCTGTGTGGCGGGCGCACGTCGGCGCGCCTCGCAAGATGTGAGACCGAGGGCGGATGCCGCGCGCGTCGATGCACGCGGTCCGGAATGGCCCTGATCAGTGGCGACGTGGGCGGCCGAGAGGGCTAGGCACACACGCTGCACCCCAACTCTAACAGATCACCCACGTTCAGCCAACATCGCGATTCTGCGGTGGTCGCGGGCGTTCACCCGGCCGGCGGTCGGCTGCTGCCTGCGGGCCCGCCCTGGCCGCCACTGCCGGGCGCCGACCCTGCACCCGAGGCGGTACTCGTGTCGACGCGTACGACGAGGGTCGCCCTGTAGCCGCTGCTCGCGTCACCCGTGATCGTCGCAAGTTGTGTCGCGCCCGAGTCGTCGCCGAAGACGCTGTCGCTCGCGAGCGTGACCTGAGCGAGGTTCTGCGCAGAGCCTGCGTAGGCCGACCCGGCGTACACCTCGGCGCTGGCCGGTTCCGGCATCGCCATCTGCGAGGTCGCGATCGCGTTCGCCGAGTCGCTGAGGGAGTCCACGTCGGGGTAGACCTCGAAGTGGATGTGGGGCCAGCGCCCCGAGTAGCACCCGGGGAAGACCGAGGTGAACGAGACCTTGCCCTGGGCATCCGCCACCTGCACACCTCGCAGGTACGTGACCTCCTCCAGACCTGCCGAGTACATCGAGTACTCCCCCTGCGCGCTGCAGTGCCAGGCGTACACCGCGACGCCCTCGAACGGTGCATCCTCGTTCGCCATGTCGAGCACCTGGAACTCGAAGATCAGCGGCACGCCGTCGGCTGTCGCCGAGCCGTCGATGGACGTGGTGATGTCGCTGCGGATGATCCCGGAGTCCTCGAGCACGTCGGGCCCGTTCGATCCGTCGCCCGGATAGGGGCCGGCGGTCTCATCCGGGATCTCCCCACCCGCTGCTGTGGATGCTGTGGCGCCGGCTCCCGAGGTCGAGTCCGTCGGGGCGCACGCGGCGAGGACGACCGCGCCGACGCCGACGCCGACGAGACCGAGCACCCCGCGTCGGGTGAGCAGCGTGCGGATGTCGAAGGGGGCGCCCTGGTCGACCACTTCTTCATGCGGATGGTCCAGCAGGCGGCCCTCGTAGGCGGGGCCCTCAGGGGTCTGGGTCGGTTCCGGAACGCGGCTCATGATCTGGTTCCTCTCGAGAGAACGGCTGGTGCTGCTGCCATGCTCACGGAGTTGCCCCTCAGAGGGCTTTGGCTCCTCGATGCGCTTTCTATGAAGCCGAGGCACAGAGAAGAGCGGATGCCGGAGCATCCGCTCTTCTCTGTCCTGCTGCGGCCTCGCGATCGATGCGCGGCCGTGCTGCTGGGTTCGCGACTGGGGATCGCGAACGAAGCGCGTAGGTCGGCATTCTCGAACTGGGGACCCGAGCTCTCGACCTACACGTAGATTGCACCAGTATTTTGGACACTTGTCAAGAAAAGTCTGTACGACTGTCCAAGGTGGCGGCTAGGATCGCGACTGAACCGATATTTCAGTACGGGGGCGCGAACATGACGACAGCCGGCGAGCGAGCGGTGCGCGGCAGCGTCGACAAGTTCGCGCAGCGTCGGCGGATGCTCGCCCTTTCAGCCAGTGCCACCATCGCCGAGCGCGGTTTCGCCCACACCGGCCTGCGCGACATCGCCAAGCACTCCGCGCTGTCGCACGGCTCGCTGCACTACTACTTCACCGACAAGGACGACCTGATCGCTGAGGCCGTCTGGCTGTTCAAGTCCGAATGCGCCCGGCGGTACGACGGGATCGTCGCCACCTCTCAGAGCGGCGAAGAGCTCGCCGTCCGCGTCTCCGAGGAGATGACGAGGACGCTGCGAGACGAGGCGTCGATGCACCGGCTCTGGTACGACCTGCGCAACCAGGCTCTGTTCGAGACCGGCTTCGGCGACACGATCGTGCGCATCGACGGAGTGCTCGAGGAGATGGTGTGGGCGATCCTCACGCGGCACGCCGAGCTGGTCGGCCGCACGATCGCACTCACGCCTCCGTTCGCCTACGCCCTCGTCGACGGGATGTTCCAGCACGCCCTGATCCGCTTCATCCGCGGCGACGTCGATGCGATCGACCGTCTGCGTCGCGAGTGCGAGGGTCTCATCCTCGCGTCGGCCTGACGGCAGGATTCGGCCTACTCGGATCGGGTGACGTCTGCGTCCTCGCCGATGGGCGGCCGCACGACCAGCACGACCACGATGCCGACCATCACGAAGGCCGTGATGGCGATCGACGTCGGGATGAACGCGTCGAGCAGGACCAGCGCGGCGCCGAGCGGCACCACGACGTTCACGATGCGGTCGGCGTTGTCGCGGATGGCGATCCACCAGATGCCGAGCAGGAAGATCGCGATGGGGAGCGAGACCGTCAACGAGGCGGCGACCGGGCTGATGTGGCTCACATGCGTCAGCATGTCGAGCTGGACTTCGATGCCAGCGGAGAACGCCGCGGCCGCGGCGAAGACGAAGAAGTGGGTGTAGCCGTAGCGCAGCGATCTGCGGAAGCTCGTGATCGCGCGGTGGTGCGGCGGCCAGAAGTAGATCCACCACAGGGATGCGGTCACCACGAGCGTCAGCACCGAGATCCACACCAGCGGAGCGAGCGACTCGGCATCATCGATCGCTTCGATGATCGCGTTCGCCGAGGCGAGCAGGCTCTCACCGAGCACGATGAGCGTGAACAGACCGTACCTCTCGGTGATGTGGTGCGGATGCCACGGCGTCTGGTGCCGGTATTCGGCGAAGACGGGCACGGCGATCTCGATGAGGGCGAAGACGACGAAGAGCACGAGCTGCACGGGACCGCTGGGGACGAGGAGGAAGAGGATCCAGAGGACCTGAGCCGCCCCGATCCCGAGCGCGTAGCGGATGGTCGCAGACCGGAGCGGGCCGTCGGCCGCACGTGTCGCACGCAGCCACTGGGCGATCATCGCGAAGCGCATCACGATGTAGCCGATGACGGGAACCGTGAAGTTCCCCTCGAACGCCTGCGGAACGCCGGCCGCGAGCACGAGCACGCCGCCCATCTGGACGATCGTGGTGACGCGGTAGAGCCAGTCGTCGGTGTCGAACGAGGTCGCGAACCAGGTGAAGTTCATCCAGGCCCACCAGATCGCGAAGAACAGCATCCCGTACGACGTGATGCCGTGCACGAACTCGCCGTGGCTGAGCGCGTGGTGCAGCTGCGCGGACGCGGCGCTCACGGCCACCACGAACACCAGATCGAAGAAGAGCTCGAGCGTGCTGGCTGCGCGGTGAGGCTGCGCAGGGTCGCGCGGGTTCATCCGGCTGAGATGGAAGCGGGTCGTGGAAGTGGCGGTCACCGGGTCAGGATAGCGACCGCAGGGTCAGACACCCGCGGTGTTCTGGAATATCAATTCATCCATATGCGTGAGTAACCTTCCGTTCACCCGCCGTATGGGATATGGTGATCAGGTCTGCAGTTCCTGCTGCAAGCCCCGCCGTGTGGGACGGCGACGGCGAGTTGTGACGTGGGGTCACGAATAACTCAGCAGGACCCGAGGGGTCGGGTTGCAGGCAGAACGCCGTGAGCGTGGGGCTCTCGGTCTGGGGAACAAATCTGGGGAACACTATGTCGCACTGGGGATTTCTGCGTACATTGACGGCCTGTGAGGCGTCGGCATGACCTCCGTCGAAGATGCTGTCAGCATCGCACGCACGGGCTCGGTCTTCCTGCCGGTCTCTGCACCACGGGTCACCAGGGTGGCACCCCGCCCGGCCATCGCGCCGCGCGTGTCCGCCACTCTCGAGCGGCGCCGCCAGTGGGAGCGCCGCTACCGGATGCGACTGCGGGTCACGGATGCTGTCGTCATCCTGTTCGCGGTCGGTGTCACCGCAGCGATCCAGATGGTCGTCGGCGCGGCAGGGGAAGAGGCCCTGCGCGACGGCATCCTGCTGGGTGCGCTCTGGTATCTGACGCTCAGTGCGCTGCACACCCGGGATGCAGCCCTGTTCCGCGCCAGTGCCGCCGAGTACCGCAGCGTCGCGCACGCCAGCGGTCTCGCATTCGGGGCGACCGCGATGATCGGGGTGCTGCTCGACTGGCAGCATCTGCAGCTCGTGCTGCTCGTCGGCATGCCCGTCGGCCTGCTCGCGCTGCTGATCACGCGGTGGGCGTGGCGCAACTGGCTGGGTGCGCAGCGCGTGCACGGTCGATTCACGTCGCGCACGCTCGTCGTCGGCAACCGCGACGACGTCGAGTACGTGGTCCGCACGCTGCACCCGATCGGCGCCTCGGGCTACCAGGTCGTCGGCGCCACGCTCCTCGACGGGAACGCCCGTGACGTCGAGATCGACGGCACGCACTTCCCCGTGCTGGGCAACGTCAACACGGTCGCCGCGATCGCCGCCGAGCGGGGGGCCGACACGATCATCGTGGCGAGCCGGCCCGACGGCGATCCGGAGTTCATCAAGAAGCTGAGCTGGCAGCTGGAGGGCACGGCATCCGAGCTCGTGCTCTCCAGTCGCCTGACCGACGTCGCGGGTCCCCGGATCTCCTTCGCCCCGGTCGAGGGCCTGCCCCTGATCCAGGTGCAGATTCCGACTTACGAAGGCGGTCGTCACGTGCTCAAGCGGGCTCTCGACGTCGTCGTGGCGACGATCGCGCTGATCCCGATCGCCCTGGCGACGCCGTTCATCGCTCTGTTCGTGAAGCTCGACTCGCCGGGCCCGCTGTTCTTCTTCCAGGAGCGGGTCGGCCGCGACGGTCGTACGTTCAAGATGGTGAAGTTCCGCTCCATGAAGACGGATGCCGAGCAGCAGCTGTCTGCACTCAAGGCGCAGAACGAGGGCGCCGGACTCCTGTTCAAGATGAAGGACGACCCCCGGGTCACGCGTGTCGGCAGGATCCTGCGCAAGCTCTCGCTCGACGAGCTGCCGCAGTTCTGGAACGTGCTGACGGGTGACATGAGCGTGGTCGGTCCCCGCCCGCCGCTGCCCAGCGAGGTCACGGCCTACGACGGAACCGTGTTCCGTCGCTTGTACATCAAACCCGGCATCACCGGCCTCTGGCAGGTCTCCGGACGCAGCGACCTGTCGTGGGACGAGAGCGTCCGCCTCGACCTCCGTTACGTCGAGAACTGGTCTGTCATGAACGATCTGCAGATCATGTGGCGCACCGCCAAGGTCATGGTGCAGCCGAGCGGGGCATACTGAGACGCATGAGCAAGGGGAACGTCCTCACCATCGCGATGGTGGGGACCCGAGGGGTGCCTGCGGCATACGGCGGATTCGAGACGGCAGTCGAAGAGGTGGGCAAGCGCTTGGCCGAGCGCGGCCATGACGTCGTCGTGTACACACGCGGTTCCGAGAGCCGTGACAAGGAGTATCTCGGGATGCGGGTGGTGCATCTGCCCGCCATGCCCGTGAAGCAGATCGAGACCCTCAGCCACACCGGCCTCTCGGCGCTGCATCTGATGGCCCGACGTCGCCCGGATGCCGCGTTCGTCTTCAACGCGGCGAACTCGCCGTTCCTGCCATTGCTGCGCGCCCGCGGCATTCCGACCGCACTGCACATGGACGGCCTCGAGTGGAGGCGCTCCAAGTGGGGGCCGCGGGGAAAGGCGTACTACCGCTGGGCGGAGCAGTTCGGCGTCCGCACCGGCGACGCGCTGATCGCCGACGCACCCGGCATCGCCGACTACTACGCGCATCAGTTCCAGGTTCCCACCGAGATGATCCGCTACGGGGCCCCGATCCTCGACGAGGTCGACGAGGGACGCATCGACGAGCTCGGTCTCACCGCCGAGGGGTATCACCTCGTCGTCGCCCGTTTCGAACCCGAGAACCACGTGCTCGAGATCGTCGACGGCTACAGACGCAGCACCGCCGCTCTTCCGCTCGTGGTCGCGGGCTCCGCTCCCTACAGCAGCGAGTACACCCAGCGGATCCAGCAGGCCGCAGCCGGAGACGAGCGCATCCGCCTGGTCGGCGGCGTCTACGATCAGGCGCTGCTCGACGCCCTCTACTTCCACGCCCTCACGTACGATCACGGCCACTCCGTCGGAGGCACGAACCCGTCCCTGCTGCGGGCGATGGGCGCCGGCGCCGCCGTGATCGCCTTCGACGTGCCGTTCAACCGGGAGGTGCTCGACGGCGACGGGTGGTTCTTCACGCGTCCCGACGACGTTGCGACCGCCTTCGAAGCGGCCGAGGCGGATGCCGCGGTCACGCGGGCGAGGGGCGAACGCGCGAAGGATCGCGCTCGGGCGGCGTTCCGCTGGAACGACGTCACCGACGCGTATGAGAATCTGGCCAGACGCCTGGCCGCGGGCGAAAGCGTGCATCGCGTCGCGCGGAAGGCACGGCGACAGGCTGCCGAATGGTGATGCCTCGACAGCGAACCGTACTGGTCGCACACCCGGGTGCGGAGATGTTCGGTTCCGACCGCATGCTGCTGGAGAGCGTGATCGGCTTCATCGAATCGGGCGCCCGCACAGTCGTCGCTCTGCCCGGCCGCGGGCTTCTCGACATCGCGCTGCGCGAGGCAGGTGCGGAAGTGGTCATCATCCCGATGCTCGTGCTGCGCAAAGTGCTGCTGACCCCGGAGGGACTTCCCCATCTCTTCCGGGACATGTTCCGGGGATTGGGCGCCGCATGGCGTCTCATCCGGCGGCTCCGCCCCGACGCCGTGTACGTGTCGACGATCATCATCCCGCAGTGGCCGGTCATCGCTCGCCTGCACCGTATCCGGACGGTAAGTCATGTGCACGAGGCGGAGGCTTCCGGCAACCGCCTCGTCAACCGCGTGCTCTACCTTCCGCACCTTGCTTCGACGCGGACGCTTGTCAACAGCAGGTTCAGCCTTGAGACCATAAGAGCCGCGCTGCCGAGCCTCGCACGACGCGCCGAGGTGGTGTACAACGGCGTCAGCTCGCCGGCCCGGCCGGAGCCGGCCCGTCCGACGCTCGACGGTCCACTGCGCGTGCTCTACATCGGCAGGCTGTCGCCCCGAAAGGGCCCGGACCTCGTCGTCGACGCGGCATCCGTGTTGAAGAGCCGCGGGGTGGAGGTATCCGTCACCCTGCTCGGCGCGGTGTTCGAGGGTTACGAGTGGTACGAGCAGCAGTTGCGCGACCAGGCGGAGACCGCAGGACTCGACGTCGAGTTCGCCGGTTTCCATCCAGACGTATGGCCGTTCCTGGCGTCCGCTGACGTTCTCATCGTGCCGTCGCGCGTCGACGAGCCCTTCGGCAACACGGCCGTCGAAGGCATCCTGGCGCTGCGGCCGGTCATCGCCAGCGACAGCAGCGGACTGCGGGAGGCGGCAGGCGGCTATGCCACGGCTCGGCTGGTCACCGCCGACCGAGCGGATTCGATCGCGTCGGCGCTCGAAGACCTGACCTCCAATTGGGGGTCAGCGGTCGTGGACGTGCATGGCAGTCGCGCGGAAGCTCTCCGTCGGCATGCTCCGGCGATCTATCGAGCAGAGATCGCCGCCGCGGTGATCGAGCCCCGCCCGGCACCGCAGGTCACCTGACCCAGCGTCTGCGCGATTCTCCGGCTACCCGAGTCCTCCGCGGCGTCTGATCAGTCTGTCGCGTCGAGTGCGAGTCGCGCCCCCGCCCACGCGCCGACGAAGATGTCGACGGCGTCGGACACCGCACGGTAGACGTCTTCGTGCTTGCGCGTGTCGCCGATGTGGGCGTCCGGGACCGCGATGCCGAAACTCGGACGGAAGGGCGAGAACCAGCGACGGGTTCGGGCCTGAGGAAGGTCTACGATGCCGCGCTGAGAGTGCATCCTGGCAGCCAATTCGCTCAGAGTAAGTTCTGGCGGGATCGGTGCGAGTTCTCGAGCGCTGAATGCCGCTTCGACGAGCGTGAAGGTCTTCGGCCGGGATGCCGGGGCGAGCGTCGCGACGGCCGAACGCTCAGCCTCGGATGCTGTGAGGATCAGGTCTGCGCGGTCGATGCTCTCCGCATCCAGTCGCGTCGAGACGTGGCTGTTCGTGAACTCCGCACCACCGGGAAGCTCATCGATCCGCTCTTTCGTGAAGCGGCACAGCGGATCACCCGCGCGGGCCGTGACGCCCACGCTCGCGACGTCGATATCAGGCAGCGCCCGCCCCAGGAGGAACGCCGCGAAAGGCGATCGACAGACGTTGGCCGCGCAGACGACCAGCAGACTGCCCCGAACTCCTTCAGACACAGCGTGAACTCCAACTCGGCTAGACTCTCGACAGGGGACAAGGGGCCATCTTAGTAGCCCGTTTGGGAGGGGACATGACGATAGGCGACTACGCGCGAGCCATCCTTCGAAGTTGGCTCGTCGTCGTCATTCTCGCCGCCGTCGGCACCGCAGGCGGTTACGGCCTGGCGAAGCTCACCCCCGACACCTATCGTTCGACCGGAGCGCTCCTCGTCACGAGCGATCGTGGTGACAGCACGTCCGAACTCGTGCAGGGCAGCACCTATGTTCAGAACCTTGTTGCCACGTACGTGCTGCTCGCCCGATCCGAGCTGGTGCTGCAGCCCGTGATCGACGAGCTCGACTTGAACACGACACCCCGCGCCCTCGCGTCCACGATCACGGCCTCAGCGCCACTCAACTCGGTCGTCATCGAGATCAGCGCGACGAGTCGTTCGCCTCGCCTGGCGCAGAAGATCACCGAAGCTGTGATGAAGAGTCTCGCGACAGTCGTCTCCCGAGACGTCGCCCCTCAGGCCGACGGGCAGCCGACCGTCCGGCTCACCGTGATCCAGAACGCCGACGAACCGAGATTCCCGTTCGCGCCGAGCACGCGGAACTACGTGATGCTCGGTTTGCTCGGGGGCCTCGCGATCGGCGTCGCATTCAGCGTGCTGCGTGCCTTCGCCTGGCAGACGGTCCGCACCCGCGCCGATATCAAGCGACTCACAGGCATCCCGGTGCTCGGCGAAGTGGTCGAGACGCGCCGGGGCACCCGACTGCCTGCCGCCGTACTGAAGGACCGTCTCGGCATCGAAGCCGAATCTGTGCGCGCCGTCGCGGCCAATCTCAACTTCCTCAAAGTCGACGGCGGACTCAAGTCGCTCGTCGTGACCTCGGCCGCCTCCGGCGAGGCGAAGAGCTCGCTCGTGATAGCCCTGGGCGTCATGATCGCGGAGTCGTCGCGACGTGTGCTCCTCATAGACGCCGACCTGCGCAGCCCGTCTCTCGCCGAGTACACGCAACTCGACGGCGGCGTCGGGCTGACAAACGTCCTGATCGGCGAAGCCACGTTCGCCGACGCCATTCAGGACTGGGGTGCCGAAGGACTCTGCGTTCTCACAAGCGGCGCCGAAGCCCCGAACCCGAGCCAACTGCTGACGAGCCAGCGAATGACGGACCTGCTCGAGGAGGCTCGTGCCGAGTTCGACTTCGTCGTGATCGACTGCGCGCCTCTGCTCGCCGTGACCGACGCCACGTGGCTGGGAAATCAGGCTGATGGCGCACTCCTCGCGGTCCTCTACGACAAGACCCGCACGCACAGCCTCGAGAAGGTCGTCAGCGCCGCCGCCTTCGGCGGGCTGAACGTCCTCGGGGCGGTGCTGACGCGGGTTCCACGACGCGGAGTCAGCCGCTACGGTGTGGGCAGTTACGGCACGAGGGCGCCAGCGGACGGCGGGCAACGCCGGAGGAAGATCAGCCTGCGGGAGCGTTCTCGACGCAATCGCTGACTTCTTCGGATTCAGGGGACGCCCAGGCTTTGCAGAGGTTACGTTCAGGTAACGATCACGGCGGGGGTGCTATCTTCGGCGATGGCAGGGGGACTCCGATACGGAACTGCTCAGGACGTACATGAATATCGCCACCCCTTCGAAACGCTCCACCCGACGCATCACCCAGCTCTCCACCGCCATTGCCGCGGCCTTCGCTCTCACGCTCCTCGGAGCCATGGCTCCGATCGCATCTGCTGCTGCCGACACCGGCCTCCTCGCCCAGGACCAGTTCGATCGGTCGACAGATGGCGGTTGGGGATCCGCGGCCGTCGGCGGCGTCTGGTCGAGCAACAACTCGACCGTCCTCGAGGCGGCGGAGGGCACCGGCGTCTTCCGCCTGAAGCCATCGACATTCGCCGTCAACACACTCGCCGGAGGAATAGATCTCGACTCTTCCGTCACGTTCACTTTCTGGCCGTCCGAGCTCCCGGAGAGCGGCAACGGTGCGACGACGTCCGCGATCCTTCGTGCAGCTGACGGGCACTCTTATCAGGCGCGAGCCCGAATCACCGCTTCCGAGCGCGTCTCGATGACGATCAGCCGCTACGACGGCAGCGTCGCGAAAGAGGTCGTGCTCGTCAGCGACACCGTCCTGCTCCGCAACACCGCAGCAGAGGATCGATACACCATCGAGTTCGCCGCCACAGGCGACTCCGCGGTGGCGCTCGCCGCGCGTGTCTGGAGGGTCGGCACGACCGCGCCGGATTGGCAGCTGTCATACACGGACCGCTCCGTCCAGCGGATCTCTCACGCCGGCGCAATCGGCGTCGGCGCGTACCTTTCGTCCGGCACTCCCGCACTCGATCTCATGGTGGATGACTTCTCTGCGCGTCACGCGACCATGCCCGAACCGACACCCACACCCACACCCACGCCCACGCAGCCGGAAGAACCTGTACCGACCGAACCCACGGAACCGGAGACGCCGACTGCGCCTCCGGCGATGACCGGGTCCGCAGCGGTCGGCTCGACCGCATACGCGGTTCCCTCCGGCGCCGTCTACGTCAGGGCGGGTGGAGCATCTTCTGGCAGCGGTACTCCTCAGTCGCCGTACGGCAGCCTGGCGTACGCGGTGGCGAAGGCCCCGTCCGGGGCCACGCTGGTGCTGCGCGGAGGCACGTACCACGAGACGGTCACGATCCCGATCGGCAAGAAGCTGACCATCCAGTCCTACCCCGGTGAGGCCGTGTGGCTGGATGGACGCTCGAAGGTGACCGGCTGGCAGCAGTCCGGTTCCGCCTGGGCAGTCAGCGGTTGGAGCTACGACTTCGACCGTCGCGTGTCGTTCAGCAAGAGCTCCGACGAGACCTCGCGGTGGACGGACGCAACCAATCCGTACGCCGGATACCCCGATCAGGTGTGGGTCGATGGCGTCGCTCAGCGTCAGGTCGGCAGTGCAACGCAACTGACATCAGGGACCTTCTTCGTCGACACCGCTCAGAAGAAGCTGGTCCTCGGCTCCGATCCCACCGGCAAGACCGTCCAGGCGAGCACACTCCAGAAGGCCCTGACCATCGCCGGCTCCGGGTCCACCGTGCGTGGTCTCGGCGTGCGCGGTTACGCCACGACGGTGAACCAGATGGGCGCGATCACGGTCGAGGTGCCGAAGATCACCCTCGAGAACCTGGTCATCACTCAGAACGCGACGATCGGGCTCTACGCTTGGGCCGCCGATCATCAGTTCCGCAACCTGACCGTCACCCAGAACGGCTTGATGGGTATCGGCGCGAACAAGGCCGATCGCCTGTCGATCAAGAACTCGCAGGTCGACGGCAACAACGTCGAGCGGTTCAAGCCCGCTCCGGTGTCTGGCGGTATGAAGATCACTGCTTCGAGTGATGTGGTCATCCAAGACAGCACGTTCTCCGACAACGTCTCGTCGGGCCTGTGGTTCGACATGTCGGCGTACAACGCCACCATCGTGGGCAACACGATCTCCGGAAATGGTCGCTACGGTCTGCTCTACGAAGCGAGCGAGAAGGCCCTGATCGCGGACAACACGTTCGCGAACGCCGGTCACACCGCCCTGATGATCTACAACGCGGGAGGTGTCCAGATCTGGAACAACACGTTCGCGTCCAATGCCCGCTCGTTCTGGTTCATGCAGGATGAGCGTCGTCAGACCGATGCCGCGCTGGCGTCGAAGATCCCGTGGGTCGTCAAGAACATCACGGTGAAGAACAACGTCGTCTCCTTCGGTACCGGGGCATGTCCGATCCTCACTCAGGACACCACGCGTCGGTGGTACGGAAACGAGTTCAAGATCACGATGGACTCCAATCTCTATCACCGCGCGAGCGCGACGGCCCCCGGCAACTTCGCGTGCTGGGCGAACGGACCCGCAGGTACCCGCAGCTTCAAGACGCTCGCGGAATTCCAGGCGCACACGGGAGGCGATCAGAAGTCGAGGCTCCTCGAAGGCACCTCCCCCTTGACGCCGTCCTATGCGCTCACCTCCGCTGCGGCCAGTCTCGTCTCAGGCATCGTTACGCCTCTGCCGTCGAACATCGCGACGCGGATCGGAGCGACGAGCGGTCTTCTGCTCGGTCAGATCATCGACTGACCGTGCGACGACGTAGCGTGGACGCACTCGGCTCTGCGTCCACGCTACGTGCTCCCCGACCTCCATTGGTAGGCTTCAACTGCTACGCAGGCCGCGTGGTGCTGCTGGGGCGGTGGGAGGTGGTGCCGGTGCCTTCTGCACCCGTCTCTCCCCTGCCCGTTGCGTTCGTCCCTCGGAACGAGAGCCGCTCACCCGCCGCTCAGGCGGTCGCCCTGGGCGTGACCGTTCTCATCGCGCTGCGCATCGACATGCAGTTCGCTCTGACTGCCGGCGGCGCTGCGGCAGTTCTACTGTCGCCGCTGTGGTTCGGGACAGCCCTGCGGATGCGGTGGCCGCGGATGCTCTGCATCGCAGCGATCCTCGCGACGGCGTCCGGCGCGATCCTCACGATGTTCCACTCGGTTGATCACACGCAGCTCAGCTACGACTTGGCTGCACGGGCTGTCGCCCTACTGCAGCTGGCAGCGGTGGTGGGATTCCTCATCTGGGCGCACCGGGTCACATCCCTGGCGAAGACCTCTCTCGCTTTCGCGGCAGGACTAGCGGCATCAATCCCTCTCCATGTCAGCGATGATCCCAACTTCTGGCGATTCACGCTCTCCGTCCCGGTCGGAGTGTTCGTCCTGGCGCTGTGCTCCATGACCGATCGTCTCGTGTTGACGCTCAGCGCCATCGGCGGGCTCTCGATCATCGGGCTGATGAACGACTCGCGATCGAACTCCGCGTTCCTGCTGCTCACGGGCGTGGTGCTCATCTGGCAGCGTCTCTCCGCCACCGGCTCGCCCCGGTCTCGCGGGTGGGGAGGTGTGCTCTCGCTCGCGGCCGTCGGCGGACTGATCGCCATGATGCTCCAGGGAGCGATCCTCGAGGGATACTTCGGCGAGGTCACCCAGGCGCGCACCGCCGAGCAGATCGCCCGCGGCGGCAGTGTCGTCGTCGGCGGCCGCCCGGAAATCGCCGCGAGCATCGCTCTCATCACCCGCTATCCCTGGGGGCTCGGCTCGGGAATCAAGGCGACGTACGACGACGTCCAGGCCGCAAAGTCGTCGATGGCGGGTATCGGCTATGATCCGAACAACGGATACGTCGAGCGTTTCATGTTCGGCACGGGCATCGAAGTCCATTCGGTATTGGGCGACTTCTGGATCTGGTACGGATTGCCGGGTGTCGCGATGATCGTCGCGATCCTGATCCTGCTCGCCATGGCGATCAAGCGAGGATACGTCGCCGGAGCGCTGACACCATTGCTTGTCTACCTCGCGATCCGAGCGCTCTGGGACATCCTGTTCAGTCCGTTCGACTCTGCGCTGCGCCTATGGCCGCTGGTGCTCTCACTCGCCATCGGCTATGCGTCATACACGTTCACCGGCCCGCGGGCCGATCTGCACTCTCTCTCACCGGTACCGATCCTTCGCACGCGCTCTCGCCCTAAGGGGGCCGTGTGAGCAAACCCGTCACGCAGCGGATCGAATGGGTCGATGCAGGCCGTGGCCTGGCGATCGCGCTCGTCGTGCTGTTCCATTCCACCAACTGGCTCGGCGAGGCGGGGTTCGGCATCGAGGGCTGGGACTTCTTCGATGAGACCATAGCCTCGATACGGCTCCCCCTGTTCTTCACGATGTCCGGACTCTTCGCGGTGAAGTGGATGCGGGCGAGCTGGCGGGACCTTTGGGGCTTCAAGATCTCACTGTTCGTCTGGGTGTTCGCCCTATGGAGCGTCATCGCCACCTTCTCGTTCATGCTGGGGCTGAACGTACAGGGCGCCGAGGGGAACTATCTCGGTCAGCTCAAGGATCTGCTGTGGGCGCCGTTCCTGCCGAGGTTTGAACTCTGGTTCATCTGGGCGCTCGCACTCTTCTTCGCGGTCGCCAAGCTGATGCACAAGCTCCCCATCGTGGCGCAACTCGGCGCGAGCGGCTTACTGTCTATCGTTGCGCTGTCGAACCTCTTCGTCGGCAACACTGGCTGGGTCGGAAGCGCGAAGTACTTCTTCTTCTTCCTCTGCGGAATCCTGCTGCGGGACCGGATCATCCGCTGGAGCAATTCAGCCCGCCCGATAGTCCTCGTTGCGGTCTTCCTCCTGTGGGCGGGGATCGCGCTCGCAGGGACCTCGCTCGACTTCCGTTCGTTCCCGGGATACTACTTCGTCTGCTGCGTAGTCGGTGTCTTTGCCGGCGTGGCCCTCAGCCAGGCACTTGCCCGCGTGCCAGGTCCGCAGTACCTCGGTACACGCACACTGCCCGTGTATCTGACCCATACGACCGTCATCCTGATCATCGTCTGGTTGCTCAGTCGTACGGTTCCACTCCCCGATCTGGCTGTGCTGGGTTCGGTGCTGCCGCCTGTCCTCGCCGCCGTCGCCATCGCGGTCTCACTCCTGCTGAGCCGAGCGTTCGCGAGGAACCGGGTGCTGCGGTACGTGTACGAGCAGCCACGCTGGTTCGCGCGGCGCTGATGCGGATCCGTGTCCTTGCCCCGCTCGAGAGCGTCTCACTCCGCGACTGCAGGCTCCAGGGCCGCTTCACGACGTCGGCGCCGAACATCCGATCGCACGTAGATCAGGTTCGGAAGCACCTGGCACACGGCCACGGCGAACGACACGGCGATCAGGTTCCCCGCTGCGCCCAGTAGCGGAATGAGCAGCCATGAGCCGCCCAGCGCGATCGGAATCATGACGATCGTGGGCAGAACCTGAAAGCGCAGACCCGCGAGGTCGGTCATGTACATGCCGACCGGGTACTTCGCCGCTTGCAGTGCCACGAAGACGACGAATGCGACAATCAGCTGCCATGAGAGAGCCAGGGCGCCGTCAGAGATGATCGTGGCGAGCCAGGGCGAGATCGCAGCCATGCCGCCCGCGATCACGAGTCCTCCGCCGAGGAACCAGAAGGTGGGCACCCACGGGCTCTCGACGCGGCCAGCCGCGCGAGCTCGCGCAAAGATCGGCCACAGCGCGACTCCCGCGGCCGAGATCGTCTGCAGAGCGATCCCGAAGATCTGATAGCCCAGGTTGTACTCGGCGAGTTGTTCCACCCCGCCGACGTGGCTGACCAGGATGCGACCGGTCTGCATCGCGACCGGCAAGGCGAGCAGCTGCACGAGCATGGGCCAGGCCATGTTCACAACCGGAACACCCGGCGCCTTCCGCACTTGGAAGACCTCGCGGGAGAGCAGACCCATCTGCGGTGATATCAACCGCGCGGCGATGCTCAATGCGATCACAGACACGACGGTCGACGCCAGGTATGCAGCCACCGCGATGTACTGGTCTGCCCGAACGCCGAACACCACGCAAGCCCCGATCAGGGCGAAGATCAACGGGGCCGTGATCACCTGAGTCGCGATCTGCATCGTGTTGCGACCGAGTCCGATAAGAATCCGGGGGCCGAGCGTCAACGGGAGTGTCAGACCGAACAAGGCAAGGCACACGCCTGCCACGACGTTCCCCTCCGGCATGAGACCGTCACCCAGGATCCGCGGCCACGCGTCGAGCAGAGTGAGAAGGAAGGCGACCGCGACGATCACCGCGCTGGCCAGCAGGAGCAGACGCACGGTGCTGACGAGAGCCCTGCGCATCTTCGCATCCTTGCGCGGATCGCCGGATTCGGCTACTGCGTTGATGACGACAGCGGCGAGGCCCAAGTCTGCGAACGGCAGCAGCGTCGGCAGGCTCGCTAGCAGTCCGTACTGCGCGTATGCCTCCACGCCGAAGCTCTGGATGATCATGCGACTCGTGACGAGGCCGATGAGTCCGGTGACTCCCATCACCGCGACCTTCACGACCGCGGCGGAACCGACGTTGCGCCACATGCTCATGCTGCGCTCGAATTCGCGACGATCCATCGTTCGGCCTCGGCGCGACCATCCTTGGAAGGAAGGTCGGCAAGTACATCCGCTGCCGTGCGATCGCTCTTCAACGAGGCTATGAGCGCGGCGGCGAGACTCCTCGCATCATCCGGATCTGCAACGACGCCATGACCGTGCTCGGCGAGCCATGCGGCAAGCCCTGTCTCAGCAGTGGTGACGATGAGACAGCCCCTCTCGAGAGCTTCGACGATCGGCAGACCGACCTGCTCTCGCCAGCGCGGCCGTGGCTGCGATGGGAGCGCAAGCACCTTGGACTGCGCAAGGAGCTCGAAGATGAGGCTACGCGGAGGGTCGATCTCGACCCTCACCGCGCCATCGTCGCGGGCGAGCAGAAGCGCCTCGTCGGCGCCCGCGCCTTTACCCATCAGCACGAGTCGGGCGTCTGGATGCGCGGCCTTCACAATCGGCCAAGCCCGCAGCAGCAGCGGGAAGCCCTTGCGTTCCGAGAACTCCCCGAGGAAGGTGACGATCGGCTGGCGGATGCCGGTCTCCCGCACCGCGCCGTCGGCCACCGGCAGAGCAGGGATCAGACGGCACGTGGCGTGGCTGCGTCCGAGCAGTCGATCGTAGAGGTCCTGAGCCTGCGACGTGCCGAACGCGACGCGATCGAGCGAGCGCCAGACGCGGCGGACGAACATCCTCTGTACTCGCAGCTTCAGTCGAGCTCTCAATGGCAGAGTCGAGAAGCCGTCCTTCGGGTCCTTGTTCTCGATCGCATAAGCGACGACCACGACGCGCTGTCGACGGATGCCGGCACGGATGCGTGCCCCGACGATCGCTGAGAGCGATCGCGGAGCCGCCCTCACAAGGAGCGGCTCCGCGATCTCGAGCACATCGATGTCGTTGCGCAATGCGTACCAGAACGCACCGAACGTACCGGCCCTGCGAGCCCCGACTCTGGCAGCCAGATCGGCGTCGAAGTCGTACCGCCGCTGCGAGTACAGCACCGTCGTGCAGACGTCCGATCGAAGTATCCGTTCGAAGTGGGCCGTTCGAGCCACGTCGTACAGTTGCACGTGTATGACGGGACGCATGGCCTGCTCTTGACGTCCTTCCTTGATCATTGCGCTGCGGTCGGGTCCTTGACGGTGATCGAATCGAACGATACCCCACCACCGGTGGGCGTGTTCGGGAGGTAAGTGAACACCGACACCGCACCCGGCACCTGAAGGGCCGCGAGAGCATTCGTCCCTTCACGCTGCCACGTCGTAGGTTCCGTCTCCGACTGCTTCCACACCTTCGCCTTGACGGTGGTGGGATTGGTGCCGGTGACCTCCATGCTCAGCACATACTTCTCGCCGGGCACGATCGTGATCGGCACCTGGAGAGCCGGAGCGATCGCGGTGGAACCGTCCTGCAGAAGGTAGAGCTTGACACCGCCGTCGGCCTGGAGCCGCAGGCGAGCGATGTAGTTCGTCGACCCGACCCGACGACCCACCAGTGCGACGTACTGACCCTCGACGAGGGTGTCGACGCTGAAGACCGCATCGATCCTCGTGTTCGCGCTGGACACGGCGTTCAGGTCCGCGTACAGGGTGTTGGCAGCGGACGCCGGCAATGCGATCTTCCCGAGACCGCCAGCGACAGAGAATCGGCTCGCTGTTCCTCGCAGCGACCAGGAGCCTCCCAGATCCGCTGTGCCCCACCCATTCGCCACAGTCCGGTCGAAGGCGTCAGCGGCGATGAGTCCGATGACCGCTTCCGCGACCGTCACCTGCGCGGTCTTCGAGGAAGTCGCACCATCGTCGTCCGTGACCGTGAGCGTGACCGTGTAGGTGCCCGCCGCCGCGTATGCGTGCGCGGCTGTCGCGGTCGAGGCTGTCCCGCCGTCGCCGAAGTCCCAGGCGTAGCCGACGACGGTGCCGTCGGGATCTGTGGACGTCGTGCCGTTGACCGAGACAGAAAGCGCATCAGTCACCGGGGTCGCGAACTGGGCCGTCGGGGCCTGGTTGGGGATCGGCGCGACCGTCACCGTGGTGGTGGCTTGCCCCGTCGCGCCGTCATCATCCGTGACCGTGAGGGTCACGGTATAGGTTCCCGCCGCCGCATAGGTCTTCGCGGCTGCAGCGCCAGTGCCGGTGGTTCCGTCTCCGAAGTTCCAGCTGTAGGAGGCGATTGTTCCGTCGCTGTCAGTGCCGCCGCCGTTGAACCCCACGTCCAGCCCGTTGATCACAGGCGCGCCGATCGCCGCCGTCGGTGCAACGTTGGGCATCGTCCCGGTCTTACCGACGTTGTAATGCGAGCTGACCCGCTGCGCCGACAGCGCCTCGTTGTAGACGGCGATCTCGTCGAGAGACCCCTCGAACTGTGCGCTCGACGGGGCCCCGGGCCATCCGCTCAAGCCGTCGTTGCCGACTCGCCAGTAGCCCTGGTAGGACTGACCGCTCGTAGTATCGGAGCGCTCGGCCTTGAGGTCGCCGTCGACGTACAGCTTCATACCGGTGGAGCCGAGGGTCGCGACCACGTGATGCCATGCACCGTCGCGATAGGACTGCGTCGTGTTGATCGAGCGCACTTCGCCCGGATACACGCCGAAGTAGATCTGACCGGAGTTGCTCATGTAGATCTGACGGTCGTAGGAGCCGGACGTGCCCGTCTGCGCGCTGCCGAACCCGATGATCTTGCCGCCGCTCGTGGACGTCGTGCGGAACCAGCTCTCGGCCGTGAACGTGTCGGGTCCCTGCTCACGCACAGTGGAGTAGCCGTTGCCGTTGTTCTGACTGGAGATGATGCTGGTGTTGAACGCGATCGCCTTGTCTACGTCATTCGTGAGGGCACCGGTCTGCCCGCGGGTCATACGACCTGCGAGGTTCAGCGCAGACCCCCCGATCAGATCTGCCGAGGCACCGCTGGCCTCGCCCAGCCGCCACAGGTGCGCAATATCGTCTGTCGCGACGTTCTGCAGGTACGGCGACGCGGAGCCACCCGCCACGGTCGCGCTGGTCCAATCGGACTTGAACGTGTTGCCGTAAGGGTCGCTGACGACCGCTCGCAACTGGTGGGTCGAATCCGCAGCGAGCCCGATTATGCTTGCCGTCAGCGTCTTGTACTGCCAGAACGGCGTATCAAGCTTGAACTCCTTGACGAGACCGGCCGCGTTCTCGGTGTCGAGATACAGGCGGTACGTGAGGTCGGTGTCATCACGGTCGAAGACCGTCGGGAACGACACACGCAGCGCACCGGGAATCGCGGTGCTCACCTTCGGCGCCCACCAGGCGCTGAACGTCTGGTCGGCGTCGTGCGCCGCGCGCTCCTGCTCCTGCGAGGGACGTGGCCCCTGCTTGTTCGGAGCGTTCGACTTGACGGTGTATCGGACGAGTCCCTGCTGGGCTCCGCCGTTCACCGAGGTGAATTCGCCACCGTACACGACATACTGCGCGTTGCCATCGACGGTCCAGACTGCCTGATTCTTGCCGGTGTAGGTTCCGGACGGCGTGTACGGGAACCAATAGGTCAGCTGCGGGTGCGCGATGCCGGGGTGATCCGGATAGCCGTACGGGTCAGCGGTGTTCACTCCCGAGATCTCCTTGGTCCACGCGGTGGAATGGTAGAACGTCCATCCACCGGTGTCGACCTGCGAGAAGCCGCCCGAGTTGCCGCAGTAGTGGTGGTGCGAGGCCGAGTAGAGCAGGTCGCCGACCGACGCGATGTCGTAGTTGTCACCGTGGCAGTCTTCGATCCAGTTCACGTCGCCACTGGACCAGTCGATCGAGAATGCGCCCTCGATGGTGCCGGAGCCACCCCAGTGACCACCGGTGCCGTAAGCGTAGTTGCTGTCCGAGGTGAGTGAGAAGATCCAGGCGTTTCCGCCGGCGTTGCGCACCTCGCTGTTCGCGTTCAACGTGACCGCGCGTGAACCGTCCGCTGTGTCGAACATCGCGATGCCGTAGCCCTGCGAGTTGCCGTCCCGGCCGTTGGCGACGCTGTATGCGGTGCCGGTCCCGTTGGCGAACGCCGCGCGGGTGAAGTTGCCCGCCGCCATCAGCTTGGTGCCGTCCGCGTTCACCGTCAGCGCCAGCACCTGGTTGTCGGGAAGCGTCGGCTGCCGAACGCCGTCGGCGTCGTTGAAACGCGTACGGAACGCCGCGACGATGTTGCCGTTCGTGAGACGGATCGCGCCGAGACGCGCGCTGCTCTCACCGTTGACGGCGCTGAAATACCCCCCGACATAGGCCACCGTGTTGGTCACGGCGACCGAACTTGCCGGGCCGTTGAGCTCCGGCGTCTTCGTCAGGGGAGCGAGCTGGCCCGTCGCGAGGTCGAAGACCGCGATGCGGTTGCGAACCTGGCCGTTAACCTGCGTGAAGTTGCCGACCACGACTAGCTTGGTGCCGTCAGGAGTGACGGCAGCATCCTTGACAGCTGCGTTGAATGAGGGAGCGAACGGGAGCAGCTCACCCGTTGCGACGTTGAACGCCAAGAAATTGTTGCGCGCGACCTCGTTGACACCGGGCTCGGCGCCGGCGGGCCGAGCAGTGCTGAACTCGCCGACCGCGTAGGCGGTGTTTCCCGCGACCTCCACGCCCCAGATCACGCCATTGCCGATCTGGACGGTGGGAAGCGCATCGGCGGAGACAGGTTCGGGCCAGTCTTCTCGTGGGAGCTGATCCTCCCACGCGGCGGCGTTCGCTGCCACCGGAACCACTGCGAGCAGTGCTCCGATCACGGTTGCGATGACGACCGATGCCAGTGACTTCCGAAACGGCTTGTACGTGCGCATGGACGTGTCCCCAATTGCCATGAGGCCGCTGAGCGGCCAATCCCCAGTAAGAAGCACACCATTCCCCAATGGTGTAGCTACTTGACTCTAGAGCCCCGAGCATCGAAAGTAAAGCGCGAATATACTGGTGCTCGCGACACCGGCGAACGTGCTACGAGACAGGACCCTCGAACAGCACGACCGGAAGGTCCACGGAGAGATCGACCTCGACCAGGATCTGACCCCGCGCGGCCTCCGGCACAGTGAATGCGTAGACGCCCTGTGCGGCCTCGCCGGGCGCGATCGACAGTGGGAGGTCCTGGCGGGGCTGGACCAGGATGTTGGCCGGTGTGCGGTCCGTGCCGTAGTAGACGTTCACGATGAGCGTGTCTGTGAGTGCGTCGCTGTCGTTCGCGTTCTCGACGTTGACGGTCACCTGCAACGCAGGCCCTGCGACCTCGCCGGGCACCGATGCCTGGCCGGAGATCGCCGTGATCGATGCGAGACTGACTCGAACGCCGGACGCCGGCTCTGCGACCTGGTCCAGAGGTACGGGCGCTGACGTCTCTCGCGGTGCGACCGTGGCGGGTGTGTCACCGTCGGGATCTGCTCCCGTGGTGGTCGATGGTGATGGTGAGGAATGGTCGGAGTCGCCCGGCACGGACGACGCCGACGGGCCGCCGGACGATGTCGATGAGCCGCGCCCCCACCCGGTCGCCATCCCGATGACGAGCACCAGGATGATGACGACCGCGGCAGCGGCAGCGATGATCCACCATCTGCGCGCGCGTGCCGACGTCTCAGAACCACTCTCTTCAGTCGTCACGACTCTCCCTGTCCCCCGCTTGTCTCCTCGCACTGTACCCCCGGCGCGCCGCTCTGCGTGGCAGGTCGCGCAGTGAACGCCCGCGACGATCGCCTCGAGATCCGACGTCCATCACGCACGCCCCTGAACGCGGCGCCGAGAGGTATCCACGGCTTCGAAAGGAACTGACGACGACCACCGCGGAGGAGGACCTCGCGAGCGGACGCCCACGCCCCACGCCTCCACCGATGCACATCCTCGTCGTCGAGATGCTTCGCCGCGAACATGAGCCGATTGCGGATGTTGTAGTAGTAGTACCCCTCGGATTTCGCCCGATCGGAGGGATCCCGACCTTGAGTCCCACCCTCGTCATGGACCGCGATCGCCTCGGAGACCACGACGAGATCTCCACCCACATCGATCACGCGTCGGGAGAAGTCGACATCCTCCCAGTACAGGAAGTAGTCGTGATCGAACCCGCCTGTCGCACGCCACAGCATGTCGGGGATCAGCAGACACGCCCCCGACAACCATTCCCACCGCGCCTCATCCTGACGGCTTGAGCGCCGACGCACGCCCATCGTCCGACCATCGGAGAGGTAAACGTCTGCTCCGTCGAACCAGATCTTCCCTGCTCCGTCCAGAATCGTGGGGGCGAACGCGGTCATCCTGGATGATGTGGCCCGCCGCTGCAGCGCGCGCACCGCCTCCGCGGAGATCGTGGCATCCGGGTTGAGCAGCAGCAGGTCCTGCGCACCGAGACTCAGCGCACGTTCGGCACCCGCGTTGACGCCGCCGCCGAAACCGAGGTTCGTCTCGGCCTCCACGATCTCCCATCCGTGCTCCGCGGCGAGCGCGCGCACCGCGATCCGCTCAGACCACGAAGAGAGGTTGTCCACCACCACCACGAGCGCCGGTTCGACCTCACGCACCGTCTCGGAGAGATTCGCCCGCAGGAGCGCGGACGACGCGTAGTTGACGACGACGACTCCGAGAGCGGCATCCATGGTCAGAGGCTCTTCATCTCACGGAACCAGCGGACGGAAGCGAGCGCCAGGAACGCGAGGGCTGCGGCCGCGAGCAGCGTGTACAGGACGACGAACGCTTCGGTCCATCCCCAGAATGCGAAGACGAGGCACACGATGCCGAAATCGGTTGGAAGCAGGATCGTCGACCGCAGAAACGTACCGCCGCCGCGCGAATGGGTGGATCCGACGTTGCGAGACGCCTTCAGCAGGTCGTTGAGCAGCATCCCGAAGAACGTCACTGTGGAGATCGCGGAGAATGCGAGCGGCACGATGAGCCACGCGGTGTCACGCAGCGGTGTGTGCAGCCAGAGCCCCACGAGAACAGCGAGATGCAGCAACGACAGCTTGGCCGCGTCTACGAAGTGATCGAGCCACTCACCGGCGGCGCTGCCGCCTCCCTGCAGTCGCGCGACCTGTCCGTCGGCGGAGTCCCAGGCGTATCCAGAGGCGAGCAGCACGGCGATCAGCAGACCCGACCACCATGTCGGCGGCAGCGCGACGATCAGGGCGATCCCGGCGAACGTATGGACGGCGCTGACAGCCGTCACCTGATTGGGCGTCCATCCCTGCGTATGCGCGAAAGCGGCGAACACCCGTCCGATCTTCCGATTCACGTAGACCGAATACGCGGGCGCTCCCCGGGCATGGCCCTTCTGTGCCGCCTTCAGGCTCGCGAAAGCCTCTCTGAAACTCGTCGACTGCCCCAGCATCCGCCCCACGCTCCCTCATCGGAGGACCCATCCCGTCCTCGCATCCGCACCGATCTCGGCTTATCGGACCCCGCCACCACCGTATAGGTCGCGAGAGCGATTGCCCGCACCCGCAATGCTGCCCCGCCCTCTGGCACGTTCCTTCGCCCCGACTGCGACCAGCCGCTCGGATCCCAGGACAGCCCCGGCGATTCCGCGCGACGCTCCGCCGATCCAGTGAACGACACCGCTCGCGACCGACCTCAGCCGCACGGCGATCCGCCGAGGCCGCGTGCCCGCGAGGGCGAGGGCGACTCGCGCCCCCGCGTTCGCCATGCCCGCGGTACGTTCCAGTGCGTGCGCCCGGGTCTGACGTTCGACGGGCAGGTGATCGAGGACGACCGCCTCTGCGCACCAGACCATACGCACCCCGTGGGCATGCAGTTGAGAGGTGAAGAGCGAATCCTCGCCACCCGTGCGCCCGAATCTGGGGTCGAACCGGACGCCGCTGCGCTCGACGAGGGACAGATCCAGTAAGAGGTTGTTGGTCGCCGCCCGAGTGAGGGGAGATCCGGTCCCGAGCCCGCTGCGGTGCGCTCGGGCGAAGAATCCGCCAGCGACGACCCATGGGTCGAGGGGTCCCTCCGTCACCGTCCGTACCGGTCCTGCGACGAGCCCGGCCCCGAAGTCCTCACGCGCCCGCAGCATGAGCGAAAGCCATCCCACGTCCGCCGGGGTCTCGTCATCGTCGATGAACACCATCAGCGCGGAGCCCGCCGCCTCGTCCAGAGCACGGTTGCGCACCGCGACGACTCCGCGCTCGAGCTCGACGACGTAGCGCACCGGCAGGGGAGCTTCGGATGCGATCGCCCGAGCGCTCTCCGCCTCATCGTTGTCGATCACGATGACGACGAAGTCGCCCAGCAGACCGGCTCCCCGCGCTGCCTCGATGGTCTTCGGCAGGGCCGCCAGGAGACGGGTCAGATCCGCAGGTCTGCGGAACGTCGGGATGCAGATCGCGACCGAAGGTTCGGACGCATGCTCTTCCGCTGACGCCATGCCGTTCCCCCTTTCTGTACCGAGCGACGAAACAGAAGCTCTGATCCGGAAGCCGGTATGACTTAGTATTCAACAGGTTCATGCACCTGGGGAGGCCATGGGCCGGTGCGAACCGATGAGGTAGGGGGACTTGTATGGATTCGGGGCTTCATTCAGCCGGAGAACGACGCCCGCGCGTGCTCGTGAGCGGTTACGCCTGCGGCCCGGTCTCCGAACCCGAGGCGCGCGCCGGATGGGAATTCGCACGTGCGGCGACCAGGGATCACGATGTCTGGGTCATCACCAGGCACCGGTTTCGCGAGTCGATCGACGCCGCCCTCTCTGCGGACCCGGCTCTTGCTGAGCGACTGCACGTGAACTACCTCGACCTGTCGCCGCGCCTAATGCGGTTGAAGCGTCGCTCATGGGACCTCTACTGGTACTACGCAGCCTGGCAGCGCGCGCTCGGCCGCCGCGCCCGCGAACTGCACTCCACATACGACTTCGATGTGGCCCATCATGTCTCTTTCGCGAACGATTGGATGCCGTGCGGCCTGGTCGCTCTGCACGATGTGCCTCTCATCTGGGGGCCGATCGGAGGCGCCAGCACACCGCCGGTGCTGAAGCTGTCGCGCTGGCTGGGCGTTCGCGGTACTCTCACCGAGATCGTCCGCGGCACGTTCACGGCCCTCATCCGCCGGTTCGTGGGCGACAGGGTCGCTCGCCGTGCCTCCGTCGTCATCGCGCAGAACCAGCAGGTCGCGGAGCACTTCTCCACTCGCGCAGGCACCGTCGTGGTCGAGCCGAACGCGACTCTCGATGACCTGCCGCCCCGGGCGGCACGCGTCGATGCCCGGCACGCGGTGTTCGCGGGCAGGTTGATCGCGTTGAAGGGCGCCGCGATGGCTGTCGATGCGATCGCGCGCACGGACACCTGGACCCTCGACCTGTACGGGGAGGGATACGAGGAGCAGCGGCTCCGCGCACGAGTCCGCCGCCTCGGCATCGAAGACCGCGTCCGGTTCCTCGGTCATCAGCCGCGCGATCGCGTGCTGGACGCGATCGCACGTGCCGAGGTCTTCCTCTTCCCGTCGATGCGCGACCAGGCGGGGTGGGTCGTGGCCGAAGCGAGCACGATCGGGTGCCCCGTCGTCTGCCTGCCGCTCGGCGGCCCGCCCGCCCTCGCCGGTTCGAATGGCCACGTCGCGTCACTGGACGGAGACATCGTCGCCGATCTCGTCGTCAAGCTCGAGGAGGCGGCCTCCGAGGGCGGTCGCGCCACTGACCGATGGTCGGTCTCGCGGCTGCCCGGTCTGGTCTCGGAATGGTACGCGCACGCGATCGCCGAGAAGGCAGGTGCCCGGTGATGGCACAGGAAGGCCGCAGGATCCGGGTGCTGGAGTCGTTCCGTCGCCCGAAGAGCACGACGAATCCGTACATCACGCAGCTGTTCGATGCGCTGAGCGAAGTGGCCGACGTCACGCCGTACCGCCCGATGGCAGCATTGTTCGGCCGCTACGACATCGTGCATCTTCACTGGCCCGAGCTGCTGGTCGGCGGTCACAACTGGCGCGGCCGCACGGTACGCCGCATGGTGACCTCGTTGCTCCTGCTCCGATGGCGCCTCACGCGAGTGCCGATCGTCCGCACTGTGCACAACATAGAACGACCGACGAACATCAACGCGTTCGATCACCGCGTACTCGATCGGATAGACCGCCTCACCACCCTCGACATCAGACTCAACGACCGGACTCCTCCGCGGCCCGGCATACCCGCAGTCACCGTCGAGCACGGCCACTACCGGGACTGGTTCGCTCCGCATATGGGCGGGGAGGCTGTGCCGGGCCGGTTCGGTTACGTGGGGCTCATCCGCCGTTACAAGGGAGTCGAGGACCTCGTGGCGGCGTTCGTCGGCATCGACGATCCTTCGCTGTCACTGGGAATCGCGGGCAAGCCATCGTCGACAGACCTCGTCGACGCGCTGCGCCAGGCGGCGGGCGGCGATCCGAGGGTGACCATCGATCCGCGATTCCTCGACGACGAAGAGCTCGTACGCGCGATCACCGCATCCGAGCTCGTCGTGCTGCCGTACCGCCACATGCACAACAGCGGCACGGCACTCGCTGCGCTCTCCGCCGATCGCCCGGTCCTGGTACCGGACAACCACGTCAACCGTGATCTCGCCGCCGAGGTGGGCGAAGGCTGGGTGACCCTGTTCGACGGCGCTCTGACGCCGGAGATCCTGACCGACGCTCTGGCGTGTTCTCGTGGACGATCCGCTCACCCTGACCTGTCGGCGCGCGAATGGTCGGTGTCTCGCGACAGGACTCTCGCGGCGTTCCGCCGAGCCCTGGCGCTCGCTCGCGGTCTCGAGCTCGACACCGGCAGCACGCGCACTGACCGGCATCTCTGAAGACACCACCATCACCACCGGCATCCGGTGGTCTCACCTCAAGGAGCACCGTGAAGATTTCTGTCATCGGCTGCGGATACCTCGGCGCGGTTCACGCTGCCGCCATGGCCTCAATCGGCCACGACGTCGTCGGCATCGACCTCGACCCAGACAAGATCGCGTCGCTCTCGGCTGGCGAAGCGCCGTTCTTCGAGCCAGGGCTGCCCGAGATACTGAAGCAAGGAGTGGCCTCGGGCCGACTGCGCTTCACGACCGACATGTCCGAAGCCCGGGGCGCGGCAGTGCACTTCGTCGGCGTCGGCACGCCCCAGAAGAAGGACGGATACGCCGCCGATCTCACCTACGTGAACGCCGCCTTCGCGGAACTTGCGCCGTATCTGTCGTCCGGCGACATCGTCGCGGGCAAGTCGACCGTGCCTGTCGGCACCGCAGCGACGCTGACTCCGATCGTCGAGAGCGCGGGGGCCACGCTCGTCTGGAATCCTGAGTTCCTGCGTGAGGGATTCGCGGTCAAAGACACCATCGATCCGGACCGACTGGTGGTGGGGGTGCCTGCGGGCGACGCGGGCGAGACAGCCGCGGACGTCCTGCGAGAGGTGTACGCGCCCGCGGTGGCGAAGGGCACACCGTTCCTCGTGACCGATCTCGCCACATCAGAGCTGGTGAAGGTGGCGGCCAACGCGTTCCTCGCGACAAAGATCTCCTTCATCAACGCGATGGCCGAAATAGCCGAGGCGACGGGCGCCGACGTCACCCAGCTCGCCGAGGCGATCGGCCACGACGTCCGAATCGGCCGGCGCTTCCTCGGCGCCGGCATCGGCTTCGGCGGCGGATGCCTCCCTAAGGACATCCGCGCATTCGCCGCCCGCGCCGAAGAGCTCGGCCGCGGAGAATCCGTCGGCTTCCTCCGCGAAGTCGACGCCATCAATCTCCGCCGACGCGAGCGCGCCGTCACACTGGTGCTCGACGCCCTCGACCGCGACGTCGTCGGCAAGCGGATCACGGTCCTCGGCGCCGCCTTCAAACCGCACAGCGACGACATCCGCGACTCCCCCGCCCTCGACGTCGCCGTCCGCCTGCGCGGGCTCGGCGCCGACGTCGTCGTGACAGACCCGCAAGCCATCGAGAACGCCCGCCGCCAGCACCCGCAGCTCACCTACGTGGAAGACCGTGATGAGGCCCTCCGCGGTGCCGACGCCGTCATCCTCGTCACCGAATGGGACGAGTACCGCCGCGATCTCTCACCGGAGCACGCATCATCGCTGACCGTCGGGCGCGTGATCGTCGACGGACGCAACGGGCTCGACGCCGCCGCATGGCGCGCGGCTGGATGGACCTACGTCGGCATGGGGCGTCCCTGAGGATTCACAGTTCCCCCGGCCGAACGGCCTCGGCGTCGATGGCCTTGATGACGCGGATCGCGGCGGTGTCCGGCTTCGGCTCGACGCCATCCGCCCGCCTCCGGCTCGGCGCGTACACGACGAGCGAGTGGAACAGGAACCGCGCGAAGAACGCGACGATGAGCGACAGCCCGGTCGCGAGCACGCTGGAGATGTGCCAGGTCTCGACCATGAGGGCCATCACCGGGATGCGCAGCGCCGCTTCGGCGTTGTTGAACGCGAAGGAGGTGAGGAAGCGGATGCCGATTCCTCGAGCATCCGTCCGCATGTCGGCGAAGACGAAGCGCTCCTGCAGCAGGAAGTTCCCGACGATCGTGGCCTCGGCGCCGATGATCGCCGCCCACACATAGGGGATTCCCGCTTCGACGAGCAGCCACATGATGCCGAGGTTGACGACCGCGCCGATCACGCCGATCAGTGCGAACAGCGACATCTTGCCGAAGCGCAACCTGGCGAGATGCGCGACGAACGTGGCGCCCTGACGCATGCTCGCCTTGGAGGTGCCGTGGCGCCTCTCGGCGAACTCCATCGGAACCTCGGCGATGCGCAGATCGGTGCGGGCGAGGATCTCGAGGAGGATCTTGAACCCCTGCGGCTTGAGCGTGGCGAGGTCGAGCCGGGAGCGATCGACGAGGAAGAAGCCGGTCATCGGGTCGGTGCTGCGCGCCAGGCGAATCGGGAACATCGCCTTGGTGAGCCAGGTGGCCGCTCGCGAGACGCCGAAGCGCACGGCGGTTCCGAGTCCGCTCGTGTCTCCGCCGCCGATGTAACGCGAGGCGGCGACGACGTCCGCGTCGCCTTCGTCGTGTCGGTCGAGAAGAGCGGGGAGCAGCTCAGGCGGATGCTGGAGGTCGCCGTCCATGACGATGCAGATGTCGGATGCGGCCGCCTTGAGCCCTGCCACGACGGCCCCGCCCAGTCCGCCGGTGTTGTCATCTCGGTGGATCACCCGGACGGGGAGGGGAGCGTCGGCGGCGACCCTTCCGACCTCGAGTGCCGTGTCGTCGGTGCTGTCGTCGACGAAGAGGATCTCGGCGTCTCGTCCGGCCAATGCGGCGGCGGCGCGCGCGACGAGCTCGGCGACGTTGTCGCGCTCGTTGTATGTCGGCACGATGACCGTGACCTGTGCCACCACCTGCTCCCCCTCTTCGGCTTCGCACCTATCGTTTCACGCCTTGCTATGCGTTGAGAACCCGTCCCGACGATTTCGTAAAGATTCTTTCCTTGCTGGCGGTCTGCTGACATCGACGTCATCGTTCTGCTAGTCTGATCCGACGCGGCTGTGGGAGTCGCTGAGCGGATGGGGATCCGCTTCTGGGGAATACTGATCTGGGGAGATCATGGGGACGCGCATCGGCTATGCCGTTGGTGCCTTCGACCTGTTTCACGTCGGGCATCTGAACCTTCTTCGTCACGCCAAGCAGCACTGCGACATTCTGATCGCGGGCGTCGTCAGCGACGAGATGCTGCGCCAGGTGAAGGGCATCGAGCCCGTCATCCCTACGGCGGAACGTGCGGAGATCGTTCGACACATCTCGTTCGTCGACGAGGTCTACGTCGAGACCAGTCCATCCAAGATGGACTCGTGGCGCGACGTGCAGTTCACCCACTTCTTCAAGGGTGACGACTGGCGAGGCACCGAGAAGGGCCTGCGCCTCGAGCGCGAGTTCGCCGAGGTCGGGGTGGAGGTCGTGTACTTCCCGTACACCGCTCATACCTCGAGCTCATCGCTGCGTCGAGCGCTCGACGCGATCACCGCCGGCGCGACGCCGGTTGCGGCGGCCGGCCACTGACCCCCGCCCGTACCGCCTGTCTGCACCGCATGGCTGGGGGCCGGAATCTGGGGTTCCGGCATCCGTGCGTCGCTGCCGCAGGCGGTACGGAGTCGGGAACACGCCCGGCCCTCTCCCATCGCCGCCGCCGTAGGCTTGATGCATGACCACTCCTGCAGCATCCGAGATCACGATGTTCGGCGCCGACTGGTGCCGCGACTGCATCCGCACGAAGAAGCAGCTCGACGAGCTCGGCATCGAATACACCTATGTCGACCTGGTCGCCGACCCCGCCGCGGCAGACGTCGCCAAGGAGATCTCGGGCCGCACCAACATCCCCGTCGTCGTGTATCCCGATTCCTCGCATCACGTCGAGCCCTCGAACGCCGACGTCGAGGCGAAGCTCCGCGAGCTCGCCCTGATCTGACGACTCATCGCGCCGCTACACTGGCGCGATGAGCACCGAGGCTCGACCCGAGCGAGCATCCGCCGCACGCCTCCCTGCGCGCACGATCGCGCTGTACGCGATCGGCTCGCTGGGAACCGGCGGCTATGCCACGCTGCCCGGGCTCGTGCTGACGTACTTCCTCACCGACAACCTCGGGGTCGCCGCCCTCGCGGCCGGCCTGATCGTCACCTCGGCCAAGATCTGGGACGTGGTGATCGACCCGCTCATCGGCGCCGCGTCCGATCGACAGCTGGCGCGCACAGGATCGCGGCGCGGGTTCATGATCACCGGAGCGATGACGCTGCCACTGTTCTTCGCTCTCACCTTCGCCGTGCCTCCGTCATGGGGGCCGACGGCCGGAGCGATCTGCGTACTGCTCGCCTTCCTCGCGACGGCGACCTCGTTCAGCCTGTTCCAGGTGCCCTACGTCGCGCTCCCCGCCGAGCTGACCGGCAGTTACGACGAGCGCACTCGTCTGCTCGGCTGGCGCGTGATCGTGCTCACCGCAGCCATCCTGCTGTTCGGCGCGGGCGGGCCCGAACTGCGCAGAGCGGGCCCGGATCAGGTGATCGGATACCTGCTGATGGGCATCGCGGCGGGTCTGGTGATCGGCATCGGCATGTACGTGGCGTCGAAGACGGCGGATGCGGCGGCGAGCCGCGTCGCGCCCGCCTCCCCCACGGAGCATCCGCCGAGCGTGAGGGAGCAGTACGCCTCGGGATTCCGCGCCCTGCGCCGCAGCCAGCCGTTCCGCGCTCTGCTCACGACCTTCCTGCTTCAGGCGCTCGCGACGGGAACCATGCTCGCCGGCGCGCAGTACGTGGCCACTTGGGTGCTGCGATCGGAGGACGCCGTGACGCTGGTGTTCCTCGCACTCGTCGGGCCCGCGCTGCTCGCGACACCGGGTTGGACCTCGATCGCACGCCGCATCGGCAAGGAACGCGCGTTCCGCATCGCCAGCGCCGGGTTCACGATCGCCGCCGCCTCCATCACGGCGGCCGTCTGGGCTCCCGGTGCGTGGATCTATGCATCCGTCGCCGTCGCCGGCATCGCCTACGCCGGTCTGCAGTCCCTGCCGATGGCGATGCTGCCCGACGTCATCTCGCACGACGAACGCACGAACGCGCCCGGGCAGGCCGGAACCTTCACCGGATTCTGGACCGCAGGCGAGACCGTCGGCTTCGCCCTCGGTGCGACCTTCGTCTCGCTCACGCTCGCCGCGACCGGCTACGTGTCGACCGTCGCAGGCGCGACAGCGCAGCAGCCTGATGCCGCCGTCACCGGCATCGTGCTGAGCTTCAGCATCCTGCCCGCCGTGCTCATGGCCGCGAGCATCGTGGCTCTCTCTCGCTACCGTCTGCGCCGGAGCGACATCGAGGCCTGAGCCCGCAGCGGGACGAAACGCCTCTTCCGCACCCCGACCTCGTCCTCCGGCATAAGCTGGGATCCCGCTTTAAGGAGACGCCGATGACTTCTGCGACAACGCCCGCCACGAAGACGGATGCCGCCCCGCCTGTGATCGCCGAACTGAGTGATGGTCAGCGCGCGGATCTCGACACGGCGATCGGCGAGCTGCAGACCGGCGCCTCGATCTGGTCGGCGCTGACGATCGCACAGCGTGTCACCCTGCTTCGAGCGGTGCGCACGAGCGTCGCATCCGCTGCCGAAGACTGGGCGAACACGGCGTCGGCCTCCAAGGGCCTCGACGCCCGGCATCCGCTCCGCGGCGAGGAGTGGCTGAGCGGCCCGTACAGCGTGCTCGGCGCACTCGACGCGTACATCGAGACGCTGTCCCGACTCGCGAACGGCACCAACCCTCTCGACGGCATCAAGATCGACCGCGCGCCGGGCGGGCGCACGCGGGTCCACACCTTTCCGCTGACCGGCATCGATCGATTCCTGTTGTCGGGTTTCACCGGCGAGGTATGGCTCGAGCCCGGCACCACGCCGAATCAGGCGCGTGCCGCCGCCGGGCTCGCCCAGCGCACGCCGACCGAATCCGGCGGAGTCGGCCTGGTGCTCGGCGCAGGCAACATCACCTCGATTCCCGTGCTCGACGTGCTGTACGAGCTGCTCGCGCACAACCGCACCGCTCTGCTCAAGGTCAATCCCACGCAGGACGCTCTGGTGCCGGTCTACAAGCGCGCATTCGCGCCGCTCATCGAACCGGGGCTCCTCAGGATCGTCCGCGGCGGCCCCGCGGTCGGCGCATACCTGACCGGGCACCCCGATCTCGTCCACGTGCACATCACGGGATCGGCGGCGACCTTCGACGCGATCGTCTGGGGCACGGGCGCGGCCGCCACACGCCGCCGACGCGAGAACCGCCCGCAGCTGAAGAAGCCGATCACCGCCGAGCTCGGCGGGGTGTCGCCGATCATCGTCGTCCCAGGCGACTGGACCGCCGCAGACCTCACGTACCAGGCTGAGCACATCGCCACGATGCGCCTGCAGAACAGCGGTCACAACTGCATCGCCGGCCAGGTCGTCATCCTGTCGAGCGACTGGGCGCAGGCCGACCAGTTCCGTGCCGAGCTCCGCCGCGCCTACGCGAACGCCCCCGAGCGACCGATCTGGTACCCCGGGGCGCCCTCTCGAATGGGGCTTGCGGCAGACGCCTACCCTGACGCGCTCGTGCTCGGCGATCGGGTGCTGGTCGAGATCGGCGACGGCGACGATTCCACCGCCCTGCGCAGCACCGAGTACTTCGCTCCCGTGCTCGGCGTCGTCACCGTGCCCGGTTCCGGACAGGCCTTCCTCGACGCGGCCGTCGCCTACGCGAACGATGAGCTGCAGGGCACGCTGGGCGCGAACCTGCTGATCGACCCCGCGACCGAGAAGTCGCTCGGCACGGGATTCGAGAGGGCGATCGCCGACCTGCGCTACGGCTCGATCGCGATCAACGGCTGGACCGCGTTCGGGTTCATCACTCCGACGCTCACGTGGGGCGCCTTCCCGGGCAGCACGATCGCCCACGTCGGCAGCGGGATCGGTGTCGTGCACAACGCCCTGCTGCTCGACGCAGTGGAGCGTTCGGTGATCCGCGGACCGTTCCGGCCGTTCCCGCGATCACTGCCCGGAGCCAACGGCGGCGGGCGGCTGACGATTCTGCCGAAGCCGCCCTGGTTCGTGTCGGCTCGCACCGGCGCCGACGTCAGCGAGGGGCTCACGAGGTTCCGGGCGAACGGCGGCGCGGCCCTGCTCGTGAAGACTCTGCTGAAGGCACTGCGCGCGTAGCCCGCCGAACCTGCGACCGGCTACACCAACTGGTCACGCAAACGGCGACCCAGCCCCGGCCAGCCCGCCGAACCTGCGACCGAACACGCCACTGGTCACACCAACGGTGACCCGGCCCGGCCCAGCCCGCCACACCTGCGACCGACTACACCAACTGGTCACACCAACGGCGACATGAGCGCGTCGTCGCGAGCGACGCTCACCGGGGCCATCGCCCAGCGCACCGGGGCGAGCGGTCAGCGCGCCGCGAAGCGATCGGTCGCCGCGCGGAGGGCGCGCTGGATGCCGGGCTCCGCGGCTGAGTGCCCGGCGTCGTCGACGACCACGAACTCCGCTTCGGGCCAGGCCCGGTGCAGATCCCACGCGGTCATCATCGGCGTGCACACGTCGTGCCGCCCCTGCACGATCACGGCGGGGATGTGCCGGATGCCGTCGACCCCCGCGATCAGCTGCCCTTCCTCCCACCAGCCGCGATGGACGAAGAAGTGGTTCTCGATGCGTGCGAACGCGATGGCTCTGTGCGCATCCGACATCGAGGCGATCTGCTCGGCGTCCGGCACGAGCGTCACGGTCGAGGCCTCCCACGTCGTCCAGGCGACCGCGGCGGGTTCGTGCACGGCCGGATCGGGATCGAACAGCCGCCGATGGTATGCCTCGATCATGCGGGTGCGCTCGAGCACGGGGATGGGCGCGACGTACGCCTCCCACAGGTCGGGGTAGAGAGCTGCGGCACCGCCCTCGTAGAACCACTCGAGCTCCTCGCGTCGCAGCGTGAAGATGCCGCGGAGGACGAGCTCGGTGACGGCATCCGGGTGCGCCTGCGCGTAGGCGAGCGCGAGCGCGCTCCCCCACGAGCCGCCGAACACCTGCCAGGCGGCGATGCCGAGGTTCTTGCGCAGCAGCTCGATGTCGGCGATCAGATGCGCCGTGGTGACGTAGCGCAGGTCGGCGCCGGGATCGCTCGCGTGCGGCGTGCTGCGTCCGCAGCCGCGCTGATCGAGCAGCACGATGCGATACGACTCGGGGTCGAAGAACCGCCGCTGCCAGGGTGAGGTGCCGCTGCCCGGTCCACCGTGCAGGAAGACGACCGGCTTGCCCTCGGGGTTGCCGCTGACCTCCCAGTACATGCGGTGGCCGTCGCCCACGAGCAGTTCGCCCGTCTCATACGGCTCGATCGGCGGATACAGCGCATCCAGATTCATCGTCATCGATCCTCCAGATCACAGACCTACCCCTGAACGCTACTGGGGTCCGAGCCGATCCCCTGGGAGCGTGAACGTCGCGGCGCACACATCGAGACCGTTCGCGTACCCGTTCGCGAACCAGAACTGCCGTTCCTCGCTGGTGCCGTGCGTGAAGCTCTCGGGGTTCACGAAGCCGCCGGACTGCTCCTGGATGTGGTCATCGCCGACCACGAGGGCGGCGTTGAGCGCATCGCGGCGCTGCTCCTCGGTGGACGGCTGCAGATAGGGGACGCCATCGGCGTCCTTCTCCTCGGACATGCGCGCGATCCACGCTCCCGCATAGCAGTCGGCCTGCAGCTCGGTGCGCACGCTGTTGCTGTCTGGTCCGGTGCCGTTGTTCGGATACTTGTCCATCGTGCCGGTGATGTACTGGATGTGGTGCCCCCACTCGTGCCCGACGATGTAGAGCTGCGCGAGCTCGTTGGCGGATGCTCCGAACTGCTGCTGCATGAGCTGGAAGAACGTCGGGTCGATGTAGACCGTCTGATCCGGCGGGCAGTAGAAGGGGCCCACCGCGTTGGATGCCGTGCCGCATGCGGTCGTGGCCGACCCGTCCACGACGACCATTCCCGGCTTCACGTAGCCCGTGACGTTGTCCTCCCAGAACGCGTTCAGTGCGACTTCGGCTCCCGCCATGCGGCAGTCGACCTTCTCATTCGCGTCCTGACCGGTCTTGCACTCCGTGAGACTCGACTCCTCGGGCGAACCCGCACCCCCACCGCCTCCGCCGCTGCCGTCGCCGGACGGGATCAGTCCCGTCAGGTCGATGCCCAGCAAAGGCCCCGCGATCAGCGCGATGATTCCGAGCAGACCGATGCCACCGGCGCCGGCGACGACGGCTCCCCGCCCGCGCCGACGTGTCGTGTTGGTCGAGATGTCGGCATCCGGATTGAACGTCATGGATCGAGGGTACTCCGGGGCGGCTGCCGTCGTAGGCTCTGAATATGACCACGACCATCACGATCACCGGTGCCGGCGGACAGATCGGCTACGCACTGCTGTTCCGCATCGCCGCAGGAGATCTCCTCGGTCCGGATGAGAAGGTGCGGCTGCGGCTGCTCGAGATCCCGCAGGGCCTCGGAGCCGCCGAAGGCGCGGCCCTCGAATTGCAGGACGGCGCGTTCGGGCTGCTGGAGGACGTGGAGGTGACGGATGCCGCGGCCACCGGTTTCGACGGCTGCGATCTCGCTCTGCTGGTGGGGGCGCGGCCCCGCGGGCCCGGTATGGAACGCGGCGATCTGCTCGCGGCCAACGGTGGGATCTTCGGGCCGCAGGGCCGCGCGATCGCCGAGAACGCGGCGCCCGGAGTACGCGTGACGGTCGTGGGCAATCCGGCCAACACCAACGCGCTGATCGCCGCCGCATCGGCCGAGGGGGTTCCGGCCGAACGCTTCAGCGCGCTCACCCGGCTCGACGAGAACCGCGCACGGGCGCAGCTCGCGCAGACCCTGGGCATGCCGGTCGACACGGTGCGGCGAGTGCCGATCTGGGGCAACCACTCCGCCAGCCAGTTCCCCGACATCTCTCACGCCACGGTCGCGGGCCTTCCTGCATCCGAGGCGCTGGCGAAGATCGTCGGCGACGTGCCGACGTGGCTGGAGCAGACCTTCATCCCGCGCGTCGCGAAGCGCGGCGCCGAGATCATCCAGGTGCGCGGATCGTCATCCGTCGCGTCCGCGGCGAGCGCGACCATCGACCACGTGCGCGACTGGGCGCTCGGAACCGACGACTGGACCTCCGCTGCCGTGGTGTCGCACGGCGAG
This sequence comes from Microbacterium sp. ZW T6_19, assembly GCF_044987465.1. Taxonomy (NCBI): domain Bacteria; kingdom Bacillati; phylum Actinomycetota; class Actinomycetes; order Micrococcales; family Microbacteriaceae; genus Microbacterium; species Microbacterium sp. ZW T6_19. The sequence continues at coordinate 25,082 of NZ_JBJDRH010000014.1, read as the reverse complement.
TACGGCGTTCCTGAGGGCCTCATCTCCTCGTTCCCCGTGCGGTCGATCGACGGCGAGTGGCACGTCGTCGAGGGGCTCGAGATCGACGACTGGGCCCGAACGCGCATCGACGCCTCGGTGGCCGAACTCGTCGAGGAACGGGACGCGGTCCGGGCCCTCGGGCTCCTCTGATCCCGCTGCACCTCCGGCACGTCGAGACGGCGTATCCCGAGGCGCTCCGAGCAGGGCAGAATGGATGCCGGAGGTGCGCGATGAGCGAGACGAACGAGACGGCGAAGTCCACGGCATCCGTCGACGAAGCCCTGACCAGCCCTTTGCACCTGCCGCACGCCGCGGCCGAGTGCCCCAAGTGCTTCACCGAGCTGCAGCAGAACCGCGACTTCTGGTCGGCGCGCCCTGACGGGTCGCGTCTGGTCGGCCTCGTCGTGTCGCGCGAGGGGATGCCGTCGGTCGTCGAGCAGCGTGAAGACCTGACGCGCTTCGGAGTGCCGATCGAAGGGTTCCGGCATCCCGCCCCCGACATCCTCGAGAGCTGGAGCGACCGCATCGCCCGGCTGATCGCGACCCTGCGCACGGGCGACGTGCTGGTCGTGGCGAACATCAACGCCCTCGGCCGCGATGCGGAAGAAGGCAACCGCGCCGTGGCGGAACTGCGCCGCCACGGAATCATGGTGAAGGTGCTCAACCACAACGCGCGACACCTCGCCGACGCCTCCCGCTGAGCCGCAGACCGCGAGCATGCGAAAGCCGGCTGCCACCCGAGAGGGTGACAGCCGGCTCAGACGCTGACCGCGTCAGTGACTCACAGTGTCACCAACGGTTGCGGTTGCGGTTCTCCGTGGACTGCGCGTCGGACGAGTCCTGCGAGACCTGACGTCCGATGTCGTTCAGCAGAACCTTCATCTCGGTGAGAGCCGAGTTCCACTGCGCCTTCGCCTGGACGTAAGCCTCGGAGGCCTCACCGGTCCAGTCCGCCTGGAGGGGCTTGAGCGCGTTCTCCATGTCGTTGAGCTTGTTCTCGATCTTTCCTGCGCCTGCGACGAGGTCGGAACCCGCCGTGTCGACGGCGCCGAACTGCATCTTGTAGCCGTTACCACCCATGATGTCTAATCCCTCCGGTCTCAGCCGAGACGGCCCATGAACTTGTTCTGCGCCTGCGCAGAGTCGTCGTCGGTCTGCGTGTACGTCGACTGCGAGTCGCGAAGGTTCTGTTCGAACCCGTCGAGCGCGCTGGTGATCTTGCGTGACTTCTCCTGCCACGCCTGGAAGGTCTGCTGGAAGGCGGCAGCCCCCGAGCCGGCCCACGATGCGCTGATGCCGGACAGCTGGTTCTGAATCGCGTTCAGTTCACCGATGATGTCCGTCTTCGAGCTGTTGACGATACTGGCACCCCGCTGCAGGGCACCATCCGCTGCGGAAACTTCTCCGGCCACGGTCACCTCCTGGTCATAAGGGCCTGTTCGCCCCGATTGGTTCAGCCCCTGGAAGGGCCGTGACGCCGATGCCCGGCGACAAATAACACCTTACGGCGCTCGGGCGGGGATGCCCATGGGTAGCTCTGCCCACCTTCGCTCCATCTGCCCCGAAGGCCTAGAGGTGCGATGACGGCGCGTACGCGAGCTGCATCGTCTGCACTCCGCGCTCCCGCGTGATCACCTTCGCCCGCCCGGGAACGGCCGGCGTCGCCTTCACGTTGCCGATCAGCGGCCCCTCGTCGGGGCTTCCCGACAGCAGGATGCCGGGCACAGCGAGGTCGCGGAGCGTCTGCATGACCGGCTCGAACGTCGCGCGCGACGCCCCTCCGGAACGGCGTGCGAGCACGAGGTGCAGGCCGACGTCCGTCGCCTGGGCGAGCAGAGGCTGCAGCACGGCGATGGGGTTGCCAGACTGCGTGTTGACGAGGTCGTAGTCGTCGACCAGCACGTAGACCTCGGCACCCGACCACCACGAGCGGTCGCGCAGCTGCTGCGGCGTGATGTCGGGGCCCGGCAGTCGGCTGCGCAGGTACTCCGCGAGTCCGGCCAGCTCCTCCGATACCTGCTGTGCGGTGGTGTAGTAGCCGGCGAGGTACTCCTCGGGGATCTCCGAGAGCAGCGCGCGCCGGTAGTCGACCACGAAGATCTGCGCGGACTTCGGGGTGGTCGTGCGCATGACTTCGCGCGCGAACGTCCGCAGGAAGCTCGACTTGCCGGACTGGCTGTCGCCGAACACGTACAGGTGCGGGTTGCGGCGCACGTCGAAGGCGCTGGGAGCCAGCGCGGCCTCGTCGACACCCAGCAGAACCTGGTTCTGCAGGGGCGTGCCCGCCGCGAGCTGCTGCAGCTGCGAGAGCTCGAGCATCTCGGGCAGCAGACGCAGCTTGGGCCCGCGCGGGCCCTTCCACGCGGAGTTCACCCTCTCGATCAGGTGCTCCACGCCCTCGCTGAGCGTGTCGGGGTCACCGGAGCCGTCCACGCGCGGCAGGGCGGTGAGCATGTGGTGCTTCGACGGCGCGAGTCCGCGCCCGGGGCGTCCGATCGGGACGTTCGCGGCCACCTTGCGGTCGATCTCGGAGTCGCTGGTGTCGCCGAGTCGGAGTTCCAGCTTCGATCCGAAGGTGTCGCGGATCGCGGTGCGGAAGTCCATCCAGCGCGTCGTCGTCGCGATCAGGTGCACGCCGAACGTGAGCGCCCGACCCGCCAGCGCCTGGATCTCGAACTCCATGTCGTCGAACTCGGCGCGGATCGTGGGCCAGCCGTCGATCACCAGGAAGACATCGCCGTAGCCGTCATCCGCCCGTCCCTGAGCGCGCAAGCGCCGGTACGTCTCGATCGAATCGATGGCGTTCGCCGTGAAGTACCGCTCGCGGGCGTTGACGATGCCCACGACCTCCTGGAACATGCGCCGGAGCACGTCCGGCTGGTTCCTGCCTGCGACGCCGGCCACGTGCGCCATCTTCGAGAACGGCACGAAAGTGCCGCCGCCGAAGTCCATGACGTAGAACTGAACCTCCTGCGGCGTGTGGGTCAGTGCGATTCCGGTCACCACGCTGCGCGCCAGCGTGCTCTTGCCGCTGCGTGCGCCGCCGACGATCGCGAGGTGGCCCCCCGCGCCGGTCAGGCTCATCACGAGGCTGTCGCGACGCTGCTCGAGAGGGCGGTCGACGATGCCCAGCGGAATCGTCAGCGGACCCGCCTGACGCCAGCGGGGCGAGATCAGACCCAGCTGCGGATCCTCGATCAGATCGCCGAGCATCTCGTCGAAGGTGGCAGGCACGTCGAGAGGAGGCAGCCACACCTGATGGGCGGGCATGCTCCGGCCCTTCATGAGCGAGACGGCGATGTCGAAGGTGACGCGCTTCTCGGGCGCCTCCGGCCCTGCGAAGCCCTGCGCGGGCGTCTGCTCGTCGGTCGTCTCCTGCGCGAGGACGGGAGCCGCGGTGAACGCCCTGGCTTCGATCGCGCGGACCGGCTGCCCGCTGTCGGCGGACTCGGGTGCCGAGCCGGGCTTGCGTCGTCGCGTCTTCGGCGGTGCGGAGACGTAGGCGGCCCGGAACTGGGTGAGCGTCTCGGCATCGGACTTCAGGATGCCGTGGCCGCCGCCACCGGGAAGCGTGAACGCGTCGGGCACGCCGATGACCGCACGTGAGTCGGCGCCCGAGAAGGTCTTCAGACCGATCCGGTACGACAGGTGCGAGTCGAGGCCTCGGAGCTTGCCCTCTTCGAGACGCTGGGTCGACAGGAGCAGATGCACCTGCAGGGATCGACCGAGGCGGCCGATCGCGACGAACAGCTCGGTGAAGTCGGGTTTCGCCGAGAGCAACTCGGAGAACTCGTCTGCGACGATGAGCAGCGCGGGCAGCGGTTTGAGGTCGGTGCGTCCGCCCTTGCGCGCGGTCTCGTAGTCAGTCACATTGGCGAAGTTGCCCGCATCGCGCAGCAGCTCCTGCCTGCGCGTCATCTCTCCCTGAATCGCGTCCTGCATGCGATCGACGAGCGTGAGGTCGTCGCCGAGGTTCGTGATGACGGCTGACACGTGCGGCATGTCGGCCATGCCGGCGAAGGTCGCGCCGCCCTTGAAGTCGATCAGCACGAAGTTCAGCGCCTCTGACGAATGGGTCATCGCGAGCGACAGCACGAGCGTGCGGAGCACCTCGGACTTTCCCGAGCCGGTGGCGCCGATCAGCATGCCGTGCGGCCCCATGCCCTGCTGCGCGGACTCCTTGAGGTCGAGGACCATGGGCTGCCCGGTGGCGGTCAGTCCGATCGGCACCCGCAGCCGATCTCGCGCCGAACGCGGCTTCCACGCCAGCTCCGGATCGAAGTCGCGCACATCGGGCAGCGCCAGAAGGTCGGTCAGCTCTGCGCTGATCGTGCGGCTGCCGCCGGCGGCATCCTCGTCCTGCGCGCTCTCGCCCAGACCGGTGAGCCGTCGTGCGACGGCCTCGGCCGAGGCGATGCCGAGGAAGTCGGCGGATGCGGAGACGGTGCCGACTCCGCGTCGGGCGACGGTGAGCTTCGAGCCCTCCTCGCCTTCGAGGATGAGCCGGATCGTGAGCGGGTCTGCGAGCTGGTCCCACTCGCGGGCGATGTCGATGACGGTCACGCCGTCGACTCCGCCTTCTTCGGTCAGGAGGTTCCCCGGCGGCAGGTCGACGCCGTCGGTGATGACCACGACGTGGGGCACGGCTCCGCCACCACGTCCGCTCACCGGGCCGCGTGAGCGGATGTCGGCGATCAGGGACTCGACCTCAGCCCACGAGGAGCCGATGCGGCGCGCACCTCCGACGGCATCCGTCCTGCTGTCCGACTGCGCGTGCGGCAGCCATTTGATCCATTCCCAGTACGGCAGTTCGACGCCGGAGGCGACGACGGCGATCTGCAGGTCCTCCGGAGCGGCGAAGGTCACCAGGTGCGCGATCATCGCCCGGGTCAGGCCGCGGGCACGGGTCACGTCTCCGACCAGCTCGATGCGCGCGCAGGTGCCGATGTTGAGCCCGAACGGCAGGTCGGGAACCTGATCGTGCGTGAGGACGAAGCGGTGCGCTGCGGAGGCGCTGACGGGATCGAGCTGAGCGAGCGGCGGGATGGGCGCCTCGTCGAGGGTCATGGCGAGCGGCTGGGTCGCCGTGCCCACTCGCGTCACCAGGAACTGCGGGTCTCCGACGGGTCGCTCCCAGACGCGAGAACCCTCCTCGACGATGAACGGCAGCGTCTCGGGTGCGGGGAGGATCCACTCCTCGTACCGACGCTGTCGCGATGCGACCTCACGCACCGCGTCGCGCGTCTCGGCGAGGTAGGCGAGGTACTCGCGGCGGGTGTTCTCGACGTTCGTGGAGTGCTGCGACTTCTGCCGCCACATCTGGCCGCCCACCATCGACAGCGCCATGAAGAGGAACAGACCGCCCATGATGTAGGTCCGGGTCGCGTCCCCGCCCTGGGTGAGGGAGAGCACCGCCACCGATCCGAGGCTGCCGACCATCGGCAGGGCCATCATGAGCGTGTTCGACGCGCCTTCGGGCTTCGGGAGTTCCGGTGCCTGCTGCAGAGTGAGTTGGCCGCCGGCCGGGGGTTTCGGCGCACGGCGATTACTGGTGATGCTCACGACTGGCCCTCCTCGAGTCGCTTACTATTGTGTCAGGATGCCGAGATGAACCGGTATGGGAGCTGCGGAACTTCGAGGGGCGGGGATGTCAGCGAAGACGATTCGCCTCACCGTCGCCGACGCGAACGGGCGACACGATCTGGTCGTCGCCGCTGACTCGACCGTGTCGGAGCTGCTCGCAGTAGGCGGAGTCGACCTGCGGCGATACGTCGGGATCACCACATCCGGCGCGGCGATCGATCTCGACAGCGAGGTGTCCGTCAGTCCTGGCGACGGCGGGGTGATCTGGCTGTTCGACCGCACCCAGACCGCGACGCGCACGGATCCGACGTCGAAGAGCGGCTCTCCTGTCGCCCGTCAGCACCACCCGCTGCTGCTCGCCCTGCTTCTGGTGGTCACCGCCGTCCTCGTCCTGTGCGCCGTGATCGCGCCGACGCCGCTGATCGTGTCGGCGGGCGCGGTGCTGCTGCTCGCGGGCGCCGTGGCCCTCCTCGCCCAACCGGTGGCGGACTCGACGATCTACGTCGCCTTCGTCGCTCCTCTGCTCGGCTGCGCCGCCGGCGCCGTGGCGCTCGCACCGTTCCGAGACGCCGGCGGCATGATCGCGGCTGGGGCCGTGGCGGGCGCTGCGCTCGCGTGCATGCGTCACGCCCAGGCGCGGGTGAGCGGGCCCGTGCCCATGGCGACGACGGCCGTCATCGCCATGCTGTGGTCGGTCCTCGCCGTCGTCGACACCGCGGCGTTCCTCGCAGGCGTTCCCGCGGCGACGATCACGGCTGTGCAGCTGGCCTGCGCCGTGCCGGTCTTCCACTACATCCGCGCCGCCGCGCTCGACGTCGACGCACACGACCTGATCGATACGCCGTTCGTCATCCGCGACGCGCAGGGAATCCGGTTCGAGACTCCGGTCGAGCCGTCTCCTGTGCACGCCGACGAGGCCGCCAGGCAGTTCCTGCTCGCCCGTCGCCGCTCGGAGGCGGGGATCATCTCGGCCTGCGCGCTCGCCCTGCTGTCGGCGCTGTACACCGTTCCGGCTGCGGTCGGCCCCTCCATCGAGACGTGGTGCGTGCTGGGCGGGGCTCTGGGAGCCGGCTGCTACTTCCTGCTCACCTCGCGCATGCTGCGAAACGGTCTCGCGCGCGCTGCCGCGCTCGCCACGGGCACCGTCATCGCCGCGCTCGCGGCGGGCGCCCTGGTCATCACGTTGCAGCTCAGCGCCCTGCTGGTCGCACTGATCCTTGTGCTCGCAGGAGCCGTCGTGGGATGCCTGACGGTGCCCCTCGCTCGCGACTGGCGCTCCTTGGGCTGGTCGCGCACCGGAGACATCATCGAAGGCGTGCTCCTCGCCCTGGCTCCGGCGGCGCTGCTGTACGGTTCCGGGATCGCCGGACAGATTCTGGAGGTCTTCTCGTGACCATCTCTCCACCGGCAGCACCGCTGCGGTCGCAGGCACGGTCGGCGGCTCCCCGCGCGGTGACAGCGGCGGGGGTGCGTGCCACGGCGGGACAGCGCGCCGGCGCGTACCTGATCGACGTCGCGATCATCGCGCTCATCGGCACCCTGGTGGGACTCGCCACGGGTTCGCTCCTGCTGGTCGCCGTCGCCGTGATCGAACTGTGGGCGATCGGCTGGATCTGGGAGGGCCACACCGGCGCGACACCGGGGAACCTGATCTGCGGCATCCGAACGGTGCAGAAGAACGCGGATGTCAGCGTCGGCGCTCGTGGCCTCTTCTTCCGCAGCCTCGTGCTCGGCGTCTCGCACGTCGTACCGGTGCTGCTGCCAGTGGGTCTCACCGCCTCAGGGCTGCTCGACGGCCTCGCCGGGGCGCGCGTGATCGACGTGCGCAAGACCCGCCAGTCGGCGGCGAGCGGAGTGGGCCGTGACCTCGACCTCGAAGCGCGGGTGACCGGCGGCGGTTCCTCGACGAGTGTCATCGCAGCTCAGCCGGGAGTCATCACGCAGACTCCTCTCACACCGCCACCCGCGCCGGGCGTCATCACGCACGCCCCCGGCACGCCGGCGCCCGCTGCTCCGACGTCTGCCGGCCAGGCGCCGATCGCACAGCCGCCGGCACCCGCGTCGGCGCCGCTCGTCGACGTCGGGGGCGTCCCGGTGTTCCAACTCGTCGACGGCACTGTGATCCAGGCGACGGGCTTCGGGTTCATCGGTCGAGCGCCGCGCGCTCCCGAGTCGATCCCCGACCCGATCCTCATCCGGGTGCCCGACGGCACGAGGTCGCTGTCACGGACCCACGCGGCGTTCGGCATCGAAGACGAACAGGTCTGGGTGCAGGATCTCGGTTCGGCCAACGGCGCGTCGGTGCGTCATCTCGGCGGCAGCGTCACCGAGCTCTCGCCGCACGTGCCCAGCTTCCTCGTGCCCGGCGACGTTCTCGTGCTCGGAGGTGACGCCGAACTGGCCTTCCAGCGTGTGGCCGCGCGCGGGGCCCGGCCCGCGGCTGCGTCGTCGGCCGCAGTCCCTGCACCCGCCACACCTGCTTCTCCCCAGGAGAACGCGCCCCCCGCACCGCCGGTTCCGGAACCGGCACCCGCACCTGCACCTGCACCTGCACCCGCACCGGTGATCGCCATGCAGTTCCCGGACGGGACGACCGTGCCCATCCGGGGCCTGGGCTACATCGGGCGCGCTCCGCGCCTGCCCGAGGGGGAGCACCCGGATGCCGCGCTGGTCGCCGTTCCCGGCGGCGACCGCTCGGTCTCGCGGACGCACGGACGTTTCGGCATCGTCGACGGGCAGACCTGGTTCGAGGACCTCGGTTCGGGCAACGGCTCGTCGCTGCGCACGCCCGACGGCCGTTCCGGTCCGATGACCCCCCACCAGCGCTTCGGTCTGCTTCCCGGCATGGTGCTGCAGATCGGCGACTGCGTCATCCGCGTCGTCACCGTCTGAGCCCGGCCGGAGGAGCAGCTCCCACGGGGCGAAAGCCGCTCCCCCGCCTGGGCGGGGGAGCGGCTTTCTCGTATGGGGAGCGAAGGGCTACCAGCCGAGCTCTTCACGTCCTTCGGACGTCGAACGCCCCGCGGCGCCGGCGGCTCCGATGTCGGGCACGGCCTCATCATCGGCTTCGACCTCGAAAGCCATCAGATCCTGGCCACGTCGACGCTTGCGCTTGTCACCACGTCCTCCGGCGCCAGCGCCGCCGGCGGCGCCTCCCGCCATGACTCCGCCGCGGCCGCCGTTCGCCGCACCGGACTGCGCGACGACTCCGGATGCCCCGGCGCCGCCCGCACCGCCCACGCCACCTGGTGCGCCGACCCCGCCCACCAGGCCTGCGCCGCCGCTCAGGCGGTTCGCGAGACCGGCGCCGCCGGCGAGACTCGCCCCTCCGGAGAGGCCGCTCAGGCCACCGCCGACCGATGCAGAGCCGCCTCCGCCAGTGCTTCCGCCGGGAAAGCCTCCGTTGCCGCCAGGTCCCACACCGGGCACTTCGCCCCCGATGTTGCCGTCGATGCGCGGATCGTCGGGGTTGTTCGGGTCGGGGAATCGCGGGTCGTCGATACGAGGAGGATCCACGACATGCGGAGGATCCACGACATGCGGCGGATCGTAGATGATCGGCGGGCGCCTGATGGTTCCGTCGCCGTCGCCGTTTCCACCGGTGACTCCCGATCCGGTGCCGCCGCCCGTGACGCCTCCACCTGTTCCGCCGCCGGTCGTTCCGGAGCCGCCGACCTGCCCGTTTCCACCTGTCTCGTCGTCGTCTGAAGGATCCGGCTGGGGCTCCGGCTCGTCGTACTCGGTCGTCGGCATCCCGTCGATGATCTCCTGGAGGCGCGCGTCGAGAGCGGCGGCCATCTTCGCCGCCTGCTCCTCCTGTGCAGCAGCCGCCTGGTCCAGGTAGTACTGCTGAGCCTCGGATGCCGTCATCGTGACGCCGGGCGACACCTGCACGGGGCTGTCGGTCTTGGCCGCCATGTCGACGGTGCTCTGCTGCGCGGGGGTGAGTCCGGAATCGGGCAATCCCGCCGTGCCGCTCGCGGTGGCCGCGAGGGCTTGGTTCGCCTGCTCGAACGCCGCGCTCACCGCGCTCTGATAGTCCACGAACTTGTCCAGGTCGGCGCGGATCAGCGACAGCGCCTCGGCGACCGTCACGCCGTAGTCGCCTCCGAAGCCTTCCGTTCGTGCAGCCTTCTGGACGCTGGTCGTCGCCTCAGTCGTGGCCGTCTGCGCGGCGGCCTGCATCATCGCCTGTCCGGATTGGACACCGAGCACTGCGATGCTCGTTCGGTTGGCCTTCAGCCTTCCCAACCGCTCAAGGTTCTTTCCCATGTTCGCCCCCTCAGGCCTCGATCGTACGGGTGCCGAGAATCTTCTCGAGCTGTGCGGAGTACCCGTCCTTCTGGGACTCGTTCAGCTGGGTCGTCTCCTTGATGGCGAGAGCGATGTTCTCGGCTGCCGCTCTCAGGTTCGCCTCGATCGCATCCAGCCACTTGAGCGCAGAGGCGTACCTCGTCGTCAGCGCTGCGGCGAGTGCGACGGAGTTGCCGTCCGCGGTCCACAACGAGGTGGTCTGGCCTTCGGCGAGATTCGCCAATGTCGTCCGCGAGGAGACGATCGAATCGTACGCGTTCACCACCAGATCGACCTGGGTCTCGGCGGTTTCCAGATCCATCTCCAAGAACCGCTGCATCTTGATCACCATTGCGTTTCCCTCCGACGTTGCGCACGACGATACTAGTCCGCGCACGCGGTACGTCTCCATGGGTAGCAGTCCCCATTGAGGAGCCCGTTCGGAGACGGCTTCGGGTCTGCGAACTACTGCGTGCTGCAGGACACCGTCGCTTCCGCGCTGACGCTTCCCATCAGCTCCCGTTCCTCCCCCTGAACGTCCATGGTGGTGACGTACTCCTGGAGAGCCTCGTCCGACAGGTCCGAGTCGTACACGTACTGCCCCCAGCAGGCGACCCACTCCGGGTCGTCATCGTATTGGTGCATGCCGGAACGCTGAAGGTCGGCAAGGATCGTCTCCCCCAGCTGATCCGGCGAGGGCCGGGCATCGCTCGCGTCCGTCGTGGGCGAGTCCGACGGTTGCGTCGTCGAGGTCGACGACGTGCCGGTCGGCGCGGGGCCCACCGGATCAGTCGCGTTCGCGAGCAGCGACGCGATCAGCACGATGGCGCCGATCGCCCCGCCCACGACGGACAGGATCATCCCGATGATCGACGGCCACTTCGGCGCCCCCTTCCGGAACAACCCGATCAGCGACACCACGAAGGCCGCGACCAGCACGAACGCCCCGACACCGAACGTCGCCGGAATACACGCCAGCACCGTGCCCAGTACCGCGAGGCCGAGGCCGACGAAACCCAGAACCGGCGCCACCCGAGCAGCAGGCGCGGGCGTCACGGGGGCGGCCTGCGGGGCAGCCGCGGCGTGGGCGGGAGCGTAGTCATCCGTCCACCGCGCACCGTCCCACCAGCGCTGCCGCCCTGAACCATCGTCGTACCAACCCGCCGGCATGCTCATCCGTGCACCCTCCTCAACGCCTCAGCTTTCACCACGCGAACACTCATCCTACGACCGCGACCACTCGCGACGACGACGGGCATCGGGGCTGCGGGCGGACTCAGGATGCTGCGCCGACGAACGCGTCCCGCGCGAACGCCTCGAGAAGATCGAGATCCTCGGTCGTGACGATTCGCGCCCCGACCGCGTGCTCGACGAGGCGCGAGCGCGCGGAGTCGGGCAGCTCGCCCGCCCCGTTGCGCTCCAGACCGCGGACGCCGTGCCGGCCGAACTTGTCGATCAGACTGCCGAGACGACGCTCGAGCTTCTCCTGCGACCAACCCAGACGGCCGGCGACCTCGTCCAGCGGAGGCAGCCGCACCGACCCCGGCGCGTTCAGCCGCAGCATCGGCTCGGCCAGCGCGGTCAGCACGATCCGCTGCATCGGCGAGAGCAGCCCTGAGACGCCGTCGTCGGCAGACGTCGTCCACGGAGTGGACACCTGGTAGAACGGCGTCTCGGCGATGAGGGTCAGCTCGTAGGTCGTCTCGCCCGCGGTGAACATCACCACGGTCGAGTCGAACACGAGCGGCATCGACCCGCCGGGGGCGAGCCACGACTGCGCCATCCCGTCAGCCGAGGCGACCGAGGCCGTCAGCCGCGAACCGACATTCGCCAGCCGCCAGATCCCCTCGTGCTGCGCGATCTCGAGAAAGCGCCGATGCACGTACTGGTTGTCGTCGATGGACAGATCGGCGCCTCGGCCGATCACGAACGTCGTCCCCGCAGGGATGCGTTCGCGTCGACCGTCGAAGTCGAGGACGATCGCGCCGCCCGACGCCGCTCCGGCGCCGTCGACCCGTCCGATCTCCGCCGTCGTCATGCTGCCGTGTGGCGCGGCCATGCTCCGCCGGGGAAGGCGCTGGCGGCGCTGAGCTCACTGGTCACGGTGGTCATGAAGTCGGCGGCAGCCTGGTTGGCCGTCATGATGATGTCAACCAGGCTCACCACGTCGGCGATCATCGCGACGATCTCGGCGATGATCGTGACGACGCCGGCCGGTGCGCCCCACACCGACACGATCTCGGCGATGCCGAGGCCGACGCCGATCGCGGTCATGAGGACTGCGAGCGAGAAGTTCACCCAGAAGTCGACGATCGCGTCCGCGAACGTGTTCAGCTGCTCGTCGACCATCTCGCACTTCGCGTAGACGCTCTCGGATGCCGGGTTCTGCAGCTCCACTCGCGCGGCGTAGGCGTCGTGCGATGCGCCCGTCCAGTGCCCCGTGCTGGGCAGCGCGGTCAGGACGACGGTCGACGTGGCCACCGTGGCCGGGGTGCCGACAGTCTGCACCCAGCTCGTGCCGGTCTGGCGGAGCAGCGCCGGGTTGCCGACGAAGGCGAAGATCTGCGTCGTCTTCTGGATGGCCTCGTTGACCTTCTCGAACATCCTGCCGATCAGATCGTTGAGCTTGTCGATCAGATCGCCGATCAGCGGGATGTGGCTTGCGAGCTCGAGGACGCCGTTGATGATGTCGACGACCGAATTCGTCTTGTCGAGGATCTCGTCGAACTTGGACGTCGAGCGGGCGACATCGCCCGCGTTGTCGCCGCCGCCGTGCGATCCGCTGCCGCTTCCGTGCGAACCGTTGCTGCCGCCCCTGCCGGCACCCGAACCCGGACCTCTGCGAGTACTAACCATGATGACGTCTTCCTTCAGTCGTGAGTTCTGCGATCAGCTGTTCAGTCGGGTCTGCCAGGCCGGAGCCGCGACCGGCTGGGCCGGCATCGGCTGACCGAAAGCGTCGAGCGGGGGGTGCAGACGGATCGCCTCGTCGCCCTCGCCCTCGGGGGTCTGAGTCGGCTGCCCGTCCGTGGTCGCCTCGTCGTCGCGCGGCTGCTCGGAGACGTCGCCATCTGCATCGGACTCGGATGCCGGCGCATCGTCTGCGTCGCCTGTGCCACCGGTCTCATCCGTGCCACCGGTCTCATCCGTGCCACCGGTCTCACCTGTGCCGCCGGTCTCATCCGTGCCGCCGGTCTCACCTGTGCCGCCGGTCTCGCCCGTGCCGCCGGTCTCGCCCGTGCCGCCGGTCTCGCCCGTGCCACCGTCGACGTCGCCGTCGATGTTCGCGTCGTCGACGATCTCAGCTTCTCCGCCATGGTCGAGGCCGGTGGCTTCGTGGTGAAGCTCAGCGGCCTGGTCGCGCAGTTCGGCAGCCTTGTCACGGAGCTCCGCGGCGTCTTCCCGAGCATCCGTCATCTCTTCGATGGCGTCGTCGCGGCTCTCTTCGAGCTTCGCGATCTGCTCGCGGATCTCCGCGGCTTCGGCGCGCTGCGCGGACGCATCGGCGCGCAGCGCTGCGGACTCCGTCCGCGTCTGCAGGGCGCCGGACTGGTCTCCCGCCGCTTCCTGCTGCTCGGCCTTCAGATCGAGCTCGGTGGCCCGGTACTCGGTCTCGGTCGCACTGCTGTCGAGCTCTGCGGCGCGCTCCTCGAGCTCGTCGATCTGCGCGTCGAGAGCCTCCGCCTGCTCCTGAGCCTTGTCGGCGTGCTGATCGGCCTGATCCGCCTGCTTGTCGAGCGCATCGGCGCGAGCGTCGAGCTGGTCGGCCTTCGCGTCGGCTTCGGCGCGCGCCTCCTCGTCACCCGTCTCGCCCTCGAGGGAGCCGTCCACCCGGGGGTCGTCGACCTGCGCCGATCCGCCGCCGGTCCCGCCACCACCGGTTCCGCCGCCGGTGCCACCGCCGCCTGTTCCGCCACCGCCTGTTCCGCCACCGGTGTCGCCGGTGCCGCCGACGTCCTTCTTCTCGTTCTTCTCCTCAGCGGCCTCCTGGTCGTCATACGCCTTGGCGGTCAGCCGGAGCGAGTCTGCGAAGCCGGTGTGCGCTTCCGGCGCCGTGCCGAGGACCGCGACCATGGTCGCCTGGAAGTTGTTGTAGGCCGCCGATGCCTGTCCGCCGATGAACGAGAAGGCCGCGGCATCGATCGTGAGAGCCTGGGCAGCGGATTCGATCGACGCATACGATTCCGATGCCGCCTCGAACTTGCCCGCGTCCTCGTACAGCGTGTTGGTGTCGACCTCGACACCCTTCTCGCTTCCCGAGGTGAAGGACGATGCTGCCGGCTGCGCCGGCGGAGTGGGCAGAACCGACTGGCCCTGCGTGCTCGGCAGCGGCGTGGCCGTGGGCGTCTGCAGGCTCGGGCTGCTCATACCGCCGCCTCCGCCGGAGAAGAGATTCGTGCCCGCGCTCACCACCTCGTCGAGCGGGGTGGCCGCATCGAGCACGTTGCCGAACGCACCGAGGACATCGCCCTCCATGACGTTCTGACCGAAGTCGACGATCTCGTCGACCGGGTTGACCGCGTCGACGACATCGCCGACGGCATCCAGAATTCCCATTGCTGTGCTCCCTGCCTCAGCGGATCGCGCCCATGCGGCGCATCAGCTCGTGGGGGTTGTGCGCGATCTTCGCCAACTGCTCGATCGCGGGGAAACCCTCGTACTTGTTCTCTCGTTCCCGCGCGGACATCGCCATCACGTTGTTCATGGCGCGGACGATCTCTTTCTCGATCACTTCGTCGTTCGTGTTGCGCACCCAGCGCTCGTCGAACTTCACGGCCGAGATGGTGTCACCCTCGCGCGTGACGGTGATGGTCTTGGCCGCGTTCACGCCGTCGCGCGGCTGACGGGCGCGCTGCGCCCGGTACGCGAGGAAGTCCTGCTGCTCGGCGTCGGCCGCCGCGTACATCTCGCGCAGCTTCTCACGGCCCTCGATGCCCCATGAAGAGCTCGGGTCTCCCAGCTGAACCGGCTCCGGCGCGGGGAGAGGCGTCGCTTCGCCCTTGTCATCGGCGTTCTCGGAGTACGCCTTCATCCACTCACCGGCGCGCTGGCCGACAGCATCCTGGTAGCACGCGCTGATCACGACGCCGAGCGACTCTTCACCGATCGTGTCGCGCCAGTCCTCATCGAGCACCAGCGACTGAACGGCGCCGTTCGCGGCGAGAGTGAGGGCGACGGCTCCCCGCTCGTCCTTCACGGTGATCGGAGTCAGCCGTTCCGAAGCCGTGGCGAGCGCACGCAGTTCGCGCTGCAGCTCGCCGGCCGTCTGCTGCAGTTCCGCCATCAGACGGTTGGCGTCCGCCATATCCAAGCTGACCATGGGCTCCTCTTCCGTAGACCGTTGAGGCAATCCTACGAAGCGGTGCGCGATGACCATAGGGGGAGAAGTCCCCATGCCCGCGTTCAGCGCTGCGCGCGGCGCGCCCGCCCTCGTGCGAGCAGCAGCGTGATGACCGAGATCGTCGCGGCCGCGCCGAAGCCCCACCCGACGATCTCCCGCGCGGGATCGAGTGGGTCGGCGTCGGGCTCGATCGAGATGGTCCTGGTCGGCTCCGGCGTCGGCTCGGCTGCCGGGTACGCCGGAGACTGCGGGCCGGGAAGCGACCCGTCGTCGACCAGGGAGAGCGCCTCCGCCGGGCGCACCTCGCCCCACCCGACCGTGTCGCTGCGCTCGGCCGGAGAGACGCGCATCGCCGACTGCGTCAACCGGAACGCCCACTGGTCGGGGGTCTCGGCCGGGTAGCGTGCGGCGACGAGCGCCGCCGCACCCGAGACCACGGCCGTCGCGTAGCTCGACGACGCCGAGTCTCCGTTGAACACGCAGTCGCCACCCGAGATGTAGGCCGAGGGCATCGACTGACCCGGGGCGGCGACGTCGACATGCGCCCCCGCGTAGGAGGAATCCGCATTCCACGTGCCGTCCGTCAGCACCGCCGAGACGGCAAGGGCGCCGGGCAGCTCTCCGGGGTAGAAATGCGCGGGGTCCGGGCTGTTGGCGTTCGCCGTGTTGCGGTTTCCCGCGCTCGCGACCACGAGCGAACCGCGCGCGTGCGCATAGGCCACCGCGTCGGCGTAGAGGTCGGCCGACTGGTCGTCGGACAGCGAGACGTTGATGATCTGCGCGCCGTGATCGGCGGCCCAGCGGATGCCGGCCACCACCGACGCCGCGGTCGGCCCCACGAGATCGCGCGAGGATTGCCCGTCCTCCGGCGCGGACTGGAAAGCCCGCACCGGCATGATCTTCGCCTCGGGTGCGATGCCCACGACCCCCGAGCCGTCGGCCGGCCGGGCCGCGATCAGACCGGCCACGGCCGTGCCGTGGCCGAACAGGTCGTCGTCGGCGGGGGCGGAACCGTCGCCGAAGGTGCTGACCCCGGGAACGAGGGCATCGGCGAAGTGCACGTTGCCCGCCTCGACACCGGAGTCCACGACCGCGACGGTGACCCCGCTTCCGCGGCTGAGCGTCCACGCGTCCTCGAGTCCCAGCCGCTCGACGAGATAGCTCGACCCCGAGACCAGCACCTGCGACCCGGGGGTGCACTGCTGTCCTGCGTCGATCACTGGAACCGACCGGGCATCCGCATCCGCATCCGCATCCGCGATGAGCGAACCGGTCGCTCCCGCGGTTCCCAGCATCGCGATGATGCCGATGATCGCCGCTGCGCCTCTCAGAGTGCGCGTGCGCATCAGCCCCCCTGCCCCGGCGCCGTCCTCTGCGCGATGGCCCGGCTGAGCGTCGGTCCCTGTTCGAGCAGCTGTGTCCACGAGGCGGGCACCGTCACCGAGTCCTTCGTCGAGTACCCCAGCAGCGCCAGATCGTCTGCCGTCTCGACGGGGAAGTACACGCCTGCTTCCGAGACGAAGCCGTAGGTCGCTCCCTCGCCCTTCGAGCGCGAGGTGATCGCCGCTCCCGCTCCGGGCATCACCCGCGTTCCCGGTTCGAGATCCTGCGGGCTGGTCGCCACCGACACGACGGGTCCGTCTGCCGTGGGCGTCATCTGCAGGCAGGCCGTCGATCCGTCGCCCGACGGAGCGGGAGCGTTCTCGGGCCAGTCCTCGGGAACAGCATCCGAGTTGACGTCGGCGAGGTCGGTCGCCTCGGCCACGGTCATGACGACGGGATCCACCCCGACGTACGCCGTCAGCAGCTGGCGCGCGAAAGGCGTGGCCGGCACGAGTCGTCCGTCCCCGTCGGCGATGTACTCGTTGACGACTTTGCCATCGGCCTGCGTCTGCACGGCTTGACCGACGACGAGGCCGGCGGCTCCTGCATCCTCACCCAGCTCGCTGCCCAGGTCGACGGCGAGGGGCGATCCCGGTGAGACGAGGTTGAGCCACAGGGCCGAGACGGTGGGCACCGACTTCACGTCGTCGATGCCGAGGAACACGCTCGCGACTACAGCGACGTTGTCCTCCGCCACGGCGTATCGCCGAGAGCCCTCGACGAACCAGTACCTGTCGCGGTCGTCCTTCACGAGGGCGCCCTGATCGAGCGAGCCGACCCGATCCCCGAGGAGCCGCGTCGACATCTCCAGCGGGCGATCGGCGGCGACGCAGCTGAGCCAGGCGTCGGTGTACTGCCTGTCGGGGGCCGGGAGGTAGTCGGGGGCGTCGTCGATCCCGACCGGAGACGGGTCGCGGCTGATCCCGTCGAGCTTGTCGGCCGGCACCGAGGTGATCTTCACGGAACCGACCAGAAGTCGGGCGCTGGCGAGATTCTTGACCGGATAGAGAGTGCCGTCGAGAGCCACGTAGCGGGAGCCCTCGCCCTGCACCACGATGATCGCGCCGTCCCGCCAGTCCTTCGGCAGCGTGCCGGAGAACGTGCCGATCAGCAGCGAGACGATCACGGTCAGGATGCCGAGGGCGACGCTGACCACGACGCCGCGCAGCGGCTTTCCGGGAGGCAGCTCGCGCCCGCCGGGGGCGCCGCTGACGAATGCGCGCTGGAGACGTCGACGGTTGAAGGCCTGTGCCTGCAGCAGCTCGGATTTGGATGCCATGGCTCAGAACCAGCCTCCGGCGATGATGGCCAGCGGCAGCAGCAGCGCGATCGTCGCCCACTCGGCGAAGTCGGCGAAGCGGGTCAGCGCCAGTCTCGTCTTCGGGTTCAGCAGAACGACCACGATGATGCAGACGGCCACCGCGGCGAGCCCGACGACGAGGCCCCCGATCCAGGAGGGGTGGGCGATGACGGCTGTCACGACTCCCATGGCCACGCCGGTGAGGACACCGGCGGCCACGGCCACGATGTCGAAACGCGAGTACACCTGTCGTGTTCCCAGGAACATGCCGATGTACGTCACCGCGCACAGGAGGAGCCCCCAGAATCCCGATGCGACGACCGGCACGGTCGCCACCAGGACGATCACGCAGAGCGAGATCCGCAGCGACACCTGATACCGGTGCGCACGGCTGTAGAGCTTCGCCACCTCGGCAGGAGAGATGTGCGTCGGAGCGTCGTACACCTCGGACTCGTCTCGCGCCGACACGACGCGCAGCGGCACCGAGGCCAGCGCCACCCAGGGGGCGCCGAGTCCGGCGATGCCTGCGATCGCCATCGCCGCCGCGAGCGTCCCCGCGACCGGTGCGTCGAGCCAGGTGATGACCGCGCCGATGACGAGGAGCACACCGCCGACCGCGATGGGGATGAGTCCGTACTCGCGCAGCTTCTTCAGCGCGAGCAGCGCGATCACGCCGAACACGAGCATCGCGGCGCCGCCGACGACGAGAGGCAGCCCCCAGGGGTCCGCGTCCGGAAGCAGCGTGTATCCGGCCGCCCCCGCGTAGACCGACGAGACAAGAGCCAGCGACATGGTCGCCTGCTGCGGGGCGCCGGTGCGCGCCATCACGAGTGCGCAGATCAGAAGCACCACCGCTGCGGCCCCCGCCCCGGCGGCCGTGATGATCGTGCCAGTGTCGACCCATGCCCACACGGCGGGCACCAGTCCGAGCAGCAGAAGCACGGAGGCGACCACGGTGGCGGTCGTCACAGAGTTCTGCAGCGACCAGGCCGGTGCGTTGTGCTCGACGGCATCGGCGACGGCTTCGACCAGGTCGTCGTAGCGCTTGGCGAGCGCCGCTGATGCACCCTGCTCGAGAACGAGGAGGTCGCCGTCCTGCACGCCCTGAGCGGCAAGCGTCCGGTCGCCGTCGAGCGTCTGGCCGTCGGCCTGGACGAGCCGGAAGCCCGAGGACGCCGAGTGGCTGTCGAGCATGCGCAGACGCCGCGTCAGCGAGGGGAGCACTTCGGCGACGGGAACGCCGCCGGGGACGCCGACATCGATCCGCTCGGATTCCCACTGCACCGACAGGCGCATGAGCTGCGATGATGCGGCAGCTGTCGTCTGAGGCGACATCGATCCCCCTGCTTTTCTTTGAACACGCGCGTTTCACACTATCGCGCGTACGGTCGGCCTCCGGTGCGGCGATACCGGCTGCTACGAGTCCTCGTCGTCCTCGGCATCCGCGATGGGCGCGTCCAGCAGGGCCAGGTCGTCCTTGGTCACCAGCCTGCTCGAGACCGCGTACTCGACCAGCCGGGCCTTGCGGTTCATCGCGAGCCTGCCCTGGCCTCCGCGCATTCCCTGCACGCCGATGCGGTCGAACTTCTCGCACACGTTGTCGAGCTTGCGGTTGAACCGCGTGCTGGTCCACCCGAGCCGCTGAGCCGCCTGCGCAGAACTGGGGATCTCGCTGGCGCCGGTGCCCTCGCGCTTGAGCGCGGGTTCGGCGAGAGCGAGGATCAGCATCTTCTGACGCGTGGTCAGCGGCACGTGCCCGATCGTCGACTGGCCGCCGTCCGCGCCACCGCTCGAGTCGATGCGCAGCGTCGGGGCTTGGGAGTGGATCGTGAACTCGTACGTCACGGGCCCGGCGGTGAACACGACCGTGGTCTGCTCGAAGACGATCGGCAGGCGCGCCCCCGGTGCCAGCCACGCGTTGACCCCACCCGACGAATCGGTGACGGTCGCGGTCAGCCTGGCCCCGACGTTCGACAGCCACCAGAGGCCGTCGTTGTGCGAGATCTCGAGGAAATGACGATGCAGGAACAGATTGTCGTCATCGAGTTCCAGATCCCCCTGACGCCCGACGTAGAACGGCTCCTCCGGTTGCGGTGAGTAGTACTCCCCCGCGAACTCGACTGTGATCTCCATCAGCCCACGCACCCCCTGACGGGCTCGGGCGTGGAACGCCCGTCAGCCCTCTTGATGAGCACCTCGATGCAGGTGCGCCCCGTCCGCTCCCCCTCCAGGGTGGCGTTCGTCTGTTCCACGATATGCGGTTCGCCCGGACCATCGAGCGTGACTTCGTACCAGATGTACGTGTCGCCCTTCTCCGGTGCGGGGTTCGTCCAGGTGAATGCGACGACGCCGCCCTCGTTGCCGCCTGTGACGTCTTCCGGCGCGGGAACGACCCCCGCGAGCGGGTCCTGCGGCTGCGGCGCCTCCGTGGTCGGCGTCGGCGCCGGCACGAGCGCACCGGTGAGACTGCTCGCGAGCACGATGCCGCCGACGACCACCACCACGCCGATCACCGCGATGAGCCACCCCCACCACGGCATGCCGCTGCGGCGCCGCTGCGGACTCTCCTGCACACCAGTGGGCGCTGCCGGCGCCCAGGTGGCAGCCGACGGCGCCTGCATCTCGGGTGCGACGACCGCGGGTGGGCGCAGGGCGGTGGCGTCGTCGTCCGGCTGCAGCGCGGCGGGCGCACGGTGCTGGGTCGCCTCGAGCGCATCGGCCTGCGGCGGCCGATCGAACCGCGGCACCTCGACCGCGGCCCCGCCGGGCTGCTTGCGCAGGGTCGTGGCGGAGGGCCTGGTCGCCGTCGGGCTGTCAGGGTTGATGGAGCGGACATCGCGGACCCTGGTGAGCCCGTCGCCGTCGTCCTCGAGTTCCTCGGGCGCCGGATGCTCGTCGACGATGTCGATCGGCGTCACCGAGTGGGACAGCTCGATCTGCACCTTCTGCAGCGCGCGTGCGAAGGCGACGGCGCTGGGGAACCGGTCATCCGGGTTCTTGGCCATCGCACGCTCGAGCACGCGCTGCAGGCTCTCCGGCGAGTCGGGCCGCCCCAGCGGCGGAAGGGCCGCCCGCTCGATGCGCTCGATGAGGTCGGCGCTGGAGTTGCGCTCGCCCGGGCGCTCGAACGGCGAACGCCCCGCGAGCAGCGTGTACAGGGTGGCGCCGAGCGCCCACACGTCGGTGCGCGGCCCGCTCTGCGGCGGCTCGGCGAAGGACTCGGGTGGCGACCACGGGATCGACATTCCGGAGGATTCCCCCGTGGCCTCGGTCGTCGAGGCGATGCCGAAGTCGGTGAGAGCGGGCCTGTTGTACTCGGTGACGAGGATGTTCGCCGGCTTGATGTCGCGGTGCAGGACTCCCGCGCGGTGCGCGGTCTCGACGGCGCCGGCCACCTGGATGCCGACCCGAAGCGCCTCCGCCACCAGGAAGGTCTCTTTGCGCGCGCGGATCTGGAGGTTCGGCCGGGGGCAGTACTCCATCACGAGATACGGCCGGCCGTCGCCCGCGACGCCGGACTGGTAGATCGTCACGATCGCCGGATGCGTGGACAGCATGGCCATCACGTTCGCCTCGTCGGCGAACTCCTGCGCAGCCTGCGGAGACGGGCGATCGGCGAGAAGCACCTTCACCGCGACTCGGCGGCGCGGCATCTGCTGTTCGTAGAGGAAGACGTCGGCGAAGCCGCCCGTCCCGAGCGGTTCGAGGTAGGTGAAGCCGGGCAGCTGCGGCGGCGGCGACGGACGTCGACTCACGAAAGGCCCTCGAAGACGATGGTCACTCCATCTCCCAGATCCACGACATCGCCGGACAGGACGAGGGTCTGCTCGCCGGGGTGCAGACGGACGGGGTCGGCGCCAGGGCGCAGCAGCGTGGAGCCGTTGGTCGTGTGGAGGTCGATCACGACGACGGATCCCGCCTCGGGGCGCACCTCGAGGTGGTTGCGAGAGATGTCCTGCTGCGGGCTCTCGACGGCGACCAGGTGCGGCATGCTGTCCCCGCTCGCGCGAGTCGAGCGCGGGCGGCGTCCGATGATCACCGTGCGGTCGAGCTCGACGACCTGACCTGTCGAGACCGTGATGCGACCGGCCGAGCCGGGCACGACCGGAAGCACCTGAGTGGCTGTCTCGTCGGATGTCGCGCGCTGCTGGCGGAGCGCTGCGAGCTCGGATGTCGAGATCGTCGCGCCGTCGTGGTCACCAAGGTCGGCACCCGGCAGCGGCGGGATCACGGGCGGAACAGCGGGCCCGGCAGGCTGAGCGGATCCGGAATGCAGCGTCTCGCCGAAGAGCTGCTCGAACTCGTCGATGTCGCTGGCCGGAGCATCGCCGGCGGGAGCGAACGTCTGCTCCGGGGGCTCCCAGGTGTGCTCGTCGAGGCCGTTGTCGTCGAGCGAGGCGTCGTGCTCCGTCTCGTCGGGCGACGATGGCAGCGACTCCTCCCCTGCCTCGAGGTCGGACACGGACGTTTCGTCCCGCTCCCCTCGCTCGGCGACCAGGGAGTCCTCGTCCGCAGCTGCGACGGGCGGGAGGTCGAACGGAGCCGTCTCGACGGGCAGGACCGCCTCTTTCGGGGCCTCCGGCTCCGCTGCCACGGACTCGGACGCCGCCGACTCGTCGTCAGGCGTCGGTTCGGAGCTCTCTGCCCCGTCGTCGAGGCCTGCTGCGGGCGTCTCGTCTCGCGGGGACTCCTCCTGAGCGGTCTCCGACGAGTCGAGGTGTCGCTCGGCCGACGGAAGGTCGGCGGAGAGGAGCTCGGCCGACGGGAGGTCGGCGGACGGGATCACGACGGGCGCGACCACGACAGCAGGAAGCCCCCCGGGCGAGACGGCGAGCGGAGCATCGGGCACGTCGTCGACATGAGGCGCCGACGGCACTCCGAACAGAGCCAGCGCCGGCGCAGGGCCTCCTCCGAGAGCCGCGGCCGACGCGCCCGCCTCGATCTCGTCGATGCGGGGCGCAGGGCCCAGTACGGCGACGATCGGTGCGGCGTCGCTCGCCTCGAGCTCTGCGCTCACCGCGGCGGCACAGACGATGCCGCTCTGCACAGGCAGCGCGGAGGCGGCATCCGTCTCCTCCACCGTGATCTCGATGCGCGTGGCGCCGGCGATGAAACGCTCGCTCCACGTCGTCACCTCCGCACCGGAGAACTCGTACTCGGCATCCGTCCCGCTGCTGACGCGGGCGACGACGCCACCGCGCAGTGCGATGCGCACGTCGGTGCCCTCGGCCACGGCGGCGACGAACGGCGGCAGGGCGACGAACGAGCCCCCGGCCGCAGTCGTCAGCACGTCGACGACGCTCGCCAGCGTCTTCTCGGACGGAAGCCGGTCCCACAGCCGCGAGACGATGTCGCTGGGCACATCCGGCGGCAACGCGACCAGCGCGCCCGGAATCACGATCAGGTACCACTGTCCCGGTCGGTAGATCGTCTGCATCAGCGAACCCCTCCTGCTGCCTCACGTGGACGAGTGTCCATGTCGATGTCGTCGGTCTCGCGCGGAGCACCCGGCCGCGATGCCACCTGCACCGCATCCGCGATCACGACGGTGATGTTATCGCGCCCACCCGCGAGCAGCGCCTCGGCCACCAGCGCCTCGGCGGCCTGCTGCGGATCCGTGACACCGGTCAGGATCTCGCGGATGCGGTCGTCGCCGAGTTCCGACGTGAGTCCGTCAGAGCAGATCATCATCCGATCTCCCAGCTCGGCCGGGAACAGCCAGTAGTCGGCGTCTCCCGTGCTGCTCGCGCCGATGGCGCGCGTGATGATGTTGCGCCGGCGGTCGGTCGCCGCGGTCTCGGCCGTGAGCTCGCCCGCCTCGATCAGCTCCTGCACGACCGAGTGGTCGACCGTGATCTGCTCGAGCTCGCCGTCGGCGAGGCGGTAGGTGCGCGAGTCGCCGATGTTGATCGCCAGCCAGTACCCCATGCCGTCGACGGACGCGACGACGACCCCGCTCAGCGTGGTGCCTGCGCGTCCGTTGCCGGTGGTCGACAGGTGCTCGACCCCGTGACGGGCCCGTTCCAGGGCCACACGCACCTCGTCGAGCTCGAGCGATGCGCGCCCGAGGTACTTCGAGAACTCCTCGATCACGGTGGCGCTCGCGCGCTCGCCCGCTTCGTGCCCGCCCATGCCGTCGGCGACCACGAACACGGGAGCGTCGGCCAGGTAGGAGTCCTCGTTCAGGGCGCGGCGGAGGCCGGTGTGCGTCGCCGATCCTGTCGTGACGACCAGCCCCGGCGTCACGCGTAGCCGCCGATCACGACGATGCGGTCGCCGATCTCGATCGCGTCTCCCAGACGCACGGGCACCCGCTGCCCGGACGGGCAGGCGATGCGCTGCCCGTCGCGCACGATCGTCATGCCGTTGGTCGAGTGCCGATCGAGCACCCATCCCCCCGACACATCGGCGGCGGCCTCGAAATGGGTCTTCGACAACGACAGCGTCTCGTCGCGAACCGTCACCAGCACGGCGCCTGCCTCGGGCGCGGGGTTGCGGCCGAAGATCGTTCGACGGGTCACTGTCATGCGCGCGCCGTCGTCCCAGGTGAACACGAGGCCGTGCCCGGGAATGCTGATGCGTGTCGCCTCGATCTCGGCTTCGTGGGGATCGAGAGGGGCGTCGACCGGAGCCGCGGATGCGGGAAGCACCGGATGCGCTCCGGCATCCGGCCCCGAACGCACCCAGGAAGTCGCGGGCGCCACGGGAGCCGCGGGTTCGGGCTGTGCCGGCGCCGGTTTCTGGATGAGGGTCTCGTACAGCTCGGGATCGGTCTCCGAGTCGGCGGACTGCGGCGGGTGGACGATCGCGCCCGCGGGCGCGACCCCGGGCACGTATGCGATGGGCGAGTCGCCGCCCGCGGGTGCGGATGCGACCGGGGGCGTGTAGGCGGCAGGAGCCTGCGGAGTCGGGGGCGTGTAGGCCGGAGCTGCCGGAAGCACGGCAGGAGCCTGGTACGCCGGGGGCGTCGGAGCGCTCGGCGTCCCCGCGTCGTGAACCGGCGGCGCAGAGTACGGCTGCACGCCGGCGGACTGCGGCTGACCCAGTGCGGGCGGCGGAACCGGCCCCGGAGGAACGATCGGCACCGGCGGCACGCCGTGCGCGGGAGGAACCTGCGGCGCTACCGGAGCGGGAGGAGCGGGAGGCGCGACCGGGGCGGGA
>NZ_JBJDRH010000013.1:0-108529 GCF_044987465.1 Microbacterium sp. ZW T6_19 | reverse complement strand
GCCCTGGCCGCCGCCCTGACCCGAGCGGGGCCGGCGACGACGGGCAGGAGGCGTGGAGGCGCCGCTGCGCTCGCCACCGGCCGGGCGCTGCTTGGCCTGGCGCTGCGGCTGCGCCTGCACGGGCGCAGGGCGCACGTGCGCGGCGCGCTCGGGGACGAGCTCGGTGACCGCGGCCGCGGTGACGTCCTCGAGCGGCGCGGTGATCGCGGCCTTGCGGAGCAGATCCTTCACGTCGCGACGCTGCTCGGGCAGCACGACGGTGACGACGGTTCCCGCAGCTCCCGCGCGGGCGGTACGTCCTGAGCGGTGCAGGTACGCCTTGTGCTCCATGGGCGGGTCGACGTGGACGACGAGGTCGACGTTGTCGACGTGCACGCCGCGAGCGGCGACATCGGTCGCGACGAGAACGCGGACTCCGCCGTCTTCAGGAGCGGAGGAGAAGGCGCCGAGGTTGCGCTCGCGGGCGTTCTGCGACAGGTTGCCGTGCAGATCGACGGCGGGGATGCCGGCCGCGGTGAGCTGCTTGGCGAGCTTCTTCGCCTGGTGCTTCGTGCGGGTGAAGAGGATGCGGCGACCGGTGCCGGAGGCGAGATCGCGCACGAGCGTGGTCTTGTTGTCCGTCGAGTCGACGACGAGCACCCGGTGGGTCATCTCGCCGACGGGCACGCTCTCTTCGTCGACCTCGTGGCTGACCGCGTTCGAGAGGAACCGGCGGGCGAGCGTGTCGATGCCGCGGTCGAGCGTCGCGCTGAAGAGCAGTCGCTGACCACCGGCGGGAGTGGCGGTGAGGATGCGGGTGACGCCGGGGAGGAAGCCGAGGTCGGCCATGTGGTCGGCCTCGTCGAGCACGGTGACCTCGACGGCGTCGAGCTGCACGACCTTCTGCTTCATCAGGTCTTCCAGGCGGCCAGGGCAGGCGACGACGATGTCGACGCCGTTGCGCATCGCCTGCTCCTGCGGACGCTGGCTGACGCCGCCGAAGACGGTCGTGACGCGCAGGCCCTTGGCCTCTGCGAGCGGGGCGATGGTCGCGGCGATCTGCGTCGCGAGCTCGCGGGTCGGAGCGAGCACGAGGCCGCGCGGGTGACCCGGGCGGCTCTTGCGCCCCGACGCGGCGAGGCGCGAGACGAGGGGAAGTGCGAACGCGATCGTCTTGCCGCTGCCGGTCCGGCCGCGGCCCAGCAGGTCGCGCCCTGCGAGGGAATCGGGAAGCGTGTCGCGCTGAATCGCGAACGCCTCGGTCTTGCCGTCCTTGGAGAGGACAGCGGCGAGGTCGGCGGGCACGCCGAGATCGAGGAAAGAGGTCATGAAGTATCTCCGAGATTGCACGCACGGAACCGGGCCGGGTGCGGGGAAAGGTGGGCGACGGCGCGGGATCGCGCATCGTTTCGCCGTTCGAAAAGGCCAGAACCAAGCAAGTGGCGCGGGAGCGTGTCGACGACGCAGACGTCTCGCATAACGAGTGGCGTCACCCTGACACTATCACGCGTCCATGGCAGAAGGCTGGGACGAGGTCCCGTCAGCGAGTCGTGAGGTCAGGCGTGCAGAGCGTCGTTGAGAGTGACGCCGACGCCTGCGCGCTGCACGGCCTCGACCGCACCGCTGAGCGAGTTGCGGCGGAACAGCAGCCCGTTCCGGCCCGACAGCTCGGCCCCCTTCACGGTGGCCCGGCCGCCATCCGCGGTCACGGGGCCGTCGACCATGACGATCTTCGTGCCCGCCGTGACGTAGAGACCCGCCTCGACCACGCAGTCGTCGCCGAGCGAGATGCCGATGCCCGAGTTCGCGCCCAGGAGGGTCCGCGCACCGATCGAGACACGGTGCTGTCCGCCGCCGGACAGCGTCCCCATGATCGAGGCGCCGCCACCGATGTCGCTGCCGTCGCCCACCACGACGCCCTGAGAGATGCGCCCTTCGACCATCGAGGCGCCCAGGGTTCCTGCGTTGAAGTTCACGAAGCCCTCATGCATGACGGTTGTGCCGGGGGAGAGGTGGGCGCCGAGGCGCACGCGCGACGCATCAGCGATGCGGACGCCCGCGGGCTGGACATAGTCGGTCAGACGAGGGAACTTGTCGAGTCCCTGCACCTGGATGCCGGCGCGCTGCAGCAGCGGGCGCAGGCGGTTGGCGTCGTCGGGGTGCACCGGCCCGGCGTTCGTCCACGCGACAGTGGGCAGGTGCGCGAAGATGCCGTCGAGGTTCAGCTCGTTCGGGCGGACGACGAGATGCGACAGCGCGTGAAGACGCAGGTAGGCGTCGGCCGTCGAAGTGGGCGCCGCGTCGAGATCGATCACCAGGTGCACGGATTCGACGGTGACGTTGCGGCGCTCGTCGGGACCCGCCAGCGCCTCGACCGTCATGATCGCTGCCGCGGCGTCCGCGGCATCCGGGGTACCAGCGCCCACTTCCGGGAACCAGGCGTCCAGAACGGTGCCGTCGCCGGCGATCGTCGTGAGACCTGTACCCCATACCGTGCGTGCGTCAGTCATGGCTACAACGCTAGCGCTCCGCGGCTTCGCACTCGGCGCATATGTCGCCCTGAGTAGGCTTGAGGGCATGGCGCTCGATCTCACCTCGTCCTCCGTCGACCTGACTCGCGCGATCTGCGACATCCCGAGCGTCTCGGGCGACGAACTCGCGCTGGCGGACGAGATCGAGCGGGCCGTGTCGGCCTATCCGCACCTCGAGGTGATCCGCCACGGCAACACGATCGTCGCCCGCACGGATCTCGGACGAGCGCAGCGGGTCGCGATCGCCGGCCACATCGACACCGTGCCGATCAACGGCAACGTCCCGGTGCGCGATATCGAGATCGACGGCGTGCCGCACCTGTGGGGGCGCGGAACCGTGGACATGAAGGCCGGCACCGCCGTGCAGCTGAAGCTCGCCGCCGAGCTCGTCGATCCCGCGGTCGACATCACCTGGATGTGGTACGACAACGAAGAGGTCGAGGCGTCCAAGAACGGCCTCGGTCTGCTCGCCGCAGTGCGACCCGATCTGTTCGTCGCGGACTTCGCCATCCTCGGGGAGCCGTCCAACGGTGAGGTGGAAGGCGGATGCAACGGCACGCTCCGCGCCGTCGTGCGCACCCACGGCGTGCGTGCGCACGCCGCCCGCGCGTGGATCGGAGAGAACGCGATCCACGCCGCCGCTCCGATTCTCACCCGGCTCGCCGAGTACCGTCCTCGGGAGATCGAGGTCGAGGGACTCGTGTACCGCGAGAGCCTGAGCGCCGTCCGTATCGCAGGGGGAGTGGCGGGCAACGTGATCCCCGATTACTGCGAGGTCGAGATCAACTACCGCTTCGCGCCGAGCAAGACCGCCGCAGACGCGGAAGCGCACATCAGGAGCATCCTCGAAGGGTTCGAGGTCGAGATCACGGATGCTGCCGAGGGTGCCCGTCCGGGGCTCGACGCTCCGATCGCCCGGCAGTTCGTCGCGGCGGTCGGCGCCCAGCCGCGTCCGAAGTACGGCTGGACCGACGTTGCGCGGTTCTCCGCGCTCGGCATCCCGGCCGTGAACTACGGGCCGGGCGATCCGCACCTCGCCCACCATGACGAGGAGCGGGTACCGCTCGCGCAGATCGATGCCGTCGAACGCGGGCTGCGCGCATGGCTCAGCTCGCGCTGAACGTCGCGCGCCGTTGGGCGCACGCCCCGCACGCCCTGCGCATCGCGATCATCTACCTGTGCGCGCGCTTCATCACCACGGGCTTCCTGATCGTCGCCGCAATGCAGTCGACATCGCTGTCGCGCTTCGGAGCACAGCCCGGGCTCGGGGACTTCGTGCTCGGCTGGGATGCGCAGTGGTACTGGTCTGTGGCCGACTTCGGCTACCCGACGACCCTTCCGCTGACCGCCTCGGGCGAGATCGCGGAGAACACCTGGGCCTTCATGCCGATCTACGCATACGCGGCGAAGATCGTCGGGCTGCCGTTCGGATCGTGGGGGTTCGGCGCGTTCGTGATCTCTTTCGTCTCCGGGTATCTCGCCTGCCTTGCGCTGCACAGGCTTCTGCGCGAGCGCATCGGCCGTTCTGCGGCGACGTGGGCGGTCGTGTTCTTCGCCGCGGGTCCCCTCGCGGCGATGTTCCAGGTGGGTTATGCCGAAACGCTGTTCCTGCTCCTGCTGTTCCTTTCGCTCGAGGCCGTCGCGCGGCAGCACTACGCCAGGCTCTACGTCCTCATTCCACTGATGGCGTTCACCCGACCGGGGGTGCTCGCCTTCGCGCTGTACCTCGGACTTCACGGCGTCATGCGCTGGATCCGCCGCCGGGAAGAGCCGCTGCAGCCCTCCCACGTCGTGCACATCATCGCGTCGGGCCTGCTCGCCACGCTCTGCGGCTTCGCGTGGCAGGTGATCGCCGGCATCGCGACGGGCGATGCCGGCGCGTATCTCGCGACAGAGCTGGCCTGGCGACGGCACTGGATCCTCGGCGGAGTCGACGGTTTCATCCCCTTCGAAGGGTGGATCCAGGGTGCGCAGTTCTGGTTCGCGCAGTGGGGCATGCCGCAGTTCTGGGGTCCGATCGGACTCGCGCTGCTCGTCGTCGCCGTGGGCGGGGCACTGATCTACTCGAGGCACGTGCGAGCGCTGGGTGGGGACATCCGCCTGTGGAGCGCGAGCTATCTGCTGTACCTGCTCGCCGTCTTCTTCCCGCAGTCGAGCACTTTCCGCCTGCTGCTGCCACTGTCGCCGCTGTGGGGCGCCGTGGCGGTGCCACGATCGCGACTCTGGAGAACATGCGTGCTGGTGGCCTGCCTCGCCGGTCAATGGGGGTGGATCCACTTCGTCTACGCGCTCGGCAACACCTACTGGCAGGTGCCGTGAATGTTAATGATTGATGCATTTATCCACATGCGAACTCCTGGCGTGAGTAACACCCGATAAACTGGTTGCATACCACCGAGGAAAAGGAGCCACGATGGCAGCGATGAAGCCGAGGACCGGAGACGGACCCATGGAGGCTGTGAAAGAAGGACGACTCATCATCGTGCGCGTCCCGCTCGAAGGCGGTGGGCGCCTGGTCGTCTCCGTGAACGATGCGGAGGCCAAGGAGCTTCACGACGTGCTCGCCGCTGTCGTGGCGCCGGCCTGATACTTCGACGAGCTCAGCAGCCCAAGGGGCGAGTTCTACGAAGGAGGGCGACGGATCAACTGATCCGTCGCCCTCCTTCTGCGTTCCGGGCTCAGTCGTTGTCGACGCTGACGAGCTGGAGCAGACCCTCGCCCGTGGTCGACACCGTGGCGAGCACGGCGGACGACTCCTGGGTCTCCTGGATGAGCGAGCGGTAGGCAGAGGTGACCTCATCGCGCTGCACGGGGTCGGCGACCCGCCCGCCGGCCAGCACGCGGGGAACCAGAACCATGCCGCCGGTGCGCGCCAGTCGGAGTCCGTGCTCGACGTACTCGATCACGTTCTCGGAGTCGGCGTCGATGAGGACGATGTCGTAGGAGGCTTCGTTCATGCGCGGCAGCACATCGGAGGCGCGACCCGTGATGAAACGCGCCTTGGTGGCGGGTATCCGTGCATCGGCGAACGCCTGGCGTGCGGCGGCGAGATGCTCGGGCTCGTTGTCGATGGAGGTGAGCACGGCCTGCGGGGCGCCGTGAAGCAGCCAGAGGCCGGAGACTCCCGCCCCGGTGCCGATCTCGACGATCGATCGGGCGGCGGTCGCGGCGGCGAGAACGGCGATCTGCGATCCGACCGCCGCGCTGACCGGCGCCGCGCCGAGTTCGATCGCGTGCGCACGGGCGCGGGCGATGGATGCAGGCTCGACGATGGATTCGCGGATGAAGCGCGCGTTTGCGTCGTGCTCGCTCATAGCCCTGGTTCTCCCACCTGGATGTGTGTGTTCTCAGCGTATGCGCTCGGTGTGCGGCGCGAGGGCAGGCGCGGCGGTAGCCTGGGGAGATGGGATTCGGGCTCACCTTCGAGAAGATGCTGCTGATCGGTCTGATCGCTGTGCTGCTCGTCGGCCCCGAGCGCCTGCCGAGGTACGCCGAGTCGTTCGCCAAGCTGGTCCGTCGCGGCGGTGAACTGCTGCGCGACACGAAGTCTCGCGTGCGCGAGGAGATGGGCCCGGAGATCTCGGACGTCGACTGGCGCAAGCTCGACCCTCGGCAGTACGACCCGCGGCGCATCATCCGCGACGCTCTGTTCGAAGACGACCCGGCTCCCGTCACGGCCGCGACTGCGCTCGTGGAGCCGGCGGCCAGCGCATTCCCGGTGCGGCCGCCGATCGAACGCCACGAGTTCTCGCGGGCCAGCCTGCCTCCGTACGACCCCGAAGCGACGTGAACGTCGGCGCGCGGTGATCAGCCGATCTTGGCGCGCAGCGCGGCGAGCTCCTCGTCGGTGAACAGCGCCCGCGGCAGCGCGGTCACGACCGAGGCGTTCCGCACCTTCAGCAGCACCGCATCCCGGCCCGCACGCAGGCTCTGGAATTCTTCGTAGGGGATCTCCGACCGGCGTCGGGCGGCGCCGATGCGCAGGAGACGCTCGCCGACCTCCACCCACACGGTCGTCTCGGGCGGCATGGCGGCGCGAACGGCACGACGAGCGTTCGCGATGGTCAGCCAGATCGCATACGCGGCGAGGGCGACGACGGCAACCGGCATCCATGCTGTGAGGACGTCGGCATCCGTCCCCGCCGAACTCAGATTCAGGATGCTCGTGATCAGAGCAGCCGCGAGCGCCGCCCACATGACGATCGCCCAGGGACGGGTGAGCGAGTAGACAGAGGCGTCACGTGCCATCCCGCGCAGCAGAGGCTCGTCGACCGTCAGCGATGCAGGCACGGCTCACCCCACCCGCATGGGCAGGGAGCGTCCGGCGAGCCCGCGGCCCCGGCCGCTCAACGTGCGGGCGAGATCGCTGATCGCGAGAGCTGCAGCATCCGTCGGCTCGCCGATCACGACCGGCACGCCGTCGTCGCCGCCTGTGCGCAGCGCGGGGCTCAGCGGTATGGACGCCAGCAGCTCGACGGACGCATCCGCAGAGAGCGCCTCGGCGACCGCCGTTCCGCCGCCCGAGCCGAACAGATCGATCACCGTGCCGTCGGGCAGGGTGAAGGCAGCCATGTTCTCGACGACGCCGATCACCTGCTGACCGGTCTGGCGCGCCACGAGCCCGCTGCGGATCGCGACGTCGGATGCGGCGGTCTGAGGTGTCGTCACCACGAGGACCTCGGCGTGCGGGAGGATCTGGCCGATCGAGATCGCGATGTCGCCGGTGCCCGGGGGCATGTCGATCAGCAGGACGTCGAGGTCGCCGAAGAACACATCGGTGAGGAACTGCTGCACCGTGCGATGCAGCATCGGCCCTCGCCAGGCGACCACGGCTTCGCCGTCGCGCAGGAACATGCCGATCGAGATCGTCTTCACCCCGTACGCGACAGGGGGCAGCATGAGGTCGTCGATGCGGGTCGGCTGGGTGCCGGCCGGGATGCCGAGCAGACCGGGAATCGAGAAGCCGTGCACATCGGCGTCCACCAGGCCGACTGCGAGTCCCTGTTCGGCGAGTGCGACGGCCAGGTTCGCCGTCAACGTGGACTTGCCGACGCCGCCCTTGCCGCTGGAGACGAGGATCACCCGGGTCAGCGAGTCGGGGCCGAAGGGCATCTGCCTGGCCGGCCGGCCCTCACGGAGCTTCTCTGTGAGCGCTTTGCGCTCGCCCGGTGTCATCACCCCGACAGACACCTCGACCTCGTCGACGTCGGCGACGGATGCTGCCGCCGACCTCACATCCGATTCGATGCGGGCAGCCGCCGGGCAGCCGACGATCGTGAGCACGATCGACACGCGAGCCGTCGAGCCGTCGACGACGACGTCGCGCACCATGTCCAGCTCGCCGATCGGTCGGCGCAGCTCGGGGTCGGTGACAGCCGCCACCGCCTGCCTGACGGCGTCCGCGGTCGTCATGACGCCTTGTCGTCGTGGTCGTCGAGCTCTGCCAGCAGGGCCTTCAGCTCCTGACGCAGCACGTCGCGGGTCACGACCTGCGCGTTGCGCTCCTCGAGAGACATGCGCAGGGCGACGATCTCGCGGGCGAGGTACTCGGTGTCGGCGAGGTTGCGCTCGGCGCGCTGCCGGTCCTGCTCGATCTGCACGCGGTCTCGGTCGTCCTGGCGGTTCTGGGCGAGCAGGATCAGGGGAGCGGCGTACGACGCCTGCAGCGACAGCATGAGGGTGAGGGCCGTGAAGCCGAGCGCCGCGTCGTCGAAGCGGACGCTGTCGGGCATCAACGTGTTCCAGCCGATCCAGGCCACGCAGAACAGGCTCAGCAGCAGCAGGAAGGCGGGGGTTCCCATCGCGCGGGCGATCCACTCGGTGAAACGGCCGAAGCGGTCACGCGATACGGGTCGCTGGCGCGTCGTGCCGCGGCCGAGCGGCGCGTCGAGCCGTGCACTGTTCTTCGCCATCAGCGCACCTCCTTGGCGGGCTGCTCGTCCTCGTCGTGCGTGCGCCAGTCGTCCGGCAGCAGGTAGTCGAGCACGTCGTCGACGCTGATCGCACCGACGAGACGATGGGCCGCATCGATGACGGGGAGCGACACGAGGTCATAGCTCGCGAGCATCCGGGCGACCTCCGCGGCCGATGCGGTCACTGGCACCGGCTCGAGGCTGTCGTCGACGATCGCGCCCAGGCGCTCGTGCGGGGGATAGCGCAGCATCCGCTGGAAGTGAACCATCCCGAGCAGGCGACCCGTGGGTGTCTCGAACGGAGGCAGCGTCACGAACACGGCCGCGGCGAGGGCCGGGTGCAGCTCGTGGCGGCGGATCAGAGCGAGAGCCTCTGCGACCGTCGCATCGGCCGACAGGATGATCGGCTCGGGCGTCATCAGACCGCCCGCCGTGTCGGGACCGTAGCGCAGCAGCATCCTGACGTCCTCGGCCTCCTCAGGCTCCATGAGGGCGAGCAGGTGCTCGAGTCGCTCGGGCGGAAGCTGGGCGAGAAGATCGGCAGCGTCGTCAGGCTCCATCTCGTCGAGCACATCGGCGGCGCGCTCGTCGCCGAGGCGGTCGAGGATGTCGACCTGATCGTCCTCCGGCATCTCTTCGAGCGCGTCGGCGAGGCGATCGTCGGAGAGCTCCTCGGCGACCTCGATGAGGCGTTGCTGAGGCAGATCGAGAAGCGTCGTCGCGAGATCGGCGGCGTGCAGCTCGGAGTACGAGGCGACGAGCTGCTCGGCCGACTGCGATTCGCCGGGGGAGTGCCGCTCGGAGACGTCGTTCCACGCCGCGAAGGTCGTCGGGCCCTTCGCGAACGGAGAGGCGCTGGTCTTCGGGCGCCGCAGGAAGAGCTGACTGATCGCCCACTCTCCGAGGCGGTTCGGCTCGATCGCGACGTCTTCGATCACCGCGGTGCCGCTGCCGTCGACGAGGTTCACCCTGCGTCCGAGCATCTCGGCGAGGATGCGCACTTCACCGGCGCGCGGCGAGAACCGTCGCACGTTGATGAGGCCGGTGCTGATGACCTGGCCGGCGCGGATCGAGCTGACGCGTCCGATCGAGAGGAACACCTGGCGGCGCCCGGGGATCTCGACCACGAGACCGATCACGCGCGGGGTGGCCGTACTTCGGTACACGACGACGACGTCCCGGACTTTGCCGAGCCGGTCGCCCACGGGGTCGAAGACGGCGCAGCCTGCGAGGCGCGCGGCGAATACCCGTTGTGTGCTCACTGTTCCAGCGTAGTGCGCGACCATGATCGGGGTGGCCCTGATCACGGTTCCGCGCCGACGCGCAGGGGGACGTGGAACAATGGCCGCATGAGCATGATGAATCGTCCTGCAGCTGGCGTCGACACCGGCGAGGTGGTCGCCTCGATGCGCGACTACGAGGGTGCGCAGAAGACGGTGTCGAAACTCATCGCCGAAGAGGTCCCTGCGCGAGACATAGCCATCATCGGACAGAGCGTGCGCACGGTCGAGCGGATCACCGGACGCCTCGGCTACGCGGCGGCGGCGCGCTCCGGCGCGATCAACGGCGTGCTGATCGGTCTGTTCCTCTCGGCGATCCTGGTGCTCGGAAACCCCGATGTGCCGATGCAGCTGTTCGTCGGCTTCGTCTTCATCGGCGTCGCGCTCGGCATGCTGCTGAGCCTCGTCACCTATGCGATCGTGCGCCGTCGCCGCGACTTCGCGAGCGTGACGCAGTTCGCCGCCGACCACTACGAGGTGACCGTGCAGCCGGCTTCGGTCGCCAAGGCCAAGAAGGTCCTGGGCACCGCGACGCAGACGACCGTTGTACGGCCTCCTGTCGACCTCGACGAGCCGCCGCGGTACGGCGAGCGCATCCCCGCGCCCGGCGCCCCCGCACCGGCCGCCCCTGTGATCCCGCCGCGTCCTGCCGACCCGGTGCCCCAGCCGCAGGAGCCCGAGCAGGCCGATTCTGAGGGAGAGTCGACCGAGCCTCGGCAGCCGTGACCGGCATCCGCTCGTGATCGTCTCGATCCCTGTCGAGCTGCCCACGGGTCCCGTCGCCGTCTCCGGCGACTGGCATCGCGGAGCGAACGGCGTGACGGCGATCGTCGCGCATGGCGCGGGCGCCGGCATGGATCATCCTTTCCTCACCGGCTTCACCGCAGCTCTGCACGACCAGGGGTTCTCGACGCTCCGGTTCAACTTCCCGTACGTGGAGCAGGGCAGGCGCATGCCGGGGCCGGCCTCGCACGCGATCGTGACTTGGCGGGCAGTGGCCGACTTCGCCAGGGGGCAGGATGCCGACGCTCCCGTGTGGGCGATCGGAAAGTCGTACGGCGGGCGCATGGCGTCGATGGCCGTCGCCGAGGGGATGGAGGTCGCGGGCCTGGTCTATCTCGGCTATCCGCTGCACGCGCCCGGCAAGCCGGAGAAGCCGCGCGCCGAGCATCTGCCGTCGATCGGCGTGCCGCAGCTGTTCATCGAGGGTGAGAACGATCCGTTCATCCAGCCGGTGTCGCAGTTCGAGGAGGTCGTGGCGACGTGCCAGGACGCGACCGTGGTGTGGATCGAGGGCGGCGGGCACACTTTCGAGGTGAAGGGACTGCGGCGCCCGGCATCCGAGATCGGGTCATCATTGGTCACATTCGTGACGGAGTTCCTGACCCGCTGACAGCATGGAGGTGCAATGGGCACCTCACACCACTACGACGCGATCACGCTCGACCAGCTCCGGGCGACCGGAGCCTTCAAATGGTCGACCCATCCCGAGGCGATCGGCGCGTTCATCGCCGAGATGGACTTCGGCGTGGCTCCGGCGATCGGCGACGCGCTGACCCGATCGGTCGAGGCGCTCGTCGGCTATCCGACGCCGGGGCTCGTGAACGCGATGTCCGAGGCGACGGCCCGATGGCTGCGCGACGAGTACTCCTGGGAGGTGCCGCCGGCGAGGATCAGACCGGTCGGCGATGTGCTCATCGCGATGCGGGCGACGATCGATCACTTCACCGAGCCCGGGTCGAAGATCATCCTCCCGACGCCCGCGTACATGCCGTTCCTGAAGATCCCGCCGATGCACGACCGGGAGATCATCGAGGTGCCGTTGCTCCTCGATGAAGGTCGCTACGTGTTCGACCTCGACGGCCTCGAGCGCGCCTTCGCCGACGGCGGCGGGATGCTGATCCTGTGCAACCCGTACAACCCCGTCGGACGCGTGTTCACGCGCGACGAGCTGCTCGCCGTCTCCGAGATCGTCGAGCGGCACGGCGGACGGGTGTTCGCCGACGAGATCCACGCCCCCCTCGTGTTCGCGCCGCATCACCACATCCCATATGCGAGCATCAGCGCGGCCGCAGCTGCTCACACGATCACCTCGACCAGCGCGTCGAAGGCGTGGAATCTGCCGGGGTTGAAGGCGGCGCAGGTGATCCTCAGCAACGACGCCGACGCCGAGATCTGGGCGACCCCGGTCGTCACCCGCAACGAGCTGCTCGCGAGCAATCCGGGCATCATCGCGAACACGGCGGCCTACGACCACGCTCGCGACTGGCTCGCGGACACGCACGCCTACCTCGACGGCAATCGCACCCTGCTGGGTGAGCTGCTCGCCGAGCACATCCCCGACATCGGATACACGCCCGCCGAGGGCAGCTACGTCGCCTGGCTGGACGCGCGTGGTCTCGGCATCGAGGGATCGCCGGCCGACTTCTTCCGTGAACAGGCGGGGGTCGCGCTCACCGATGGCATCGCGTGCGGAGCGGCTGGAGAAGGGTTCCTGCGCTTCATCCTCGCCACGCCGCGCCCGATCATCGAGCAGGCGGTGCGGCAGATGGCGGCGGCGCTGGCTCGGCGCGGGGTTCCCGTCGGCGTCTGAGGCCCGGCATCCGCCCTCCGTCGCCACGACGTCCGCCCCGTCGCCTTGACGCCTCCCCTTCTGCTTCGCTGCGCTCGCGAAGGACAACCGCAGCAGAGAAGGACGATTCTGCTCAGTCGGTCCTTCTCAAGCGCAGTTCTCCGTCGCTGACGGTGGTTTCGGATGAGAGGATGAGCGGATGACGGCGAGGAGAGGGCTGCATCACGTCGAAATCTGGGTCGCCGAACTCGGCACGTCATGGTCGTGGATGCTGGCGCGACTGGGGTTCTCGCTGTCGGCCGCATGGGACGGCGGCCAGACGTGGGATGCCGGGGGCGCCTACATCACGCTGACCACCTCGCCGACTCTGACGGATGCCGCGCATGATCGTCGTCGTGCGGGCGTCAACCATCTCGCGTTCCGGGGCGGATCGCCCGCGGACGTCGACGCGCTCATGCAGGCAGCTCCTGCACACGGGTGGGCGCCCCTGTACGACGACAGATACCCGCATGCCGGCGGTCCCGACCACTACGCGGGCTGGGTGGAGAACGCGGAGGGCTTCAAAGTCGAGATCGTCGCCGAGACGGCCTGACACCGCCGCCGAGAAGAGGTCGACCGCTCCAGATCAGGACGATCCACGAAGGATGTCCTTGTCCGGAGCGGTTGACCTGTTCTCGCGTGGGGCGGGCGTGGCGGGAAGCGGCTCAGGCCTGCTGTACCCGAGCGATCCACGCCTCGACCTCGTCGGCCGTGCGGGGGATGCCGGCCGAGAGGTTCACGGGGCCGTCTGCGGTCATGAGGATGTCGTCCTCGATGCGCACGCCGATGCCGCGGTATTCGGCGGGAACCGTGAGGTCGTCGATCTGGAAGTACAAGCCCGGTTCGATCGTGAAGACCATGCCGGGTTCGAGCACGCCGTCGTAGTACATCTCGCGCCGGGCCTGTGCGCAGTCGTGCACGTCGATGCCGAGGTGATGCGAGGTGCCGTGCACCATGTAGCGGCGGTGCTGGCCGCCGGCATCCGCGTCGAGCGCCTCTTCGGCCGTCACCGGCAGCAGTCCCCACTCGGCGGTGCGAGCGGCGATGACCTGCATGGCGGCGCCGTGCACGTCGCGGAACGGCACGCCGACCTGAGCGGCGGCGAAGGCCGCATCGGCTGCTTCGCGCACGGTCTCGTAGACGCGGCGCTGCACCTCGGTGAACGTGCCAGAGACCGGCAGTGTGCGGGTGATGTCCGCCGTGTACAGGCTGTCCGCCTCGACACCGGCGTCCACGAGGATCAGGTCTCCCGGGACCACGGTGCCGTCGTTGCGGGTCCAGTGCAGGTAGCAGGCGTGCGGGCCCGACGCCGCGATGGTGTCGTAGCCCTCGCCGTTGCCTTCTTCACGTGCGCGACGGTGGAAGACACCCTCGACCACGCGCTCGCCTCGGGCGTGCTCGATC
Source organism: Microbacterium sp. ZW T6_19 (assembly GCF_044987465.1). Classification (NCBI taxonomy): domain Bacteria; kingdom Bacillati; phylum Actinomycetota; class Actinomycetes; order Micrococcales; family Microbacteriaceae; genus Microbacterium; species Microbacterium sp. ZW T6_19. Next base: position 94,812 of record NZ_JBJDRH010000013.1, on the reverse strand, counting down.
GCCTGAGGGAGGGAGCGGATGATGTCGTCGAAGCCGCTCGCCGTGATCTCGACGGCACGGCGCATCTCGGCGATCTCGAACTCGTCCTTGATCAGTCGCAGCTCGGAGACGAAGCGGGAGAGCTCTGCGTCGTCGAGCGTGACGTCCTCATCGCCGGCTTCGAAGGCGTCTAGGTGATCGGTGGCGACGCCGAGGTCGGCCGCGACGCCGGCGAGGGCGGGACGCGGTCCGATCCAGAACTCGCCGATCGTCGCATCCGCGTAGAACTCGGTCGTCGTGCGGTCGGCGCGCTCGCGGAAGTACAGCGTGATGTCGTGTCCGGCATCCGTCGGCTCGAAGACGAGCAGAGAATCGGGTTCGGCATCCGACGCCCAGCCGGTGAGGTGCGCGAAGGCGGAGTGCGCGCGGAACACGTAGTCGGTGTCGTTGCTGCGCTGCTTGAGGGCGCCTGCGGCGATCACCAGGCGCTTCCCGGGGAACGCGGCCGAGACGGCGTCGCGCCGAGCTGCTGCGTACGGCGCCTGAGCGCGCGGCGCGGGCAGCGACTCGGGGCGCTCGGCCCAGCCTGTCGAGATGGTGTCGAGGAAGCCGCGCGGGAACGGCTGCTTGCGGTTCGTCGTGCTGTTCTCGGTGGTGGGCTCAGCCGTGGGCTCGGCGATCGTGTCGCGTTCTCCGGTGTTCATGGATCAAGTCTGTCACCCCGTCGGCCGATTCGCTCGGCTCGCAGGAGAGGGGGAGCGGATGCCGGCGATTCGTCTCGTCCGAGGCACGGATGCCGGTCGCGATCGAGCGTTTCGTCTGGGCTCAGCCGGCTGCGGGCTCGAGCTGCACGACGAGTCCACGGTGATCGCTGCCGCTGGCATCCGAGATGATCATCGATCCCGTCGGAGTCCAGTTCTGCGATGCCATCACGTGGTCGATCGGTGCGCTGAGCAGTTCGGGCAGCGAGCTCGGCCAGGTGCCGCTGAGGCCGTTGCCCGTTCGGGACGCGACATCCCGGCAGTAGCCCAGGTCGCCGCCGCCCACGCCGAAGGGAGCCATGTGGTCGATCGTCGCGTTGAAGTCGCCGGCCAGGATGAAGTCGCCCTCCGGGCACTGATCGGCGATCCACTGCAGGTCGCTGCGCCACTGGCCCATCTCCTCCCGACGCGGCGCGACGGCATGAACCGCCACGATCGTGGGACCGGTGCCGTCGACCGGCATCAGCACGACGCTCGGTACGGAGCCGGTGTTGCTCGACCCGTCCTGAGCCGATTCGATGACCGAGTATTGGCCGAGATCGGCCGCCACCAGCACGGTCGTCTGCCACGATTTGGGCCCGTCGACGACATCGGGATTGAACTGCACGGTGTGCACCCACATCGGGTGCCCCTGTTCTCGGAGCATCACGGCGATCTGTTCGCCGACGGCCTCGGTCGTCTCGGGCAGGGCGACGATATCGGCACCGCTGTCGACGACCTGCTGCGCGATGGTCTCGGCGGAGACCACTTCGCCCGCCGTGTTCCAGCTGAGAACTCGGATGCTGGTGTCGGTCGCCTCTGGCAGGGTGTCGCGCCCGAATCCTCGGTTCATCCCGATGAGCGCAGTCGCCCCGGCGCCCAGCAGCGCGGTGATCAGAACGGATGCCGCGAACCCGCGCAGGGTCTTCGAGAACATGAGCAGCAGGGCGAGCACGGCAAGCAGGAGGAGGGCGCCCAGCACCGCACCGCGAGCCGCGACGATCTGCGTGAACGGGTACGTCTGCTCGAGATGGAAGAACTGCGGCCACACCGCGATCGCCGTGGCGATCGCGAGCAGCACGGTGACGAGTATCCCCAGTAGTCGAAGCATCGCATCCAGCCTAGAAGCGCAGTCTGTGAAGTCTCTGCCGCCGGGATACGCTCGGAGCATGTCGCACCTGTTCTCCGGCCCCGCGGATCTGCATCTGCACTCCAACCATTCGGATGGCACGGAGGCTCCCGCCGAGGTCATGCGCCAGGTGCACGGGTACGGCGTGCGGACGGCCGCGCTGACCGATCACGATCGCACGACAGGGTGGGACGAGGCGGCTGACGCCGCGAACGCGCTGGGAATGACGTTCATACCGGGTATGGAGCTGTCCGCGAAGCACGAGTGGCGCAGCGTGCACGTCCTGGGGTATCTGTTCGACCCGACCGACGCGGCGCTCGTCGCGGAGACCGAACGCATCCGCGGTGACCGGATCGGCCGGGCGGAGCGCATCGTGCGCAGCATCGGCCGCGACTACGACCTGCGCTGGGACGACGTGCTCGCGCAGACCACCGCGGATGCGACTGTCGGCCGCCCGCACATCGCCGACGCGCTGGTCGCCCGCGGGATAGTGCGCGACCGCACGGAGGCGTTCGACGGCATCCTGCACCCGCGAGAGGGGTACTACGAGCCGCACTACGCGCCCGACCCGCTCACGGCCGTGCGCCTGATCACAGAGGCAGGGGGAGTCGCGATCATCGCCCATCCCTCGACGGCGGGACGCGACCGGATGATGCCCATGCCGTTCGTCGAACAGCTCATCGCCGCCGGCCTCGGCGGGTTCGAGATCGAGCATCGAGAGAACACGGCGTCCGGCAAGCGCGTGCTTCGCGAGATCGCGCACAAGCACGACCTCATCGTCACGGGTTCGAGCGACTACCACGGCGCGGGGAAGCCGAACCGTCCGGGGGAGAACACGACGTCGGACGACATGGTGGCGCGTCTGATCGATCGTGCGTCCGGTACCACACCCCGGTACCCGCGAAGCTGAGGGTGCTGTCGGCACTCTCCCGGGCATCTGTCGACCTGCGGGCCTAGTCTTCGACGCATGCAACGGGGGACCACTCTCGAGCGGCGCATCGATGCGGTCGCTCACCGCCTTCTCAAGGACGCGCCCGGTGGGGGCTTGCGGGCGGCGCTCATCGAGGTCGCGGTGTTCGTGCTCAAGCAGGCGTGGGCGTGCGTGTTCGGCGCGACTCTGCTCGCCGCGATCGTCGCGGCCCGCCTCTGGTACCCCGATGACGCGATCGTCGCCCGTAACGACGCGCTGACGATCACGGCGGTGCTCATCCAGGTCGCGATGCTCGTCTTCCGACTCGAGACCGGGCGCGAGCTGTGGGTGATCGTGCTCTTCCACATCACCGGAACGGTGATGGAGCTGTTCAAGACAGACGTCGGCTCGTGGGCATACGCCGCAGACGGAGTGCTCCGCATCGGCGCCGTCCCGCTGTTCAGCGGTTTCATGTACGCCGCCGTCGGCTCGTACATGGTGAGAGTGCACAGGCTGTTCGATCTCGGCTTCACGCGCTATCCGCGCCGCTGGCTCACGACGGTGCTCGCGGCCGCCGTCTACGTGAACTTCTTCACCCACCACTGGTGGTGGGATGCGCGCTGGGTGCTGCTCGCCGGCGTCGTCGTGCTGTGGCTGCCCACCGTGATGCATGCGAGAGTGTGGCGGCGCACGCTGCGGCTTCCACTGGTGGCCGTCTTCGCCGGAGTCGCGGTGTTCATCTACCTGGCGGAGAACATCGGCACCTGGGCGGGGGCGTGGGCGTATCCCGACCAGGCGGTGAACTGGCAGCCCGTGTCGCTCAGCAAACTGAGTTCGTGGTTCCTGCTGATGATCATCTCGGTCGTGATGGTCACCTGGGTCTATCCGCCGCGGAGGCCGGACATCGCGCAGGACGACGATGGGGCGGATGCCGCAGCATCCGCCCCATCGGAGATATCTCAGGCGCCGGTGACGGGAGCCGCTCCCGCGCCCCCTGCGCCGCGGCGGCGACGGCGACGGCGCGCCGGAGCCGGCTTGCCGTCGTGATGCTCTTTGCCCGCACCGTCATGCGTGCCTGCGCCTTCGGCGCTGCGGTCGGCGGCGGGCGCGGGGGACTCGGTCGAGTCGGATGCGGAGCCTTCGACGAAAGTCGATCCGACCGCTTCGGAGCCGCGGCGGCGACGGCGACGGCGAGTGCCGCCCTCCGCAGTGCCTTCGGCGGCGACATCCGCCGCCCGCTCCGCGCGAGGAGCGCGTGCCGGCTTCTCAGCCTTGGGCGCCGTCACGAGACGACCCTTCGTGCCGGCGGGGATGTCGAGGTCTTCGAACAGCTGCGGGCTCGACGAGTAGATCTCGACCGGCTCGGGCTGGCCGAACTCGAGGGCGCGATTGATCAGGGCCCACTTGTGCAGGTCCTCCCAGTCGACGAAGGTGACCGCGATGCCGGTCTTGCCTGCGCGGCCGGTGCGGCCTGCGCGGTGCAGGTACGTCTTGTCCTCGTCCGGGATGGTGTGGTTGATCACGTGCGTCACGTCGTCGACGTCGATGCCGCGCGCGGCGACATCGGTGGCGACCAGCACGTCGCGCTTGCCGGCCTTGAACGCCGCCATCGAGCGCTCGCGCTGATCCTGGCCCATGTCGCCGTGCACACCGCCGACGTTGAAGCCGCGGTCGCCCAGCTCGTCGACGAGGCGCTGCGCCGCACGCTTGGTGCGCGTGAAGATCACCGTCTTGCCGCGGCCCTCGGCCTGCAGGATGCGGGCGATGATCTCGTCCTTGTCCATGGAGTGCGCGCGGTACACGAGGTGCTTGATGTTCGCCTGCGTGAGGCCCTCATCGGGGTCGGTCGCGCGGATGTGGATCGGGTTCGACATGAACCGGCGCGCCAGGGCGACGATCGGGCCGGGCATGGTCGCCGAGAACAGCTGCGTGTGCCGGACGGCCGGGACCTTCTGGAAGATCTTCTCGATGTCGGCGAGGAAGCCGAGGTCGAGCATCTTGTCGGCCTCGTCGAGGACGACCTCGGTCGCGTTCGACAGGTCGAGCAGCCGCTGACCGGCGAGGTCGATCAGACGCCCGGGGGTTCCGACCACGATCTGGGCACCGGCCTTGAGCTGATCGATCTGGCCCTCGTACGCCTTGCCGCCGTAGATCGCGACGACACTCGTGGAGCGGTTGCTGGTGAGCAGATCGATGTCTTCGTACACCTGCACCGCGAGCTCGCGGGTGGGCACCACGATGAGCGCCTTCACTCCGTGCTCCGGGTTCAGGCCGAGGCGCTGGACGACGGGGATGCCGAATCCGAACGTCTTGCCGGTTCCGGTCTTGGCCTGGCCGATGATGTCCTGGCCCGGAAGGCCGAGGGGGATGGTCTGCTCCTGGATGGGGAACGCATCGACGATGCCTTTGGAGGCCAGCGCGTCGATGATGTCCTGATCGATACCGAGATCAGCGAAAGTTGTCACTATGTTCAGATGCCTGTCCGGCGACATGGGAGAGTCGCCTCGTCATGGATCCACGCCGTCTGCGTGCCACAGGCGCGGGGCCCCGCTCCGACGGCGGGGACGACACCAGCCTACCCGAGGGGCCGTCGCGCCCTCGAGGGATGGCCGCCCCGAGTAGTGTGAAGCCGTGGTGAACTGGTTCTGGAATCGCAGCAAGACCCCGCGGCGCACGCTCGCGCTGCGCAGCCGCGGAGAGCAGAGCGGCGCGACCCGCGTCGACTTCGCAGAGCTCGCCCCCGAGCTGAACCGCTTCCTCGGGCAGGCCGCGTACCTGCAGCTCGGCTACTTCGAGACGCTCACGCGTCTGATCCGCGCGACGCCCGAGCTCTCCGAGAAGGAATCGCTCTCGCGAGCGGCCGGCGCCACCCTCACCAAGCACCGCGCGATCGTCGATCTGATCACCGCACGCGGCGAAGATCCCACGCAGCTCATGCTGCCTTTCCGCGAGAACCTCGACGCGTTCCGTCGCAAGACGATCGGCGCGCGTCCGCGCGAGACCATGCTGGCCGTGCACATCACCGCCGGCATGCTCGACGACTTCTATCTCGCGCTCGCCGCGAGCTATGGCGAGACAGGGGAGAAGGTGCGCCGGATCCTCAGCGAGGACGACGCCCGCCATGAGATCGTCGCGATCATCCAGGAGACGATCGAGAGCGATGAGGAGTGGCGCTCGCTGCTGTCGATGTGGGCCAGACGCCTCGTCGGCGACACGATCCTCGTGTGCCGCTCGGCGCTGCGCCCCGACGCGCTCGCGGCCGCTGACGACGAGCGCATCGAACCGGTCTACACCGAGCTCATGGGCGCGCACGCTCGACGTATGGACGCGATGGGGCTCGCCTCTTAGCGCTGCTCGCGTCAGATGCCGAGTGCGGCCTTCGCCGCGGCATCCGACCGCCGACGCGCCGCGACGATCGCGACGGTCGCGAGGGCGGCCACGAGCACCGAACCGAGGACGCTCGCGAGCCACAGCCAGACGCTGTCCTCGCCGACGCCTGCCCACTGGGAGCCGGTGTAGACGATCGCGGCCAGCGCCGTGGCGATCGCCGGCGTCACGGCGACGCCGCGCAGCTCACGTCCGCCGATCATGTAGTGGGCGGCGATGCCGAGCGCGCACGCCCCGATGAGCGCGAGAAGGATGTACACGACTCAGGCGACGAAGCCGACGCGGCGGGACTCTTCGGTGCCCAGCTCGATGTAGGCGAGGTTCGCGGTCGGAACGAGATAGGAGTTTCCCTTGACGTCAGCGAAGTCGAGGTGCGTCGAGCTCTGCTCGAGGGCGGCCGTCACCTTGGTGCGCACCTCATCGGCGCTGGCGGAGGTCTCGAAGTTCAGTTCGCGGCCGGTGTTGACGATGCCGATGCGGATTTCCACGCGTGCTCCCTGTGTATGAGGCTACTGACTGCGCCCAACTCTACCCCGGGCGACCGTCGCCGGATCTGTCCCGGCGCCGGTTACGCCGTGAGCGCACAGAAGGGCGGACGAGGCGGGCCGATCCTGATGTCCGCGCATCCCAGTAGCGTGGAATCCATGACACGGGATGCTGCGCAGGGGGCCGTCGTCGGTGCTGCCGTGACGGCTTCCGGCGTGATCATCGGCGCTCCTGGTACGGGCAAGACCCGCGCGCTCGTGGACCGCGTGGTGCACCTGCTCGACGAGGAGGGGCTGTCGCCGGAGGAGCTGATCGTGCTGACCCCCAACCGCCAGGCGGCGACTGCGCTGCGCGATCGCATCGGCGTGCGGATCGGACAGGCCACACCGGGGCCGCTGGCCCGTTCGCTGGGCTCCTTCGCCTTTCAACTCGTGCGCGGCGCGATGGTGCGGGCCGGTCTCGAGCCACCGGCACTCCTCACCGGCGCCGACCAGGACCGACTGATCGCCGAGCTGCTCGCGGGCGACGCGGAAGACGAGCAGGTCGCCTGGCCCGAAGCGCTCAGCCCGTCAGTGCGCGCCTCGAAGGGGTTCCGGTCGGAGCTGCGTGCTTTCCTCGCCGAATGCACCGAGCTCGGCGCGCATCCCGCCGAGCTCAGAGCGGCGGGAGACCCGGTGTGGTCGGCGGTGGCCGACTTCCTGGTCGACTACCGTCGCGTGCTCGACGCCGCGCGAGCGGCGCACCGCGATGCCGCCGATCTTCTCGCCGAGGCATCCGCGATCCTGCAGAGCGCCGATGCCGCGACCCTGGGGCCTCTGTCGGCCCTCCGGGTCGTTCTCATCGACGATGCACAGGAGCTCACGCGCGGCGGCGTCGCCATCGTCCAGGCGCTTCGGGAGCGAGGAGTCGCCGTGCTCGCCTTCGGCGACCCCGACATCTCCTCGGGCGCGTTCCGCGGTGCGAGCCCCGAGCTGTTCGCCCGACTCGCCGGCGCGCTCGGCGAGGTGCACGTGCTCGAGAGCCCGCACCGGCAGGCGCCCGCACTCACTGCGCTCACGCGCACGGTGACGCAGGCGATCGGTGCGTCGGGGCGGGTCGACCATCGCCGCGCGCCGGTGCCCGTGGCCGAATCGGAGACGGATGCCGCGGTGACCGCTTTCATCGCACCGTCGCCCTACGAGGAGCTCGACCGCATCGCCGGCGTCATGCGCGGGTGGCATCTCACCGACGGAGTGCCCTGGGACCGCATGGCGGTCATCGCGCACGACACCCGTCAAGTGACGACGCTGGAGGCGGAGCTCGCGGCGCGCGAGATCCCGACCCGCGCCGCCGGCGTGCAGCGTCCGCTCGGCAGCGAGACCATCGTGCGTGACATCGTGGGCGTCGTTCGCCTGGCGTTGACCCCGGTCGACCAGCGCACCTCGCAAGAGCTCGAGGAGGCGCTGCGCACCCCGTTCGGCGGGATGGACGCGATCGGCCTGCGGCGCCTGCGCGCCCGGCTGCGACACATCGAGCTCGAGAACGGGGGATCGACACCGGCGCGCGAGCTGCTGCGGCAGGCCTTCGCCTCGCCTGCGCATTTCGACCTCATCGACGCGGCCGAGTCGCGCACGGCCGCGCGCTTCGCGACGACCATCGCCGAGGTCTCGGCGGCGGCCGAGCGCGGAGAGACGATCCACGATCTGCTGTGGCGCGTGTGGGACCAGTCGCGCGCGATCGACGGGAGACGCCTTCATGTGGCCTGGCGCGAGATGGCGCTGCAGGCCAGCGGTGCGGAGACCGCGCGTGCCCTCGACGCGCTGGTCTCGCTGTTCGACGCGGCGAAGAGGTTCGTCGAGCGCACGCCCAACGAGAAGCCCGAGATCTTCGTTCGCGACGTCCTCGACAGCGAGGTGCCCGAAGACACCCTGTCGAGTCCCGAACGGCCGGGTCGGGTCACCCTTCTCACGCCGGCGACGGCGCTCGGGACCGAGTTCGATGCGGTCGTGGTCGCAGGCGTGCAGGACGGCGTCTGGCCGAACGTGCGGCTCCGCGGGGGGATGCTGCAGACCTGGCGTCTCGCCGATGTCCTCACGGCGGCGCGCGAGGGACTGGCGATCGAGGAGCCGGGGGCGCTCGATCGACGCCGTTCGGCTCTGCACGACGAACTGCGTCTCTTCGTGCGCGCGGTGTCGCGCGCGCGGCGGCGCCTGCTGGTCACCGCAGTCGAGGACGATGACATGACGCCGAGCGCGTTCTTCGGCTTTCTGCCTCAGCCGGGCCCGCCTGAGATGCACGCCTCCGCCGAGCATCCGCTCACCCTGCGAGGGCTCGTGGCGCGTCACCGTCGTGCGCTGACGACGTCCTCGTCCGCGTCGGTCAGGGCGGATGCCGCGCAGCAGCTCGCGGTCCTGGCGCGTGAAGGCGTACCGGGCGCCGACCCCGCCGACTGGTACGGAGTGCTGCCGCCGTCGACCGACGCCCCGCTCCGCGACCTCGCGGTCGATGGAGCGAGGGTGTCGCCGTCGAAGATGGAGTCCTTCGAGGAGTGCGGCGTCAACTGGGTGGTCTCTGCCCTCGGCGGAGACACGGTGATGCCGCCGACCGCGGGTATCGGCACGATCGTGCATGAGGCGATGGAGAAGGTTCCGGACGGCGACCTGGAGCGTATGCGGGCGATCGTCGACGAGCACTGGCCCGAGCTCGACTTCGAGACCGAGTGGATCGGACGCAAGGAACGGCGCCGCGCGGACCTGCTGGTCGACCGTCTGCACGCCTACCTCGGCGACGTCCGAGCCGACGGAGGGCGGGCGATCGCGAGCGAGGTGGAGTTCCGCTTCGCGGTCGACGTCGGCGACGAGCCCGCCGTGCGTGAGGTGGGAGACGACCGAGGCGGTCAGGCGATCATCCACGGATTCATCGACCGTGTCGAGGCGTATCCGGCGGGAGCAGGCGACCACGGCCACGCGCGGGGGCGCGGGTCGGAGCCCATCACGGCGCAGGCTGAGAACGAGAGGGTGGTCGTCGTCGACCTCAAGACAGGCAAGAACGACCCGGAATCCGACTCCGGGGTGATCGAACACGCACAGCTGGCCGCCTATCAGGTGGCGGTGCAGCAGGGACTCATCGACGGGGCGGACCCTGCGGCGCTCGCCGGAGCGAGGCTCGTCCTCGTGTCGAAGACGCTGGCCAAGAGCGACTACCGGATCGCCCATCAGCACACCCTCGATGACGACGGGCGGACCGCCTTCCTGCTCCGCGTGGCCGAAGCCGCCCGCGGCATGGCCGCGTCCAGCTTCACGGCCCAGGTCGAGGCGCACTGCGCCGACACCCAGGGGAACCGTGTCAAGCCGTGCCGCATCCACACGGTGCCGGCGGTGAGCGCGTGAGCCTTCTGCAGATGACGGAGCCGAGCTGGCCGGGCACACTCGACCTCTCCGCGACCGACGTGGCGGCCGCGCTCGGACAGCCGTCGCCGACCGCGGCTCAGCAGCGGGTGATCCAGGCGGCTCCCGTTCCCGCTCTCGTGGTCGCCGGAGCCGGCAGCGGCAAGACCGAGACCATGTCCGGCCGCGTCGTCTGGCTCGTGGCCAACGGCCACGTGCGGCGAGACGAGATCCTCGGTCTCACCTTCACGCGCAAGGCCGCGGGAGAGCTCGCTGAGCGCATCGGCGCCCGTCTCGCCGTGATCGACGAGTACGGCCGGCGGGGGCTCCTCCCGTATCTCTCCGAGATCGTCGCCTCTGGAGTGCTGCGTCGTGTCGATGACGCGGCGTCGGGGCGACAGCGTGAGCTCGTGCGACGGCATGTGCTCGACGAACTCGCAGATTCCTACGAGACCGGCTGGGATCCGACCACGCCGCCCTCGGCTGAGGATCTGATGATCCGACCTCGGGTGTCGACCTACAACGCGTTCGCCGACGGGATCGTGCGCGAGCACGCCGCACGCATCGGCCGCGACTCCGATGTCGCGATGCTCAGCCAGGCGGCATCGTGGATGCTGGCGCGCGAGGTCGTGCTGCGCAGCGACCTGCCAGAACTCGAAGGAATCGACTACACCCTCGGCACCGTGATCGATGCGGTGCAGCGGCTGGCGGGCGACGCGCTGGATCATCGGGTCGACCTCGACGAGGCGGAGCGCATCGCGCGTGCGCAGGCGCTCGCGTTCGAGCCGTACCGGAGCAACGCCGACATCGACAAGGCGACGGCGAATCTGCTGAGTCTGCCCACGCTCGGCACGCTCGTCCGCGAGTACATCTCCGAGAAGGCGCGACGCGGAGTGCTGGACTTCGCCGACCAGGTCGGCGGCGCCTACGACATCGTCGAATCATCGCCCGACGTGCGGGACGAGCTGCGCGAGCAGCACCGTGTGGTCCTCCTCGACGAGTACCAGGACACTTCGGTGATCCAGACCCGGTTCCTCGCCGAGCTGTTCCGCGATTCGGCGGTGATGGCCGTCGGGGATCCGCATCAGTCGATCTACGGCTGGCGCGGTGCCAGCGCCGACAACCTGTACGCCTTCTCGGGGGCGTTCTCGAGCTCCCGACCTGCGCAGACGTACAGCCTGATGACGAGCTGGCGCAATGACCGCCGCATCCTCGACATCGCGAACGAGGTGCTGGTGCCGTTGCAGCGCCCCGGTCTCGATGTGCCGCCGCTGGAAGCGCGTCCGGGTGCAGGCGAGGGCCGTGCGGAGGTCCGCTTCGCGTTCACGGTCGACGACGAGGCCGACGAGGTGGCGGGGTGGTTCGCCGAGCGTCGCTCAGAGCACGACGCCACTGCGGCCGGACGGCCGCACACGGGCGCGATCCTCTTCCGCTCGAAGAAGCACATGCAGACGTTCGCCGCCGCCCTGGCCGCCCGCGGCATTCCTCACCGCATCCTCGGACTCGGCGGGCTGCTGTCCACTCCAGAGGTCGTCGACGTCGTGTCGACGCTGCGGGTCGTGCATGATCCGACAGCCGGTTCCGCGCTCATCCGTGTGCTCACGGGACCTCGATTCGGCGTCGGCGTCGCCGACATGGCCGCGCTCTACGACCTCGGCCGTCGCCTCTCCGAGACCGACACCGGCATGGGACCCCTGCCGGAGGAGGTACGCATGCGTCTGCGCTCCTCGCGCGGAGCCGACGAAGCGATCTCGATCGTCGACGCCGTCGACGTCGTACGCGCCGTGCGGGACGACTACCGCATGCTCGAGGGAATCAGCGCGGAAGGACGCTCGCGCATCAGAGCAGCGGGGGAGATGCTCGAGCGGCTTCGCCGGGCGTCGTCGCAGCCCATCCCCGAGCTGATCAGATTGATCGAGCTCGAGCTGCGCCTCGACGTCGAGCTCGCCGCGAACGAGACCCGGGGACCGGCGCGCGTCGCGGCGACGCAGTTGAGAGCCTTCGCCGACGAAGTGCGCGCGTTCCTGTCGGCCGACGAACGCGGGACCATCGGGAGCCTTCTGGCCTGGCTCGACAAAGCCGAGAGCACCGATGAGCTGATGCCGCGGCCCGAACCGCCAGAGCCGGGAGTGGTGCAGCTGCTGACGATCCACGGCTCCAAGGGGCTGGAGTGGGATGCGGTAGCCGTCGTGCGCCTCGTCGCGGACGAGCTGCCCAGCCGTCCCACCGACACCTCGGGGTGGTTCGGGTTCGGGGTCGTCCCGTTCGCCCTGCGCGGAGACCGTGATGCGCTTCCGTGCTTCGCGTGGGATCCGGATGTCGCGGTCGCGGGCGAGACCGATCCGGCCAGGAAGCTGAAGGCGGGAATCGCCTCGCTGACGAGCGCGAGCAAGAACGCGCCTGGCGCCCTCACGGTGTTCAAGGCGGCATACCGCGACTATCAGCAGCAGGAGGAACGCCGGCTCGCGTACGTCGCGGTGACTCGCGCTCGCACGGATCTGCTGCTCTCAGGAGCCCATTGGGCCGGGCAGAAGAAGCCTCGTGTGCCGAGCCCGTACCTGCGCGAGGCGATGGACGTGCTCGGACTCGACCCGATCGGAGAGATCGACCCCGAGGAGAATCCGTACGACGGCCCCGGTGCCACCCTGGCATGGCCGCTCGACCCGCTCGGCGCCCGGCGCAGTCGGGTCGAGGCAGCAGCGGATGCCGTTCGCGAGGCGCATCAGCGGGATCCCGAGCCGAGCACCGAGCTCGCGCGCCTGCTGGCCGAGCGTGCCGCCCGCCTGCGGGGGACGGACGTGCCGCCCCCGACACGCGTCCCTGCGTCGAAGTTCAAGGACTACGTCACCGACTTCGGCGGCACGCTCTCATCGATCGTGCGGCCGATGCCCGAGCGCCCCTATCGCCAGACGCGGCTCGGCACCCTGTTCCACGCCTGGGTGGAGCAGCGCAGCGAGCAGGTCGGCGTAGGCAGCCGGGTGGACGAGGCGCTCTGGGAGATCGACGACGATGAGATGACCGCGGCAGCGGATGTCTCGGCCGCGGACGCCGCCGACCTCGGTACGCTGCAGGAGATCTTCGAGCGCAGCGAATGGGGCCCGCTCAAGCCGATCGCCGTCGAGATCGAGATCGACTTCGCTCTCGGCGGACAGCCAGTCGCCACGTCGTCGAGCGAGCGAAGCGAGCCGAAACCCGACGAGGAACCGGCAGGAGTCGGCGCCCACGTCGTGATCTGCAAGCTCGACGCCGTCTACCGGCGGGAGGATCGCGGGGGGCGGATCGAGATCGTCGACTGGAAGACCGGCAAGGCTCCGCGCACTCCGGCCGAACGCGAGGAGCGGATGCTCCAGCTCGCTCTGTATCGACTGGCGTATCACCGCCGGTTCGGGGTGCCGCTGGAAGACATAGACGTCGCGCTCTACTACGTGGCCGACGATCTCGTGATCCGCGGAGACCGGATCTACTCGGAGTCTGAGCTCTTCCAGCGCTGGAGCGCGGCGCGCGCGGCGCGCTGAGCCTCGTCTTCGGGCGACGAACTGTCGTCGTCGGCACGCTCGGGAAGACCCGGGCCCGATCCCGCGTCGCCCGACGTCGTCGACGCCCTCAGGGAGGAGAGGTCTTCGGTGTCGAGACCCGCGACCTCCGCGCGATGCGCGGCGTCGTCTCTGGCCGGGTCGTCGCGGTCGGCAGTGTCGAGGTCTTCATCTCGCCAGAGCTCGTTCGGGTTGTAGGCGTCCGTCCGCATAGACGTGTCGGCGGTCGGAACAGCGCCCGCGGGCACGCTGTCCAGCGCATCCATCGCCGAGTCCACGCCTTCGCTGCGTGCTGCGATCACGGTCAGATCGCCAGCGTGAAGACCGTCGGCGAGAGCCTCGAGCAACGCGGCCGCGTCGTCGACGATGTCGGGGCGGCGCAGAGAGTCGCCGTGTACGAGCCAGCGCGCGAACTCCAGCTCGGCGAGCAGGCGGGCGCGCACGTCGAGCGCCGCGTCGGGCGTGCGCGCCGAAGCCTGCGCGTACGCCGCCTGTACGTCGTCGGCCGCTTCCGGTGCTGCCGAGAGCCACGCGAGGTCGACAGCCGGGTCGCCGACCGACAGTGCGTGCCAGCCGACGATGCCGGAGACCTGCGGCCCCCGATCGGCATCGTCGGTGAAGAGGAACGACGTGGACTGCACCCCACCGAGGGTCACGGCGGACTCGAATCGCCATAGGTCGTCGTCAGCGACGGCCTCGCGCCACCGCACCGTCAGGCGCGCGGGGACACGCCCGGTCGATGCGGCCGCGTCCACCACGCGGGCGATCTCATCGCGGCTCTCCTGGGCCGAGCGGGCAGGCAGACCGGCGCCGCGCACGACGGAGGTCGGCATGGAGTGCACGGCGGCGATGGCCGCGCCCATCGACTCGGCCGCTCCTCGCCCAGCAGGCACATGGGCGGCTTCGATCTGGAATCCCGGCAGCAGTTCGGTGACGAGAGCACGGCCGTCGCTCACGCGCGTTTCGCCGATGTACTCGGGAACGCGGAAGGGCAGCATCGCGCGCGCGCCGGCGGTCAGCGCGCGCAGCGCCAGAGCCTCTGCGGCCAGCTCCGTGGCCGCATCATCGTCGTCGGCGACGCGGATCGCGAGCTCGCGTCCGTCGCTCAGCGATGCGACGGCGGAGTCGAAGCGGCCGTCGCCATCGGCGGTCAGGGCACGCGCGCCCGTCACCTCCGCCCCGGGCAGTGCGGCCGTCACTGCCGCGGCTAGAGTGAAAGGAGAGCGTCCCATCCCCCCAGGGTAGGTCGGCTCAGGGGCGGTCCTGCCTCCGCCACGCCCGTGAGAGAGGGAGTCGATGACCATTCCGCCCATGTCCATCGATCGCGCAGGCGATCTGCGTGACATTCCGGGCATCCTCGAAAGGCTGCGCGCCGATCCGACGACGACGGTCGTCGCAGTGCGCGACAGGCGAGTGCGGATGGATGGCGATCTCCTGGTGCGGGTCGGCCCTGCCGAGGTCACGGACGCGACCTGGGCGCTTCTCGGACGCGACCCCGACGGAGGCGCCGTCCTCCTGGCGTCACTGGCGCCCGAGACCGGGAGCATCGATGCCGCCCCCGAAGAGACCTGGCTCGGACTGCGCGACGTCGGAGGACGGCTCGGCGACGTCGAGACGGAGCTTCTCATCGAAGCGCTCGCGCTGGCCGGATGGCTGCGCGACGCCCCGTTCTGCCCGAGCTGCGGCGGCGGAACCGAGCTCCGGCAGGCGGGCTGGTCGCGTCGCTGCCTGGCGTGCGGTCGCGAGCACTTCCCCCGCACCGACCCCGCCGTCATCGTCGCGGTCGAGAGCCGAGATGGCGAACGGCTGCTGCTGGGAGCCAACGCGAACTGGGGCGGGCGCATGTACTCGTGCTTCGCCGGGTTCACCGAGGCGGGGGAGTCTCTCGAAGCGACTGTGCACCGCGAGATCGAGGAGGAAGCGGGTGTCCGTCTGCACGCCCTCCGCTACGTCGCCTCTCAGCCCTGGCCGTTCCCGCGGTCGCTCATGCTCGGCTTCCGCGCCGTCGTCGACGACGAGGCCGCGGCGCGCCCTGACGGCCAGGAGATCATCGACGTGCGCTGGTTCACCAGAGCCGAGATCGGTTCATCGCTCGACGGTGAAGGGCCGGTCGGACTGCCTGGAAGAGCGTCGATCGCCCGGGCGCTGATCATGGACTGGTACGGGGAGCGCGCGTGAGCGCGCTGGACGCGCTCGACGAACGGCAGCGGGAAGCGGCATCCGTGCTGCGAGGTCCCGTCGCGGTGCTCGCCGGCGCCGGCACAGGCAAGACCCGGGTGATCACGCACCGCATCGCCCACGGGGTCGACACCGGCGCCTATTCGCCGTCGCGCGTGATGGCGGTCACCTTCACCGCAAAAGCCGCGGGAGAACTCCGTGGGCGTCTGCGCGCACTCGGGGTGGAGGGGGTGGCCGCCCGCACCTTCCACGCGGCCGCGCTCGCCCAGCTGAACTTCTTCTGGCCCACTCTCGCCGGTTCCCCCGCGCCCAGCATCATCGACAACAAGGTGCGGATGCTTGGCCAGGCGGCCGATGCCATGCGTCTGCGTCCGAGCACCGCCACGCTGCGCGACATCGCTTCGGAGATCGAGTGGCGCAAGGTCTCGATGCTGTCGATCGATCAGCACGCAGCTCTCGGCAGGACGGTGACCGGCGTCGACGCCACGCAGCTCGTCGAGCTGCAACGGGCGTATGAGGCGCTCAAGGACGAGCGTCATCAGCTCGACTTCGAGGACGTCCTCCTGGCGTGTGCGGGGATGCTGGAGGCGGAGCCGCGGGTGGCGGCATCCGTCCACGAGCAGTATCGGCATTTCACCGTGGACGAGTTCCAGGACGTCTCGCCGCTGCAGAACCGGCTGCTCGAGTTGTGGCTGGGCGATCGTCGAGACATCTGCGTCGTGGGAGATGCCAGTCAGACCATCTACTCCTTCGCCGGAGCCGAGCAGCGGTTCCTCCTCGAGTTCGGGCGCCGTCACCCCGACGCCACCGTCGTGCGCCTCGAGACGAACTACCGTTCGCAGGCGCCGATCCTCGCCGCTGCCAACGCCCTGATGCACGGCCGACCCGGCGCTCTCGAACTGGTGCCGGCGCGAGACTCCTTCTCCGCCGATCCGCCGACGGTCACCGCCTACGAGACCGAGGGCGAAGAAGCAGCAGGCATCGCCGCAGAGATCGCCGCACGCATCGAGGGCGGATCGTCGCCGGCCGAGATCGCTGTGCTCTACCGCGCCCACTCCCAGTCCGGCGTGCTGCAGCAGGCGCTCGCGGCACAGGGCATCCCCACGTCCGTCCTCGGCGGAACCCGGTTCTTCTCGATGCCCGAGGTCCGCCAGGCGATCCTGGCCCTCCGGGCCGCCGCCGTGGCGCCGACCGAACAGGGCTTTCTCCCCGGTGTGCAGCGGGTACTGCGAGAACTCGGTCTCACGGATGAGCCGCCCGCTGCCGGTGGTGCGCAACGCGACGGCTGGGAAGCGCGGCGCGCGATCCTGCGACTCGCCGAAGAAGCCGGCCCCCAGGAGACGCTGCGCAGTTTCAGCGACGCGCTCATGGCCCGGGCGAAGGACCAGCACGAGCCGACTCTGCGAACGGTGACCCTGTCGACTCTGCACGCGGCCAAGGGGCTGGAGTGGCCGCACGTGCACCTCGCCGGATGGGCCGAGGGTGCGCTTCCGATCTCGTACGCCACGGGGTTCGAGGCGATCGACGAGGAACGGCGGCTGGCCTACGTGGGCGTCACGCGCGCTGCGCGGACGCTGTCTCTGTCGTGGTCGCGGACGGCAGGGCGGGGCGAGCGGGCGCCGTCGCGCTTTCTCGCGGAGATCGGAACGGCTGCTCGCGGCACCGGCATTCTCCGTGAAACGCCACCGAGCGCCACACCCGGCCGCCGGACTCGCTGACCTCGACGTACGAACCCGTGGCGGCGTCGTCGGCCAGCAGCCGAGCGGCGAGAGCAGCCGCCTCCGCGAGCTGAGCCGTGCCGATCGGCCCCGGGTCGCGGCCGATGAGCTGAGCGTGCATGCGCGGCCAGGCGGAATCCCGGTCGCGCTCGTGTCCGTCGCGACATGTCAGGCAGGGCGTCTCGCCCGGGATCACGAGCGGTCCGACCGTCGTGCGTCCGCGTTCGAGGGCAACCGGAAGATGGGCGACGTCGTCCCTGAGATAGCGAGCGAGGTGCAGGGCGGCTGCAGCGCCCCGCACCAGGATCACTCCGCAGTCATGCGGATCCCGGCGATCACCCGGTTCGACGCCCTCATCGGCGAGGGCCTCGCGCATCCGGTACTCGCAGCGCCCATCCGGCATCCCGATGCTCTCGACCCACGCTGCGCGCGAGGTCGCTGCATCGTCGATCAGCAACGGGCGCAGCCGGGCCAGAAGCATCTGCGCCTCGTGCCGAGGGGCGCCGGCGCCGTGCGCGATCACATCGAACGAGTTCATCCGGAATCCAGCGGCCATACGAGACAGCAACGGCACGACCCATGGCGCGTCGACGGTCAGCCTGACATCGCCGTCGACTCCCAGCTGCACCGTCTCGCTGTCACGCCACAGCAGCGGCACCCCGGGGTCCAGTCGGGTGATCGTCTTCGGGCTCAGCGGTGACATGTCCCGATTCTGCGGAATGCTGCGCACCGACGGGGCGCGTCGGAGGGGATCGGTGGAGAACAGCCGCCCTTTTCGAAGCCTGTGCAGGAAGAGTGACCACCCCGACTCGCGGCCATCCGGAGCTTCTGCGGCCGTGCCTGCGATGCAGGGCCGCAGAAGCTCGAATACACCGAGTCGCGGCCTCCGCTCAGACTGGCCTGTCGTCCCCGCCCGCGTCGCCTTCCGTGGAATCGCCCTCGGGGGTTTCGCTCGGGGAGGAGCTCTCGCTCGGGGAGGAGGTTTCGCCCGCCGAGAAATCCTCGCCGTCGAGCAGTCTCGCCAGCGCCTCGTCCATCTCATCGGCGACCGGCTGCTCGCCGCGGGCCGTGGCCTGCAGGCGTGCGATCAGAGCGGACGGGTCGTCGATGTCTGATGCCTGCGGCATGAGGTCGGGGTAGTCCCACAGCGAATCGCGGGCCGAGATGCCGACGGCATCCGCCACCGCCTGCCACATCGCCGACGCCTCGCGAAGTCGACGAGGGCGCAGCTTCAAGCCGACCAGGGCGCCCAGGGCGTCTTCGGCCGGACCACCCACCGCGCGACGACGGCGAGCGGCCTCGGCGATCCTCACGCTCTCGGGCAGGCGGGAGGTGGCCTGTGCGGTGACGACGTCGACCCATCCGTCGATCGTGGCGACGAGGTTCTCGAGCCTGTCGAGCGCTTCGCGCTGCGCCTCGGTCTGCACCGGGAGCAGCGCCCCGCCCTCGATCGCCGCTCGCAGCTCCTCGGGATTGTTCGGGTCGAGGCGGCTCGCGACGTCTTCGAGGGCGTCGACGTCGACGGTGACCCCGCGCGCGAAGTCGGTGATCTGCGACATCACGTGCAGGTGAAGCCACCTCGCGTGTCGGTAGAGCCGCGCGTAGGCGAGTTCGCGGGTCGCGAGGTAGAGCGCGATCTGGTCCTCGGGGATCTCGAGGCCCTCGCCGAACGCAGTGAGGTTCTGCGGGATCACCGCTGCGGTGCCCGCGGGAAGTACAGGAATGCCGACATCGCCGCCCGAGACGACCTCGAGCGACAGGTTGCCGAGAACCTGCCCGAACTGGGCCGCGAACACCGAACCGCCCAGACCCCGCATCAGCTTGCCGGCGCCCTGGACGAGCCCGCGCATCTCCTCGGGCACCTGGGTGTCGAGAGCGCTGGTCAGAGCATCCGCGATGCTCGTCGACACGGGGTCGGCGATCTCCTTCCATACCGGCAGGGTCGCCTCGACCCACTCTCCGCGGGTCATCGCCTTCGGAGCGTCGGCGAGTTCGGAGATCGTCGTCACCTCGCCCAGCCACAGGTCCGCGAGCGCGAACGAGTCGACCAGCGAGGTCCGCGACCCGTCGCCTATGCCCTGGCCGTCGCGGTTGGCGATGTGCAGCGCCTGCCGGAGGGCGTTCTCCCACGGGTCACCGCCGAACGCGCCCTGGAGCTGCGACATGATGGTCTGCATCATCGCCGGGTCGAACTGGATGCCCTCCATGCCGCCGAGCATCTCGCGCAGCTGTTCGGGGTCGATGTCACCGCCGCCCTGCCCGGACATCATCCGTCGCAGGAACTCCTGGAAGTCCTCGGGTGTGGGGTCGTTGTCTGACATGTCGCTCGCCCTCTCAGCACGCCTATAGCCGTGGCATCTACGCTAGTCACAGAGACAGGCTCGCGACCCCGATCGCTGTACGCCGCTCGCGAACGACGGAGGAATGCTGTGGATCGAACCCGGTCTGTGAAGGTCGGACTGGGCGTCTGGTCGCTGATCGTCGCGCTGATCGCGCTGGTCGTGCTGACCTTCCTGCCGACGCCCTACGTGATCCAGCGTCCGGGGCCCGTGTACAACACGCTCGGCACCGCAGCCGACAAGGACGGCGAGCAGCTTCCGCTGATCGCCGTAGAGGGCGCCGAGACCTTCGAGACGGCCGGCTCTCTCGATCTGACGACCGTGCAGGTGGTCGGCAACCGCCAGCGCACGCCCAGCTGGTTCGAGCTCGCCCTGGCCTGGACGGATTCCTCCAAGGCCGTCGTGCCGCTCGATTCCGTCTTCCCCGAGGGAGTGACCACGGAGGAGCGCGACGCGCAGAACGCCACGCTCATGGTCGACTCCCAGCACGAGGCGACCGCGGCGGCGCTCGGCGAGCTCGGCTACGACACCGGGGCGCAGGTCGCCGTCGTCGAGGCCGTGAAAGATACGCCCGCCGACGGAGTGCTCGAGGCCGATGACATCATCACCGCGATCGACGGTTCACCGGTCGATTCCGCCAAGCAGCTCCGGCAGAAGATCCAGGATGCCGAGGGGTCGGCCGTCGAGCTGACGCTGCTCCGCGGCGGCGAGGAGAAGACGGTCGAAGTCACACCGCAGGAGCGCACCGCCGACGGCAAGACGACCTGGGTCGTGGGCGTGACGCTGCGCACGGATTACGACTTCCCGATCGACGTGACGATCCAGCTCGACAACGTCGGCGGCCCGAGCGCCGGCATGATGTTCGCGCTCGGGATCATCGACACGCTCACCCCCGGAGAGCTCAACGGCGGCGAAGACGTCGCGGGCACCGGGACGATCGAGGCGGACGGGACCGTCGGCCCGATCGGCGGCATCCGTCAGAAGCTCTACGGAGCACGGGATGCCGGGGCCGACTACTTCCTGGCTCCCGAATCCAACTGCGACGACGTCGTCGGGCACGTGCCCGACGGGCTCACGGTCGTCAGCACCTCGACCCTGGAGGAATCGGTGCACGCCCTCGAGGTGATCGCCGACGGGGGAGACGTCAGCGCCCTGCCGACCTGCGACTGAGCGACAGGTCCTCTTCCGGATGGGGAGATCTGCCCTCACCGGATCCGCAGGCTCACCGCTAGCATCGCAAGCATGCACACGGATGATCTCGCGACCGTTCTCGCCAGCGGGTACGCGACCTTGAAAGAAGCTCGCGCCGTCGAAACGCCGCAACCCGCCGTCGGCACCCGAGGACAGGATCGTGCGGGGCACGTCGAGGTCGCCGTCGACGGCCACGGGCTGTTGACCGGGGTCGTCTTCTCCGATGGCATCGACGAGCTGCGGCCAGCCGAGCTGGAGTCCGCTCTGCTCGAAGCGCTGCAGAGTGCTCACGACGCGACAGGGCGCACCCGCGTTCGCTCTCTGCCTGAGATCGGGAACAGCGAAGTGAGCTCTCAGGCACGACGGATTGTCGGAATGGAGGGCGACTGATGGAGGGTTTCGAGGTCGACTACGAGCGCCTGGCGGCAGAGGTCTCGGATCTCTTCGTCGCGAGCGACGGGCTCGCCGAGGCGGTGGACGGCGGGATCGCCGCCCAGCAGATGTCGGAGAACGCCTTCGGGCTCCTGTGCATCGCCATGGTGCCGCCGTCGCAGCTGGTGCAGAGCATCGCGGTCTCCGCGCTGAAGGCCGAGGCCGCCGCTTTCGAGGCTGCCGCGATGAACCTGCGCAACACCGCCATCGACTACGAGACGGCAGACATGGAGTCCGTGCTGCGTCATCGCGCGATCATGATGAAGGTGCGCCGATGAGCCTGGTCGTCGAACCCGAGCAGTGGCAGGCGCCCGGATGGTTCGAGGGAAGCGCGTTCGGGATTCCGGTCGTCGGCTCGCTGTTCTCCACGGGCTACAGCCTCGGCTCCGGCGATTGGGCCGGGGCTCTCGCCTCCGGAGTCGGAAGCGTCGGCGATCTCGTCGGAGTGGCAGTCGATCCGCTGGGGACCCTGGCGTCGAGCCTCGCCGGCTTCCTCCTCGATCGCTTCGTCTGGTTCCAAGAAGCGCTCGACGTGCTCGTCGGAGATCCGGCGATCGTCACGGCGGTCGGGCTGACGTGGGCGAACGTCGGTGCGGCGCTCGCCTCGCAATCGGAGCGGTTGATCGCGATCCGCGACCGGACGGTCGAGTACTGGCAGGGCCCGGCGGCCGAGGCGTTCCGGCGTCGGATGACGGAGATGGCGCAGCGTGCAAGTGTCGAAGCCTTCGCATGCCGGTGCTTGAACACCGGCTTCGCGATCGGCAGCGGCATCGTCACCATCGTCCGTCAGATCGTCTCCGCCATCTGCGCAGAACTCGTCGGCAAGCTGATCGTCTGGGTTGGGGAGGCGATCGCCTCCCTCGGATTCGGCACACCCGTCATCGTCGCGCAGGCGACCTCGGCCATCGCTCGATGGGTCGATGACGCCGCGAAGTGGACCGACGAACTGCTCCAGTCCTCTGGCCGGTTCTGCGATCTGCTGCAGAAGCTGTACCGCGGGTTCGACGATGTGGGACTGTACAACCTCGGCATCGGACCGGATACCGTCATCGGGGCCGGCGCCGAGGGCGTCGACCAGGGCGCGCAGACGGCAGGAGCGTGAACATGGTCATGGACGACGCACGGCTCACGGCCGCTCGCGAGCGGCTGGAGAAGCTCCGCCAGGAGGCGCATTCCGCAGCTGAAGAGACCGCACTGATAGCCGCGCGGATCGAGCAGACCACGTACAGCGCGTGGTCGCGAGGACGCGAGGTGAGGATCACGATCGGTCCCGACGCATTGATCCAGGGTGCAGAGTTCACCGAAGACGCGATGACGAGATCGCCCCGCTCACTCGCTGCTGCGACCATGGATGCCCATGACTGCGCCATCGCCTTGCTGCGGTCGTCGGTCGAGGTCGCTGTCGGGGCGGCGTCTCATTCGGTGCAGGGACTCGCGGACACGGTCCTCTCAGAGGCGGAGGCGATGCTGTCCTCCGCCGAGCCGCGGCCTGATGATCGGCACTGAGACGGCGCCCCTCCGAACCGGGCTGACCCGCCGGGCGTGGACGAGGGCTGCGGGCATCATGCCGGTGACCGCGGTCGCCGTGATCGCCGGTTGCTGCCTCGCGGCGGCGTTCACCAGCGGTCAGGTACGATTCGTCGCGGTCGCGGTCGTGATTCTGGTCGGTGTGGTCGCAGGTCTCCTGTGGACGAAGCATGGAGGCGTGGACGCCGTCCATCGTCGTGTGGCGGCCGCGCGCTCTGCGTGGTCCGGCAGCCGAGATGGTGCCGCGAGCGTGCAGGACGGCGCGGCGGATGCTCGCGATGTCGCTCTCGCGCTGCCGCGAGGATGGCGCGTCGAGGCGGCGCGGGGCAGGATGCGGTTCCCCCTGGGGGAGGTGACGGTGCGTGGCGAGACGTGGGTGCTCCGTGCCGTCGTCGGGTCACGTCGTGCCCCTCGGCGCCGTGAGGTGGTCGGTGTCGATGCGCCGACCGACGGCGCGTTCCTGTCCATCCCGGTGGGCACGACGGCGGACTCGATGCTCGTGGCGCCTGCCTGGGCGGGGAACACGAGCGCCTCCGCGCCCGTCTGGCTGCCCACGGTCCGCGACCGGGTCGCAGAGCACGAAGATCTTCTAGCGTCTCTCACGGTCGGCGACGACCGGGTGATCCTGTTCGCGCTCGACGACCCGCGTCCCGAGACGATCCTGAACAGAGCCCGACTGGTCCGTGACGTGGCCGCTATCATCCAGGCGGCGCACGGGCGTCCGTGATCTCGCTGTGACCGGACCAGGAGCCGCCCCATAGTAAGGCATGCCTAGGATGGGAGCGTGACCTCGACCTCATCCCCGAATCCGGCCGCGCCTCGAACATCGCGGAGGATCGTCGGCATCTCGCTGGTGATCCTGGCAGCGCTGATCGCGGCCTTCTTCGTCTTCGCATCGCTGTACACCGAATTCCTCTGGTTCGACCAGCTGGGCTTCACGACCGTGCTCACGACGCAGTGGTTCGCCACTGCTCTGATGTTCACCCTCGGGTTCCTCGGCATGGCGGTGCCGCTGTTCGTCGTGATCCAGCTCGCGTACCGGCTGCGCCCCGTCTACGTCAGGCTCAGCTCGCAGCTCGACCGGTACCAGGAGGTCATCGAGCCGCTGCGGCGTCTGGCCATGTGGGGGATGCCGGTCTTCTTCGGCCTCTTCGCCGGCTTCTCGGCCGCGAGCCAGTGGAAGACCGTCTGGCTCTGGGCGAACGGCGTCGCCACCGACTCGGTCGACCCGCAGTTCGGGCTCGACACGGGCTTCTACATGTTCGCGATGCCGTTCTACTCGATCCTCCTCGCGTTCGTGTCGGCCGTCCTGCTCCTGTGCCTGCTGGTGACGGCTCTCGTGTCGTACCTGTACGGCTCCGTGCGCATCGGCCAGGGCGAGTTGCGCATCTCGAAGCCTGCACGCATCCAGCTCGCCGTCATCGCGGGGCTCTATCTCCTCGTGCAGGCGGTGAGCCTGTGGCTCGACCGCTTCAAGACGCTGGTCGCGCCCGAGGGGCGCATCACGGGCGCCGCGTACACGAGCGTCAACGCGACGATCCCGGGTCTCGCGATCGTCGCCGTCATCGCGGCCGTCGTCGCGGTGCTCTTCTTCGTCACCGCCGTCATCGGCCGTTGGCGCTTCCCGCTGGCGGGCACCGCGCTGCTGATCGTCGCCTCGCTCGTGGTCGGCGTCGGCTACCCCTGGATCGTCACCACCTTCCAGGTGAAGCCGAACGAGAACGCGTATCAGGCCGAGTTCTACCAGCGGAACATCGACGGCACCAAGGACGCGTACGGCCTCTCCGACGTCGAGATCACGTCCTTCACGGCCAAGACGGACGCCGAAGCAGGCCAGTTGCGCGAAGACGCCGACACCACGGCGTCCATCCGCATCATCGATCCGAAGATCGTCGACGACGTCATCCGTCAGCAGGACCAGGCGCGCGACTACTACCAGTTCCCGCAGACCCTCGACGTCGACCGCTATCAGATCGACGGCAAGAGTCAGGACGCCGTCGTGGCTGTGCGCGATCTGGACATCAAGAACCTCGGCGACAGCGACACCTGGAACAACCGCGTCGCGGTGTACACGCACGGCTACGGTCTGCTCGCGATGGCGGGCAACGACCGCACCGCGTCCGGCGAGCCGGTGTTCCTCGAGCGCGGCATGCCGACCTCGGGCGCTCTGAGTTCCGCGGAGGAGTACGAGCCGCGCATCTACTTCGGCGAGAAATCGCCCGAGTACTCCATCGTGGGCGCCCCCAAGGGTTCGGACCCGGTCGAGATCGACTACGCGAGCGGCACCGACGGTGAGAGCAACACGACGACGACCTTCACCGGCAACGGTGGACCGGCGATCGGCGACACGTTCACCAAGCTGCTGTACGCACTGAAGTTCCAGTCCGAGCAGATCCTGTTCTCGAACCTCGTGAACGAGAAGTCCCAGATCCTCTACGACCGCGACCCGAAGACTCGTGTGCAGAAGGTGGCGCCGTACCTCGAAGTCGACAGCGACCCGTATCCCAGCGTGGTCGATGGCCGCATCGTGTGGATCGTCGACGCCTACACGACGAGCGACTCGTATCCGTACTCGAAGAGCGTCAGCCTGTCCGAGGCGATCGCCGACTCCAGCACGCCGACGCCGACGCTCGCGATCGACGAGATCAACTACATCCGCAACTCGGTCAAGGCGACCGTCGACGCCTACGACGGTTCGGTCACGCTGTACGCATGGGACGAGACCGACCCGGTGCTGCAGACCTGGCAGAAGGTGTACCCGTCGACGCTGAAGCCGATCAGCGAGATGTCGGGCGACCTGATGAGCCATGTGCGCTACCCGACCGACCTGTTCAAGGTGCAGCGCGATCTGCTCGGGATCTACCACATCGACGATGCGGGGTCCTTCGCGCAGCTCGACAACCGGTGGCAGACGCCCAAGGACCCGCGCAGCAAGGACCTGCTCCAGCCGCCGTACTACCTGAGCATGAAGATGCCGGGTCAGGACACCGCGCGGTTCTCGATGTTCTCGACGTTCATCCCTGCGTCGGGGACGTCCGGCAGTTCCCGCGATGTGCTGATGGGCTATCTCGGAGTGGATTCGGATGCCGGTTCAGAGGCGGGGGTGAAGGCGGAGGGCTACGGCACCCTGAGGCTGTTGGAGATCAACGATGCGACGACGGTGCCGGGCCCCGGTCAGGTGCAGAACTCGTTCGACACCGATCCCTTCGTCGCTCCCAAGCTCAACGTGCTCGCGATCGGAAAGTCCGAGGTCGCCTACGGCAACCTCTTGACGCTTCCGGTCGGTGGCGGCCTGCTCTACGTGCAGCCGGTCTATCTGCAGTCGACCGACAACACCCAGGTTCCGAAGCTCCGATCCGTGCTCGTCGCCTTCGGTGGGAATGTGGCGATCGAAGACACGCTGACGGCCGCGCTGGATTCGCTGTTCGGCGGTTCGGCAGGAGCGACGGGTGGTGACGATCAGGTGACCCCGACCACTCCGCCGGACACGGGAGAGACGCCCGGCACCGGTGAGACGCCGCCCGCCACCGATGCACGCGCCGAGGCGCTCGCCGCAGCCGGTCAGGCTCTCTCCGACCGCGAAGCGGCACTGAAGTCGGGCGATCTGACGAAGTTCGCCGAAGCCGACGAGCGGCTCACCGACGCCGTGCAGACGCTGATCGAGCTCGACGACGCCGCGGGAGAGTAGACCTGCGGCAGACGAATGGGCGTTCCCGTGAGGGGGCGCCCATTCGCGTGTCGGCCCTCGATTCGCGCCTGCTGAAATCGCGTGTTAGGCTATTGATGTGCCGCGGGGTGGAGCAGTTCGGTAGCTCGCCGGGCTCATAACCCGGAGGTCGCAGGTTCAAATCCTGTCCCCGCAACAAGAAGAAGAGGCTCGATCCGCAAGGATCGGGCCTCTTCTGCGTATGCGACCGTCTGCGGGCAGGCGGATGCTGGGAGGATGGGCACATGTCAGAGAACGTTGCCGTGCCCGTCGCCGTGTGCCAGTTCGCACCCACCGCGTCGCGGGAGGCCAACCTCGAGCGGATCGCGGAGCTGACGGCGGATGCCGCGGCACGCGGCGCCCGCCTGGTCGTGTTCCCCGAGTACTCCAGCTACTTCGTCGACCCGATGGACGCATCGCTCGCCGAG
Source organism: Microbacterium sp. ZW T6_19 (assembly GCF_044987465.1). Classification (NCBI taxonomy): domain Bacteria; kingdom Bacillati; phylum Actinomycetota; class Actinomycetes; order Micrococcales; family Microbacteriaceae; genus Microbacterium; species Microbacterium sp. ZW T6_19. Next base: position 67,764 of record NZ_JBJDRH010000013.1, on the reverse strand, counting down.
AACGCGGAGGACCTGGATGGTCCGTTCGTGTCGACGCTCAGCGCCCTCGCGGCCGAGCATGCCGTGGTCATCGTCGCAGGTCTCGTCGAGCGCGCGTGGGATGCCGGGCACGTGCGCAACGCGGTCGTCGCCGTACGAGGCGACCGCGTGCTCGCGGTCTACCGCAAGCAGCACCTGTACGACGCGTTCGGGCAGACCGAGTCCGACTGGATCGAGGCGGGCGAGACCGGGGGAGCCGCGATCTTCGAGGTCGCCGGCATCCGCTTCGGGCTCATGACCTGCTACGACCTGCGATTCCCCGAGGTCGGACGCACACTCGCGGATGCCGAGGTCGACGTGATCGTGGTTCCGGCCGAGTGGGTGCGCGGACCCCTCAAAGAGCACCACTGGACGACCCTGCTGGCCGCCCGCGCCATCGAGAACACGGCGTACGTGGTCGCGGCTGATCATCCGGCGCCGATCGGGGTGGGCCATTCGCAGATCGTCGATCCGCAGGGAGTCGTTCTCGCGGGCGTCGGAAGCGCCGAGGGCATCGCAATAGGCGTGGTCGAACGCGCGACGGTCGGACGCGTCCGGGCGGCGAACCCCGCTCTGCGGCTGCGCCGCTACCGCGTGATCCCTGCCTGACCGGCCTGACATCCGTTCCGCTTGCCGTTTCCGGTCGCGATTCCTGCCGCTTCTCGCCTCTCACGGCGGCACGAACTGCGACCGGAAGCGCCGATGCGTGCTGTGCGCCGTCAGCGGGCCAGGCGGGCAGCGGCCTCTTCGAGGACCTCGATGCGCTTGCATGCTGCGAACCGCACGAGGCCTGCGTAGCGATCACGGTGCCCGGGGGAGACGAAGGCGCTCAACGGGATCGCGACGACGCCGGAGCGCTCGGGGAGCGCGCGGCAGAATGCGGCGGCATCCGCCCCGCCCAGCGCGGTCGCATCGGCGACGGTGAAGTAGCCGCCCTGTGGAGCATGCACCTCGAAGCCCGCCGCGCGAAGCCCCTCGCCGAGGATCTCGTGCTTGCGGGCGAGCAGAGCGGCGGCGTCCGCGAAGTACGACTCCGGCAGGCGCAGTCCCACCGCCACCGCAGGCTGGAACGGCGCGCCGTTCACGTAGGTGAGGTACTGCTTGACCGTCAGCACCGCCGTGATGAGGTCGGCCGGGCCATGAACCCAGCCGATCTTCCAGCCGGTGGCCGAGAAGGTCTTGCCGGCCGACGAGATGGTGAGCGTCCGCTCCGCGGCACCGGGCAAGGTCGCGATCGGCGTGTGCGCAGCATGGAACGCGAGGTGCTCGTACACCTCGTCGGTGACGATGACCGCATCGTGCAGGTGCGCCAGACGCACGACCTCGGTGAGGACCTCGCGTCTGAAGACGGCGCCCGTCGGGTTGTGCGGATCGTTCACGAGGATGATGCGGGTGTGGTCGGAGACGGATGCTGCGAGCTGAGCGAGATCGGGCTGGAAGTCCGGGGCCCGCAGCGGCACCGTGACCAGCTTCGCCCCCGCGAGGGCCACCGCCGCGGCGTAGGAGTCGTAGTAGGGCTCGAACACGACGACTTCGTCGTCGGGACCGTCGATGAGCGCGAGCAGCGTCGCGGTGAGGGCCTCTGTCGCTCCGGCCGTCACGATCACCTCGGTGCCCGGATCGACGTCGAGAGAATAGAAGCGGCGCTGGTGCTCGCTGATCGCCAGGAGGAGATCCGGCATCCCACGGCCGGGCGGATACTGGTTCACGCCGGCCGAGATCGCCTTGCGTGCGGCCTCCAGGACCTCGATCGGACCGTCTTCGTCGGGGAAGCCCTGGCCGAGGTTGATGGCGCCGGTTCTCACCGCCAGTGCAGACATCTCTGCGAAGATGGTGGGCGCGACGCCCCCGTCGGATGCCAGCAGTCCTGCGCCCGCTGCCGCGCGCCTCCATGCGCCGGGAATGACACTCATGAAGAACAGGCTAAGGCCATAGCGGAAACTCATCTTCGACATAAGGAACGCACAGACACGGGCGGCACTCTGAAGAGGCGTTGCTGAAGGAGCAGACACCATGAACGAAGACAACACCCAGGACAACCCGGCACTCCCGTCGAACGACGTCGTGCCGTCCACCGATGCCGCACCGTTCGTCGACCGTTCGACGAGTGATGCGCCCGTACAGAACCCCGGCATTCCCGCCGCACCGATCGCCTCGGCTGGGCACGAGGTGCCTCATACGTTCGCCTCGGCTCCGGCAGCACCAGCCGCCCAGCCGGCACCGACCGTCCCGGCTCCGGCCGCCCCCGCGGTGCAGACGGCTCCGGCCTTCTCCGCCCCGGGCTACGCGGCACCCGGTGCGCCGCATCCGTACGGCGCACCGGCGCCGCAGGCCACCGTCCCCGGCGCCGCGTTCGGTCTCCACAACGGCGCTCAGCCGGCCCAGCCCGTCGATCCGACTCAGCCCATCGGCTTCGGCGATCAGCCGGCGGGCGACGGCGCCAAGACCAAGGAGCAGAAGCCTCGAGGCGTGAAGTTCGCGGCGATCGTCGTCGCGGCCGCGCTCGTGGGCGGTGTCGCCGGCTTCGGAGGAGGGGCGCTCGTCAACAGCCTCGGCAGCACCCCGTCGACGGGCGTCGCCGAAGGCCCGGAGACCGTCACGGTGAACAACCCCGGCTCGGTCAACGAGACGACCGCGGTCGCCACCGCGGCGCTGCCCTCGGTCGTCACGATCGAGGTCGCGGGCACCGACCAGGCCGGCAGCGGCTCGGGCGTCATCATCGACAAGGACGGTTACGTGCTCACCAACACGCACGTCGTCACCCTCGGCGGTGCCGTGGCCGACCCGACGATCAGAGTCACCACGTCGGACGGACGCATCTACGAGGCCACGGTCGTCGGCACGGATCCGATCTACGATCTCGCCGTGATCAAGCTGAAGGACGCGAAAGACCTCACTCCGATCACGTTCGCCAACTCGTCGAAGCTCAACGTGGGCGACACCGCGGTGGCGCTGGGAGCGCCGCTCGGACTGTCGAACTCCGTGACGACGGGCATCGTCAGCGCTCTGAACCGCAGCATCCAGATCGCCTCTTCGGCCCTGCCCGACTCGTCGAGCCAGGATGCACCGCAGGAGCAGTCGCCGCAGGACGGCCAGGGCCAGGGGCCGTTCCAGTTCGATCTGCCGGGCAACTCGTCCGCATCCAACGCCGAGTCGATCTCGATCGCCGTGATCCAGACGGATGCGGCGATCAACCACGGCAACTCCGGTGGCGCGCTCGTGAACAGCAAGGGCGAGCTGATCGGCATCAACGTGGCGATCGCGAGTTCGGGCAGCTCCGAGGAGTCCGGGTCGATCGGCATCGGCTTCGCGATCCCGTCGAACATCGCCGAGCGGGTCTCGAAGGAGATCATCGCTGACGGCGCCGCCACTCACGGCCTGCTCGGCGCGTCGGTGCGCGACGCGGCGTCGGTCGAGGGTTCGGATCAGGCCGGCGCCTACATCGCAGAGGTCACAGACGGCGGCGCCGCTGCGGCCGCAGGTCTCAAGGCCGACGACATCGTCACCGCCTTCAACGGCGTGCCGATCACGAGCGCGAGCGATCTGACGGCTCAGGTTCGTGCCGCCGCGGCCGGCAGCGACGCGAAGGTCACGTACGTCCGCGGAGGCAAGCAGTACGAGATCGAGGTCACGCTGGGCACGCTCTCGAAGTAGCCCTTCGACAGGCTCGGGGACCGCGCGTCGACGAGCCCCTCACAGAGAAGGACGCCACCCTCGCGATAGGCTCGCGGGGTGGCGTCCTTCTCTTTCGGCTCCGGCAATGCGGCCAAGCTGCTCCGGATCCCGCTGTACGTCGCCGGACGCGTCGGCACCCTGATCATCCCGCGGGGACGACGCTGGGTGTTCGGCTGCGGCGCCGGGATCGGCGACGGGGCCCTCGCACTTCAGCGCCTGGCGCAGGCCGAGGGGCACGACACCGTCTGGCTGACGTCCTCCCCGCGTGAGGAGCGTGAGGCAGCTGCCCTCGGCATCCGCACGATCCCCAAGAGCGGCCTGCGTGGTTGGTGGGCGACGGCACGAGCGGGAGTGCTCGTCGTGACCCACGGCTTCGGCGACGTCAACCGCTACGCGAACGGCGGGGCGTTCGTGGTGCAGCTCTGGCACGGCATCCCACTCAAGCGCATCGGCCTCGATTCGCCCGCGACGACGCAAGTGCCGAACGTGCCGGGTGCCGGCCTTCTTCAACAGGTCATCGGCTTCCTGTACCGAGCCTCGGCTCAGCGCATCCGCGTGCTCCCGGCCGCATCGCACCGTTCGCGCGGTCGGCTCGAGTCGGCGTTCGGCCTCGGTGACGACCGCGTGGTCGTCACCGGAGAGCCGCGTGTCGACGTGCTGTCTTCGGGTCCGTCCGATCGACGCCGTGCGGCAGCATCCGCTCTTCTCGTCTCCGCGATCGGAGAACTGCCCGAAGGCGCCCGCACGATCCTCTACGCCCCGACCTGGCGAGACGGTGCGGCAGACCCCGCCGTGCCGTCGGCTGCCCAGTGGGTGGAGATCATCCGTGCGCTCGAGGCGACCAACTCGGTGCTCCTCGTGCGCTCGCACCCTCTCGGCGAAGGCGGCTATGCGCCGCCGTTGCCGAGCAGACGGGTTCGGATGCTGGGCGCCGGTGAGATCGCCGATGTGACGCCTGTCCTCCCCGCGGTGGACGTGCTGGTCACGGACTACTCGTCCCTGGCCTACGACGTGGGCCTGCTGTCGACGCCGGTTCTCTACCTCGCTCCGGACGCCGTGGAGTACGACCTCTCGCGGGGCTTCTACGGGCGTTACGACGATGTCGCGGGTCACGATGCGGCGACGAGCTGGGAAGAGCTGGTGGCTCAGCTGGTGCCCCTGCTGGAAGACGACCGGGTGTTCGCCGAGCGGGCTGCACGTTCCGCTACGCTCAGCGCTCAGATGCATGCGTTCCGCGACGGCGGCAACACCCGGCGCGTGTACGACGTGATCCGTGCGCGGGGTATCCCTGCGCCGAAGGGAGCAGCATGACGACGGCCCGCATCGATGAGGCGGCCGAGGCGCTGATCATCTCCGGAACCGGTGCGCGTCCGGAGGAGGCGACGCTCACCGGTCCTCGTGCGCGCGTTCAGGCCCGTATCACCGGCGGTGGCAAGACCTGGAAGGCGACGCTTCCGCTGCGAGCTTCACGCTGGGGTGGTGCCGAGCTTCCGCTGCCGGCAGGAGAGTACGAGCTCGCTGTCCCCGGGGCCGGGCTCGAGACCCTCGAGCTGGCGCCGACTCTGCTCGCGGGTCTGCGGATCGCCGTGGCTGGCGCCGCCGTCTCGATCGCCGCGCCGATCGACCCCGTCTACGAGACGACCGAGGGACAGTCGACGCTGGAGGAGCGCTACGTCGCGCAGACCGGCGGCACTGAGAACGCGGTCTTCTTCGAGAGCTTCTACGGGCGCACGGTCGGCTGCAACCCCCGCGCCATCGACCGCGCACTCGCGGTCGCCGCCCCAGGGGTCGCACGGTACTGGAGCGTCGTCGACCTGTCGGTCGCGGTGCCCGAGGGGGCCATCGCCGTGGTCGAGGGGAGCCCCGAGTGGTGGCGTGCTCGGGCGGCTGCGCGCCTTCTCGTGGTGAACGACTGGCTGCGGCATCGATTCGCCCGCAAGGCGGGCCAGAAGGTTCTGCAGACCTGGCACGGCACGCCGCTGAAGCGGCTCGCCCTGCACCGGCCGGGTTTCGACCCTCGCCGGATGGCCGCGGTCGTGAAGGAATCGCGTCGATGGGACGTGCTGCTCGCGCAGAACACGTACTCGGAGCGGATCCTCCGCAAGGCATACGCATTCTTCGGACGCCCGATCTGGGTCGAGGGGTACCCTCGCAACGACACCCTCGTGACCGGAGACGCGGCGGCGGTGCGTGCGGCGCTCGGCATCGAAGAGGGGGAGCGGGTGCTGCTGTACGCGCCGACCTGGCGCGACGACCGCACCGAGATGGTCGACTTCGTCGATCCGGAGGAGCTCGCGCAGCAGTCGGATGCTGTCGTGCTCGTGCGCGGGCACTCTCGTACTCTTGCTGCGGGGCGCGACCGGGTGGGCGCTCGGGTCATCGATGTCACGGGATTCCCCGAGACCTCGCAGCTGCTGCTCGCCGCCGATGCGCTCATCACCGACTACTCCTCGGTGATGTTCGACTTCAGCGTGACCGGCAAGCCGATGTTCTTCCTGGTTCCCGACCTCGACCATTACCGAGGACAGCTGCGCGGCTTCTACTTCGACCTCGAATCGCACGCCCCCGGCCCTCTCGTGCACACGCAGGACGAGCTCGTCGAGGCGCTTGCGGACCCTGAGGGCGCCACCGCGTACTCGGAGCGGTACGAGGCGTGGAGAGCGCAGTTCAACCGCCGTGACGACGGTCGTTCCGCCGAACGCGTGGTCGCGCGCATCCTCGATCAGGGCTACGTGGCGCGCTGAGCGCTAGGGCAGGGGGGTGTTGCGTGTGCCCAGGCGCGAGGCGTCGACGGTATCGCGTGCGCCGCTGAGCACTCCGCCGATGAATCCGATGCCCCACGACAGATGCATCGTGGGCAGCACGGCCAACGTCCACAGCCGCTGGCGGATGCTGCCACCGCCGGGGGCGAGTGCGACGGCGACATCGAGCAGCGCGTAGGCGGCGACGGGCAGGTACACGGCCGAGGCCACGAGCGACGCAGTGCCATCGAGCACCCCCGTCAGCTGCAGGATGCCGACCACGATCGCGAGACCGAGCAGCAGCACCAGGACGGGCGGAGCGAAATAGCGGATGCCGTTGCGCCGTCCGTATCGGCGGACGAGCTCGCCGCGCCAGGCGCCTGTAGCGCGGAACTGCCGCGCCAGGCGCAGCCAGCTCTCGCGGGGCCAATAGGTCACAGAGAGCCGGGGATCGAACCATACGCGATGACCGGCCCGGCGGATGCGGAGGTTCAGCTCCCAGTCCTCGCCGCGCCGGATCGTCTCGTCGAACAGACCCACCTCGTCGAGCACGTCGCGGCGCATCACGCCGAGGTAGGCCGACTCGGCCTCGCCCTCGGTCGCGCCGCCGTGGTAGGCGCCGCCGCCGAGTCCGATGGGGGAGTTGTACAGCCGTGCGACGGCCTTCTGGAAGGGCGTTCGACCTTCGGCACGCATGACGCCGCCGACGTTGGCCGAGCCCGTGCGCTCCAGCGTCTCCAGAGCGCGAGCGGCATAGCCGGACGAGAGCTCGGAATGAGCGTCGACACGGATGACGGTGGAGTAGCGGCTGGCGCGGATCGCCCGGTTGAGCCCGACCGGGATGTGGGCGGCGGGATTGTCGACCAGGCGGATGCGGTCATCGTCTGCGGCGAGGCGCTGCGCGAGCTCGGTGGTGCCGTCGGTCGACGGCCCGAGTGCGAGCACGAGCTCGGCCGGAACCTCAAGCTGCTGCCGCAGGACCGACGCCACGGCGTGCTCGAGATACGCGCGCTCGTTGAGCACGGGCATGACGAAGGACACCCCGTCGAGGGGTGCGGTGGATCCGTGGTCAGACACACGTCGATCATGTCACGCCGCCTGGGACGTTCGCTGACCGGCGATACTCCGGCTAACGGAAGCATCTCGTTTGGCCGCTGAGGCCGCCGCAGCACCGCTGTCGGGATACCGAATGGATAACCTGGACGGATGGGTGCAGTCCGCGACGCGAAGAAGGCCTACCGCCTGCTGAAGAAGGCGCTCAGATCGCGCAGCGCCGTGCAGCGGGTTCGCCGTCGCCTGGGCGATGGTGAACAGCATCCCCTCGAGCACTACAAGATCGCGGTGTACTTCGCCGACGGCGCCGTGAACATGTATCAGATGCGCCAGTGGTACCGACCGCTCGCAGAGCTCGCGAAGAAGTGGCCGGTGGTCGTGCTGTCGCGCAGCGCGACCGGAGCGGAGAAGCTGCTCGACGAGGACGCCCCGCCCGTCGCCTTCGTCCCCACCGTGCGCGACCTCGAACAGTTCATCGCCACGCAGGACATCCGCATCGTGCTGTATGTGAACCAGAACACCCGGAACTTCCAGATGTTCCGTTATGGCCGCCGCTGGCACGTGTTCATCAATCACGGCGAGTCCGACAAGATGTACATGACCACGAACCAGTACAAGGCGTACGACTACTCCTTCATCGCGGGTCAGGCTGCGCGCGACCGGCTCACGCGCACGCTCTGGGACTTCGACGTGAACCGTCGCACCTTCGAGATCGGCCGTCCGCAGGCCGATCACTACTCGGGCGCGCTCCCGTACACTCCCGACGAGCGCACCGTGGTGCTCTACGCCCCGACGTGGGAAGGGGATCGTCCGAGCGCGTACTACGGATCGATCGCGACGCACGGCGAAGCTCTCGTGAACGCGCTCCTCGCCACCGGGCGTCATCGGGTCATCTACCGCCCGCATCCTCGCAGCGGCGTCGTCGATCACGAGTACGGGGCGGCTCATCGCCGCATCATCGCGGCGATCTCGGCGGCCAACTCGGCCGACGCAGGAGCGCAGCACGTCTACGACGACGGGCCGGAGCTCGGCTGGCAGCTCGCCGCGGCCGATGTCGCAGTGGTCGACATCTCGGCGATGGTGTACGACCGGCTCGCGGTCGGGAAGCCGCTCATGATCACGCGTCCGGTCGACGATCGCGCAAGCGTCGACACGAACGGCTATCTGTCGGACTGCGAGTGGCTCACCGCCGAGTCCGCGCACGACATCGTCGCCGAGGTCGAGCGTGTTCATGCCGACAAGGCCGCGATCGCGCGCCTGCGCATGTGGGTGCAGCACTACTTCGGCGACACCACCCCGGGGGTCGCGACCGCGAAGTTCCACGCCGCCGTCGAGCAGCTCATGCAGAAGTGGGACGCCTGGCAGGCTCACGAGATGGGCGCCGTGCGTCCTGATGAGGACGACGACGACGAAGAGGCCGACGAGGACGACTGAGACCATGCACCTGCCGCTCGCCGCTGCGATCACTTCGCGCATGGACTACCTGCCTGAGGCGGGCTCGACGAACGCGGAACTGCGATCGCGCGTGGCTGATGTCCATGAATGGCCACACCTCTCCGTCGTCGTGACCGATAACCAGACCGCGGGCCGTGGGCGTCTCGATCGCATCTGGGTGGCGCCTGCGGGTGCTGCGCTCGCGATCTCCGTACTGCTTCGAGAGCTGCCTGCTCCCGACCTGCGCGGGTGGATCCCGCTCGCCGCGGGCGTCGCGATGGCGGATGCCGTCGCCGCACAGCTCCCCGAACACGATGTGTCGGTGAAATGGCCCAACGACGTGCTGGTCGACGGGCGAAAGATCTGCGGCATCCTCGCAGAGGCGGCGGCGGACGCCGTGATCGTCGGAACCGGCGTGAACACGGCGATGCCGGCATCCGTTCTGCCTGTGTCGACGGCCACCTCGTTCGCCGTGCTCGGCAGTGAGGCTGACGCGGACCGCCTGATCGCGGAGTACCTTCGCGCGCTCGACGGGCTGCTTCGGGCACTCGCGGCATCGGGCGACGCCGTCTCGAGCGGTCTGCACGCCGCCGTGACGGCCCGGTGCAGCACGCTGGGACTCGCCGTGCGTGTGTCGCTCCCGGGGGAGCGGATGCTCGAGGGCGTCGCGCGTGCGCTCGACGCCGACGGACGCCTCCTGGTCGACGAGAACGGCATCGCGTACCCGGTCTCCGCGGGCGATGTCGTGCACGTCAGGCCCGCGGCGGTCTGACACGCCCGGATTTCAGGGCCGGTTGAGCGCGGAGACGTGCACAATGGAGGGGTGACTCAGCCCGTGACGCTCGGCGGTCGGCCGACGATGCCGCCGCCCGGTGCGCCCACGGAGGAGTTGCTGATCGCGAAGTTCCGCGGTCACGCCCGTCGCCTGTTCTGGTCGGCACTGGTGCTGATCGCCGTGTTCGGGGCCACCGCGTACCTGTACGACAACCTTCCGGCTCCCTTCGAGAACTGGATGCTGCTGTCGGCGGCCGGCGCGGCGGTTCTGCTGCTCGTCGTCGTGCCGTACATCGTCTGGTATTCACGCACCACGACGGTGACGACGCGTCGAATCATCGTGAAGCAGGGGATCGGGTCGCGCAGCCGGCGCGAGATGTCGCACGCCCGCGGCTACACGATCGGCGTGCGACGGGGCATCCTGCAGCGCATGTGGGGTGTGGGGACGATCACGCTGACCAACGGGGTCGATGCGCCGCTGCGGCTCGCCAACGTGCCCAACGTCATCCTCGTGCACGAGACGCTCGCCGACCAGATCGAGGTGAGCCAGATCCTCGCTCACCGCGACGCGCAGGCCGGCACTGATTCCTTCTGAGGTGGTCACGGCGCGAACGCCCACCACTGGTCGAGTGAGCGAGGCGCCTCCACCGGTCGTGGAGCGAGCGAAGCGAGACGAAACGCGTGTCTCCGACCGGAACTGCGGTCCGACGCACCTCGGCCATGCGGGAGAATGGTCACGACGAATGGAGGCGGCACATGGCGCTGCGTGTAGGCGTGATCGGCGGAGGCCAGCTGGCCAGGATGATGATCGCTCCGGCGGTCGAACTCGGGCTCGACCTGCGGGTGCTCGCGGAGGACGAGGGCATGTCCGCCCAGCTCGCCGCCACGGCGGTCGGCGACTACCGTGACCTCGAGGTGGTGCGCGCGTTCGTCAAGGACGTCGATGTCGTCACCTTCGACCATGAACACGTGCCTCAGGCGGTGTTGCGTGCACTCGTCGATGAGGGGGTCGCCGTGCACCCCGGCCCTGACGCACTGCAGTTCGCTCAGGACAAGCTCGTCATGCGGGCGCGTCTTGCCGAGCTCGGCGTGCCGCAGCCCGATTGGGCGGCTGTGCGCGACACGAGCGAGCTCCAGGCGTTCCTCGACGATCATGAAGGGCGAGGCGTCGTGAAGACTCCTCGCGGCGGATACGACGGCAAGGGCGTGCGCGTCGTGCGTGCGGCCGCCGAGGCGCAGGACTGGTTCGACCAGCTTCCCGAGGGAGAGGCCCTTCTCGTCGAAGAACTCGTCGCCTTCGTGCGCGAGCTCGCACAGCAGGTGGCGCGGCGCCCCAGCGGCGAGATCGTCGCCTATCCGGTCGTCGAGACCGTGCAGCGCGACGGCGTGTGCGCCGAGGTCATCGCGCCGGCGCCCGCCGCCGCCGAGCGGCTGGCGCAGGTCGCGGAGGGCATCGGACGGTCGATCGCCGAGGGACTCGGCGTGACGGGGATGCTCGCCGTGGAGCTGTTCGAGACCGACGACGAGCGGATCCTCGTGAACGAACTGGCGATGCGCCCGCACAACAGCGGCCACTGGAGCCAGGATGGAGCGGTCACCGGGCAGTTCGAGCAGCACCTGCGCGCCGTGGCCGATCTGCCTCTCGGCGATACCTCGCCGCGCGCAGCCTGGTCGGTGATGGTCAACATCCTCGGGGGACCGGCGGCGGGAACCCTGGGCGAGCGGTTCGCCGGGGCGATGACCGAGCATCCTTCAGCCAAGATCCACACCTACGGCAAGGCGCCCCGCCCTGGCCGCAAAGTGGGTCATGTGAACGTCTCCGGCGACGATCTCGACGACGCCGTCTACGTGGCGCGGGCAGCAGCTGCGCACTTCCTCGACTGAGAGGCTCGACCGCCCGCGAAGCTGAGCGCGCACCAGGAGCCGTCGTACTCGGCAGTGAGGCGTGCCGTTGGGGGGAACTTCCAGGGGCAGACCGTACCCTGTTGAAGTGACCGAGCCTCTGCACTCCTCTGCTGTCCCCCTCGTCGGCGTCGTGATGGGTTCCGACTCCGACTGGCGTGTGATGAGCGACGCTTCTCAGGCGCTCACCGAATTCGGCATCCCGCACGAGGTCGAGGTCGTCTCGGCGCACCGCACGCCCGACAAGCTCATGTCGTACGCGCGCGAAGCGCGGGGGCGCGGCATCCGCGTCATCATCGCCGGCGCCGGGGGAGCAGCCCACCTTCCGGGCATGCTCGCGTCGATGACCGCTCTGCCCGTCGTGGGCGTTCCTGTGCCGCTCGCGTACCTCGACGGCATGGATTCCCTGCTCTCGATCGTGCAGATGCCGGCCGGCATCCCCGTCGCCACCGTCTCGATCGGAGGGGCGAAGAACGCAGGCCTCCTCGCGGCGCGCATCCTCGGAACGTCGGATGCCGCGCTCGCCGACCGCGTCGAGGCCTACGCGCGCGACCTCGAGGCGCAGGTCGAGGCCAAGAACGAACGGCTGAAGGAGTCGCTGTGACCCTGGCCGCGCCGCGCCTCACGGGTCGGCCGCTGATCGAGACCCGACCGATGCGGTATCCCGACATCGCTGACGCCGGCACGATGACCAAGCGCGGCTGGTGGCTCGTCGTCCTGAACGTGCTTCTGCCGGGATCTGCGCAGGTTCTCGCGGGAAGCCGGCGACTGGGTCGTTTCGGTCTTGGGGCGACGTTGACGGCGTGGTTCCTCGTGATCGTCGCGGTCGGGCTCGCTCTGTTCGCGCGCCCGACGCTGCTGTGGCTGACGGTGGGCGCTGGTTGGTTCTCGGGAGTCGTGCTCACGGCTGTGCAGGTGCTGCTGGTCGGCTACGTGATCCTGTGGATCGTGCTGACCTTCGACACCCTGCGGCTCGCACGGCTGGTGAAGATACCCGGGCTGTCGAAGTTCGCCCTTCCCGTCGTCGCCCTCGTGCTGCTCGGACTCGTCGGCTCGGCGACCGGAGTGGCGGCGTCGTATGTGGGCACGGCACGCAGCACGATCTCGACTATCTTCGGCAGCAGCGGTCCGAGCCTGCCGGCGAGCGATGGGTACTACAACATCCTGCTGCTCGGCGCGGACAGCGGCGAGGGCCGTGACTCCATGCGTTTCGACAGCATCTCGGTCGTCTCGGTGAACGCCTCGACCGGGGCCGTGACGATCACCGGCATCCCGCGCGACCTGCCCAACTTCCCGTTCGCGGAGGACAGCCCGATGCGCGACCCCGACCTCGTCGGATTTGACTACCGCAACTATTTCGAGGGTCACAGCGATCCCGACTGCGGGTGGAGCTCGGGCATCAACCAGCTGACCAACGCGGTGCAGGTGTGCCGAGAGGACGACGGCGCCAGCTTGTACCCCGATGCCGTGGCGCAGGGCTCCAACCCGGAGATCGAGGCGACCAAGGACGCCGCAGAGGGCATCCTCGGCATCGAGATCCCCTATTACGTGTTCCTCGACATGAAGGGCTTCGCCAACCTCATCGACGCTCTGGGCGGTGTCGACATCAACGTCACCGAGCGGCTGCCGATGGGCGGGCCGCCTCCCGGGTCGGGCGCACACGACGTCGAGTCGTGGGCGATCGGCTGGATCGAACCAGGGCAGCAGCATATGAACGGCGACACCGCGCAGTGGTATGCGCGCTCGCGGTACACGACCAGCGACTGGGACCGCATGCTTCGTCAGCGCCAGCTGCAGCAGGCGATTCTCGCGCAGTTCACGCCCCAGACCGTGCTCACCCGGTTCAACGAGGTCGCCACGGCGGGGACGGCGATCGTGCAGACCGATCTTCCGCAGGACAAGCTGCCCGAGTTCTTCGATCTGCTGACGAAGGCGAAGGATCAGCAGGTCACGACGATCGAGCTCACGCCTGACCATGGCGTGCCTGAGACGGACATCGACTTCTCCTTCGTGCATCAGCTGGTCCAGACCACGTTGCACCCGCCGACGGCGACGCCCACCCCGACGCCCTGAACGACTCTCCCGCTCGTAGAGCGAGGAGTGCAGCGGCGAAACCAGACACGCGTACTCCGAGCGCGACATCGGGTGAACGCGGGCCAGCGCGTCTCGTCTCGCTTCGCTCGCTCACCCAACGGAAGCGCACGAAAAAGCCCACGGCCACCACCTGAGAGTGAAGGTGATGGTCGTGGGCCTCCGGTGCATGCACCGGACTCACCAGACGACGGTGATCGGAGGGGGAGGGATCACCGTCGCCCGGTCGACCCCGCGAAGCGGGATCAGAATCAGGCGTTCTTGCGGCGAGTGATTCCCACTGCCACGAGAGCACCACCGGCGACGAGAGCTGCTGCTCCGCCACCGAGGATCCACGGCGACACGCTGCCGCCCGTCAGAGCCAACTCCGTGCCGGTCCCCGTGAGCGGAAGCTCGGAGCCGGCGGCGGCGACGGTTGGGTCGTGGTCGCAGTTCGAGACGGAGTCGTGCCCGTGCGAGACCGTGATGGTCGCGGTGTACGAGCGCGAACCGCTGAACGCGATGCCATATGCCCCGTCGCCGTCGGACGGCGGACGGAACGTGAGAACGAGGCTGCCGTCGGCAGCCGCCGTGTTCCCGGATACCGCCGAGTCGGCGGCATTGAGTCCAGACACCGACACACCAACATTCTCGGACGGCTGGAACCAGCCCGCGCCGAAGACGATGGTCGAAACCTCGCAGATGTCGATGATCGGATCATCGACACTGACACTCGGGGTCCCCGCGTAGGAGCCGGACGCGGCCGTTGTGGCCGTTGCGGCGTCGGCAGCGATAGGCGCAGAGAGCACCAGAGCTCCGACAGTCAGGCTGATTGCAGCCAGTTTCTTCAGCATGTTTCTCCCCAGAAATACACGCGGAATCGCACCGGACACACCCCTGCATCCGACTGCGTGAGTTCTCCTTGTCCCCACGACAAAGTTATAGAACCCAGATATTCCCCAGTGAAAGTGACACTACATCATCATCGGGTGAAAGTCACGATGCACAGTGAAGATCAGTGCGTCGGATCTTCGGATCGTTCACGAGCGGGGTGTGATCGACCTCGGTGAGACGCTCACCGGCGCCCGTTCCGTGGAATTCGACCGTGATCGAGGTGGACTCACCGGGTGCGAGCGTGACGTCGTGCTGCACCGCGAAGCGGTCGCCGAGCATCGTGGTCTGCACGGCATCCGACTTCCCGTCTCTGTCGATGTGCGATGCGGTGGCGCCTGCCGGGCCGTAGACGGCGACCAGGGTGCGTACCGAGCCGGGAGGCACTCCGTACCACCCCGCCGCGGTGACGTAAGCGGGTAGCGCCGTCGCGGCATCGACGGGGGCGTTGTTGGTCCAGGTGACCTGGACCTGCGTCGTGGGCTCGCCCTCGCATGTGCCGATCGACGTCGAGATCTCAGCGCCCATGTAGTAGTCCATCTTGCCGCCGGTCGCATCGTTGAAGAGCGCTCCGACGTACGTCGCGGATGCGGTGTCCCTGGGCAGTGCGCCGCTGAGCGTGGAGCGCTGGATGATCGTCTGCTCGTCCTCATGCGCGCTCCAGATGCGGATGCGACCTTCGGCGGACGACTGGGCGAGCGCGGTCACCAGCTTCTTCGGTTCGGCGCCCGACATCGCACCGCTGAACAGAGCCCCGGCGGCCTGGGCGAACACCTGGTCCTGCATCGTCGGATCGGGCACGGCGGCGTAGATCTCAGACAGGAGCAGACCGACGACGTTGTCCTCATCGGCTGTGAACGGCCCGAACGCGAGCGGACCGGTCGCCGCGAGCAGGTTCTTCGTCATGACGGCGTCGACGGCGATGACGCCGTCGACCGGCGTACCGAAGCGGTTCTGCCATCGGGCGGCGATGAGGGGCGCTGCCTCGGTGAAGTCGGGGATGTTCGTGATGTTCTGCAGGTAGCGGCCGGGTCGGTCCTCGAAGAGCGCGATCGTCGACTCGCTGAGCGGAAGAGCTGTGTCGAGCGACGGGAAGTCGGCCGTGGAGGCCTGCTGACTCAAGGTGACGTGCCCGTTCTCGGCGTGCAGGAGCGCGATCGCCCCGATGATGCCGCCCGAGGAGCGCAGCTCGGCGTTGTTCTGCATCGCGATCACGTAGTTGCGGGGTTCAGTCGCACCCAACATGCTCGGCAGCAGGGCGGAGGCGCCGTGCAGTGAGCCGACCAGAGTCGTCGCCTGGGTGACGTTCGAGCGCAGTTCGCGGATAGCGTCGGCCAGCGGGGGCAGGGTGGCATCGGCGTCGATCTGCCGCGCGCTGCTCTCCGCTTCGCGCAGCGTCGACGCCGCATCCGCGAGGGAGGGCTCGATCGCGGCGAACGGAGCGAGGTCGATGGTCCCGTTGGAGAAGCCCAGGCTGGAGAGATCGATGTCGCCTGCGGCGGACAGGACCGGTCCCACGGCATCCGTCGCCACCTCGTCCGCGATGGCGGCGACCTCGCTGACCGCGGTGAAATTCGGTCCGATCCAGGGGACCACGCCGTACGCCTGCCAGATCGGGTCCGCCGTGAGGTCGTGGGCGGAAGCAGCGTGATGGGAGATGCGCTTCGCGAGCGTCTGAGCCTTGTCGAGGTCGCCCTCGCCGACGGCGGTCTTCATCTGCGAAGAGATCGTCGCGACGTGCTGCAGGTCCATCACGGCGCCGATGCCTCTGATCGTCACCCAGCCGATGGACAGGATCAGAAACGTCAGGAGTGCGCCGATGGTCCAGCCGAGCCATCGGCGATGTACCGGCAGGCGTCCATCGCTCATCCGAGCATTCAAGCACGAAGGCGAGACCGCATGCTGGGAACGAAGTGCTTTCCCAGCAAGGTTTTCCGAAGTGGCGCGCCTGTCGCGAGTCGGCGGGCGACCGGTGCCTCTAATCTTGTGCTCATGGGTGCTCGGCTGCGTGTGGTTCTGGATCAGCTCGTGCATGTCGTCGACGCCGACCAGGCTGCAGCGGCGATCGACCTCGCGGCAGGTCTCATCGAGACCGCGCCGTCGGGCTGCGATGTCGCGGCGATCGTGCCGGCCGGCTCTGCGCCTGCTCTCCCCGGTCTCGCCGACGTGCGCACCCTTGGCCTGGCGCGGCGTGAGCTTGCGGCTTCGTGGCAGCTGGGCATCGCACCAGGTGTGGGAGGGGGTCTCATCCACTCGGCGTCGCTGATGGCGCCCCTCGTGCGCCACGACCGCCTCCACGACAACGACCAGACGACGGTGACGCTGTGGGACCTGCGGGCGTGGGAGACGCCGGACGCCCTGCCCAAGACGACCGTGGCCTGGCAGCGCGCGATGCTCAGGCGTGCGGTCAAGCATGCGGATGCCATGGTCGTGCCTTCGCACGCATTCGCCTCGCGTCTTGCGGACGTGGCGAAGCTGGGGGAGAGGATCCGCGTGATCCCCGGAGCGGCGCCGCGCGGCTTCGTCGTGCCGCTCGATGCGGCGGCTCGGCGAGATGCCCTGTCCCTGCCGACACGCTACGTGGTGCTGACCGGGTGCTCCACCTCGCTCGAATCAGGGTTCCGCGCGGCGATCGCTGCCGATGCGGATGCGGTCGTGCTCGACGCCCCGGAGGGCTCGGAACCGCGCATCGCCGAGATCGCCTCGGCGGCCGGTCTTCCCGAGTCCCGCGTGCACGTGCGCGGGGCTCTTCCGCTCGAGGACCGGGCCGCGATCTTCGCCGCCGCTTCTGCCCTCGTCGCGACGGACCCCGCGATCGCGTGGCCCTGGCGTGTCGTCGAGGCCATGACGCTCGGAGTGCCGGTCGTCGCCGTGTCGAGCGGGGTGCACCGAGACGTCATCGCCGACGGGGGAGCGATCGTGCCGGAGGAGGAGATTCCGGATGCCGTCGCGGATGCCGTCGGTGCGGGGGCGCGGAGGATGAGCGTGCTGGGGAGCGACCGTGCGCGTTCGTTCTCGTGGATGAGCTCGGCGGAGCGCGTGTGGGGACTGCACGCGGACCTGTGATCGCCGTGCGCTGATCTCCTGGGAAGACGAATGAAGAGCCTTGCCGCGCGGCAAGGCTCTTCATTCATCTGTCGTCTAGGCGATGCGCATGGGGCGGACTTCGCTCAGTCGCGGATGCTCCTGGTCTTTCGCCGATAGCTCTGCCTCTTCGAGCGGGACTGGCCAGCCGATGCCGATGGTCTCGTCCGCGAGGTTGAGGAACGTGTACTCGGCGTCGGGTGACCAGTGCTCGTTGACCAGGTACGAGTATGCGGTCGAGTCCTCCAGCGTCTGAAAGGCGTTGCCGACGCCTTTGGGGACGAAGATGGCGACGGCGGGGGTGATCACAGTCGTGTAGACGCTTCCGAACCCCGGGCCCTCGCGAAGGTCGACCCAGGCGCCGAAAACGCTGCCGGTGGAGACTGAGATGAACTTGTCCCACGGCTCCGCGTGGATGCCGCGAGTGGTGCCGCGTGTCTTGTTGAACGAAACGTTGTTCTGAACGGGACCGAGGTCCGGAAGACCGAGGTCCACCATCTTCTGGCGCTGCCAGTTCTCCTTGAACCATCCGCGGTTGTCGCCGTGGACCGGGATGTCCCAGCGCTGAAGACCCTCGATCGATGTCGTATGGAGAGCGAGTGGGAGACCGAACTCGAGTTCCGTGCTCACTGACCGGCCTCCGCGTACTTCGCCTCCGTGGCCGCCTTCTGCGGCCGCCACCAATCCTCGTTGTCGCGGTACCACCGGACGGTGTCCACGATGCCCGTGCTGAACTCCGAGAATCGAGGTGCCCAGTCCAACTCGTCGCGGAGCTTGGACCAATCGATCGCGTACCGCCGATCGTGTCCTGGCCGGTCGGCGACGAGGTCGTAGTCATCCGCCGGGCGACCCACGGCGGCGAGGATCAGTTCGATGACCTCGCGGTTGCTCTTCTCGCCGTCGGCGCCGATGAGATACGTCTCGCCGATACGGCCGGCGTCGAGGATACGCAGGACTGCCGACGAATGGTCATCGGCGTGAATCCAGTCGCGGACATTGAGTCCGTCGCCATAGAGACGGGGGCGGATGCCGTCGATGAGGTTCGTGATCTGTCGCGGGATGAACTTCTCGACGTGCTGGCGGGGACCGTAGTTGTTGGAGCAGTTGCTGATCGTGGCGCGGACGCCGAAGGAGCGTACCCAGGCGCGCACCAGCAGGTCGGAGCCGGCTTTCGTCGACGAGTACGGGCTGGACGGGTTGTACGGCGTCTCCTCGGTGAACCGGGAAGGGTCGTCCAACTCGAGATCGCCGTACACCTCATCGGTGGAGATGTGGTGGAAGCGGATGCCGGTGCGGCGCGCGGCTTCGAGGAGCGTGAACGTTCCGATGAGGTTGGTCTCGACGAACGGCGCCGGACTGCTCAGCGAGTTGTCGTTGTGGGACTCTGCCGCGTAATGCACGACTGCATCGTGGTCTGCGAAAAGTCCGCCGACCAGTTCCGCGTCGCAGATGTCTCCCTCGACGAGACGGAAGCGATCCGCGGGCAGGCCGCTGAGCGAGGCGCGATCGCCGGCATAGGTCAGCTTGTCGAGCACCGTCACGGTGTCATCGGTGTTCTCGAGAACGTAGTGGACGAAGTTGGAGCCGATGAACCCGGCGCCTCCGGTAACCAAGAGCTTTCGCATCCATCAATACTACTGGCCGCCGTAGCGGCAGATTTGGCGGGACACTGTGCGATGGATGACACTAGACGGCATGCGTGGCATTATTCTCGCCGGCGGTACCGGCTCGCGGCTCCATCCCATCACCATGGGTGTCTCCAAACAGCTGGTCCCGGTCTACGACAAGCCGATGATCTACTATCCGCTGACCACGCTCATGCTTGCGGGTATCCGGGACATCCTGATCATCACAACACCGCACGATGCTGATCAGTTCCAGCGTCTTCTCGGCGACGGCTCGCGGTTCGGTGTGTCATTGACCTACGTCCAGCAGCATTCTCCGGACGGGCTCGCTCAGGCCTTCACACTCGGTGCAGACCACATCGGCAACGATACGGCCGCGCTCGTGCTGGGAGACAACATCTTCTACGGGCCGGGCATGGGATCGCACCTGCGTGAGTACACCGACCTCACCGGTGCAGCTGTGTTCGGCTACTGGGTCGCCGATCCGACCGCGTACGGTGTCGTCGAGTTCGACGCTCAGGGACGTGCTCTTTCGATCGAAGAGAAGCCGGCGGTGCCGAAGAGCAACTACGCGATTCCGGGGTTGTACTTCTACGACAACGATGTCGTCGAGATCGCGAAGGATCTCAGGCCGTCGGCGCGTGGTGAACTCGAGATCACCGATCTGAACCGCGTCTATCTGGATCGTGGTGAGCTGCAGGTGCAGATCCTGCCGCGCGGAACCGCATGGCTTGACACGGGCACATTCGATTCTCTCAGCGAAGCGACCGAGTTCATCCGCACTGTTCAGAAGCGCCAGGGTCTCTCGATCGGCTGCCCGGAAGAAGTCGCGTGGAGGATGGGCTTCCTCAGCGACGACGAGCTTCGTGACCGAGCTGAACCGCTGGTGAAGAGCGGATACGGCAAGTATCTGCTCGAGGTGCTCGCTCACGGCGCCGTTCGCTGATTCTCATCGCGCCCGCGGTGCGGGCGCTGGCCGATCGTCGCGGACCGAGGTCGGTATCCGCCGTCAGCCCCGCGCCATCACCTCGCGAATGATGGCGGCGTCACCCCACACGCCGGGGGAATCGTAGGGCCGGTCGGGGAACGCGCCGTATTCGAGTGAGATCGGGAGTCCGTTCTCGGCTATGAACCTCTCGACCTGCTCCGCGAGCGACAGAGGCTCTCCGGTGCTGCAGTTCAGCGTGCCGGTGATGTCCACAGCATCCGTCAGTGCTGCGAGCTGACGCCCGAGCTCTTCGACGCGGATGAAGTCGAAGAGGTTCTTGCCGGTCGTGAACGGGAACACCGCCTTGCCTTCGTCGACGGCTTCGAGGAGCTTGCGGAAGATCGAGTTGCTCCGGCGATCGTCTCCATAGATGTAGTACGCGCGAGCCCAGGCGAGCGAGACGGAGTCGGGGAGCGCGAGAGGGAGCGCGCGTCGCAGCGCCTCCTTCGCGATGCCGTACTGGGACTTGGGATCGGTGGGCGTTTCGGCAGTTATCGCGCCTTCCCAGTAGCCGACCTCGTGCATGGTGCCGAGCGCCACGATCCTGGCTGTTCCTGCCGCAGCGGCCGCGTTCAGAAGGCGGTAGTGCGCGGAGAGCTGCCCCATGTGCGCGGGGGAGTTGTGGACGAAGCCGTCCTTCCACGCGAGGTGGACAAGGCTCCGGGCGTCGCCCCACGCATCGACGTCAAAGTCGGGCGCGAGGATGTCGGCCTCGAGACGACTGGCGCGGGGATCGATCTCGGACTGCGATCCGGGACGCACAACGGCGACCACCTCGTGACCTCGATCGGCCAGGGCGGTGACCACATGCGGACCGAGATACCCTCCGGCACCTGTGACGACCACGCGGGACGAGGATTCCGTCATAGTTCTCACCGTTCTCTTACCCGCGTCTACCGTGCGGCAGACGTTCTCGACGAGGCTACCGGATCGCAGAGCCCCGTCAGCGGCTCGACGGGATGGCTACGGTAGAGTGAGCAGGTTGGTTTGACGATTGTGGAGCAAGGTGGATACGGAAGCTCGATACAGGCTGCTTGCTGCTTCGCCGTTCACGCGCACGGACTCCTCAGGACTCGTCACAGAAGCGCGTGGCGGAAAGCTGCGCGAGATCTTCCATCGCCGTGAGCTGCTCGGACTCCTCGTGCGTCGCGACCTCCAAGCGAGGTACCGCGACAGCGTCCTCGGTTTCCTGTGGACGGTCATCAGACCGATCATCGTCTTCGTCATGTACTTCGTGGTGCTCGGGAAGTTCCTTCGCGCAGCCGAAGGGGTGCCGGATTTCGCGGTCTACCTGTTCGCTGGCCTCACTCTCTACAGCTTCTTCAGTGAGATGGTGGTGGGGTCGGCGAGTTCGATCATCGCGAATGCGGGCCTGGTGAAGAAGATCTATCTTCCCAGGGAGATCTTCCCTCTGGCCAGCGTCGGCGGCGCAGCAGTCATGTTCCTCATCCAGTGCGGCGTTCTGCTCGCGGCGGCGCTCATTTTCGGGGCACTGCCGGACGATCTCTTCCAGACCTTGTGGTTCTTCCCCTCCGTCGCGCTGATCCTCGTGTACGGGGTCGCGCTGGGCATCTTCCTCGCGGCGGTCAACGTATATCTCCGCGACGTGCAGTATCTGCTGGAACTGCTGATCATGCTCGCCATGTGGGCGTCCCCGATCGTGTACTCGTGGCAGATGGCGGCCAGCGCCTTCGCGAGCTTCAATCTTCCGTCGTGGCTGTTCGAGGTGTATCTGAACAGCCCGGTCACGCTAGGGGTCCTCGGGTTCCATCGAGCATTCTGGGGGAGCGGCACCGCTGCCGACTACCCGTCGCACCTGGGGCTGCGCATACTCATCGCGTTCGTCGTCGGTCTCATTTTGATGTTCTTCGCCCATCGCGTCTTCAAGCGACTGCAGGGCAACTTCGCACAGGAGCTGTGATGGTCGTCTCTGCTGAGCCCGGTCCCGTCGTCGTGCGCGTGGAAGAAGTCTCCAAGACCTTCCTCGTGCGCAAGGACAACACGCTCAAAGATCGCGTCTTCCATCTCGGCAAGCTTGGCCGAGAGCACCGGGAGCGGTTCACCGCCGTCGACGACGTGACCATCGACATACAGGCGGGCACCACGGTCGGTCTGCTCGGAGCGAACGGGTCCGGGAAGAGCACCCTGCTCAAGCTCATCGGCGGCATCGTCGCGCCCACAACGGGGACGATTTACTCCCGAGGCCGCATGGCAGCCCTGCTGGAGCTTGGGGCCGGTTTCCACCCGGATCTCAGCGGTCGCGAGAACGTCTATCTGAACGCGGCCATCCTCGGGTTGAGTCGAGACGAGGTCGACAAGCAGTTCGACGCGATCCACGACTTCAGCGGTATCGGCGACTTCATCGACACGCAGGTGAAGTTCTACTCCTCGGGGATGTTCGTCCGTCTCGCTTTCGCGGTCGCTGTCCACACCGATCCGGACGTGCTACTGGTCGACGAGGTGCTGGCTGTCGGCGACGAGGCATTCCAACGCAAGTGCATGGAGCGCATCGCGCAGTTCCGCTCGGAGGGCCGCACGATCGTGCTCGTGTCGCACTCGGCTTCTCAGGTGCAGGAGTTGTGCGATCGCGCGATCGTGCTCAAGGAAGGCGAAGTCGTCTTCGACGGAGATGTCAACGAAGGCGTCGCGGTCCTGCGGCACGTGTTGGAAGGTCGTCGCCACGACGGGCGATCAGATGATGATTCCGGCCAGCCGATCGAAGCGGTGGCCATCACGCTTCATGATGATTCCGGTGCCGAGGTCGACGCCGTGAGCGTCGGAGAGTCGCTCGTCGTGCGCATTCATGTCCGTGCGAATCAGGCGATGCCGAACTGGGCGGCCGGTTTCAGTATCGACACCACCGTAGGACAGATGACCATCGCCTCGAATACGGAGCGGCTGGGGATCACACTGCCGGAGATACCATCGGGGGAGAACCACGTCGATTTTCGTATCGAGGAAGTGTTCCTCAACTCGGGCCAGTACTACGTGAACGCCAACGTGTCCGAAGTGATCGACATCAATTCAAGCAGCCTCATGCAAGGCAAGATGTTCACCGTGCACGATCGGACGAAGACGCTCGGCTCGGTCGCGGCGAGGATCACGGCCGCAACTTCCTGAGTACGCGTCTCGACAGCGGAACTGGCGCTCCGGAGCAGTTGTCACCTGTTCCGGCGCGTCTTCATCCTGCTCTCGAGGTCGCTGATCTTCTGCGCCATTTCATTGTTGGCGCGGTCCAACTCGAGAATCTTCGCTTCGAGGGACTCGATGTGACGCCGATGGTGACCACCCATCGATTTGTCTCGTGACTCGGGATAGTCAGCGGCATGGACAGGCTTGCGAACGAAATCGATCAGCGGACCGAGCGACCTATCCCATGTCATCTCCAGTGCGAAGGCCCGCACGTTCTCGCGGATCGCAAGAACGTCGCCGCCGAACATCACCTCTTCGAGCGCGGCGGCCAGGGCATCGACGTCCTGCTGCGGAACGACGGCTCCTAGACGGTGGTCGCGGATGATCGGCGCGAACCCGTCGCCGTCCGTCGCAACGATCGGCAGTCCCGCCCAGAGGTAGTCGAGGATCCTCGTGCGGAAGCTGAAATCCGTCTCGATGTGCTGGTTGTGTGTGCTGACGGCCACATCGGCGTCCAGCAGGTAGTTGATGCGGTCGTCGTAGTCGACCCATTCCATGTTGAAGAAGACGTGCGAGTCGACGAGTCCGAGTTCTTCAGCGAGTCGCAGCGTGTCCGTCGCCATGCGGGACTCGTGGACGTCGGAGTTGGGGTACTTCATGCCCAGGAAATACAGTTTCACCTCGGGGCGACGCTGAGACAGCCGATGCACGGCTCTCACGAGGGTGAGCGGGTCGAACCAGTTGTAGATTCCGCCGCCCCAGATGATGACCTTGTCGTCGGAGCTGATTCCGTCGACCGAACTGCGGATGCCCTGTCTGGTCTGCACGGGCTCATCATCGGACACGCCGAACGGCACGACGTCGATGAGCGCGCGCAGGCTGTGATCGGCGTCGTAGCTCTCAGGAGAGATGCGCCCGAGCGCCCCCAGATGACCCAGCCAGAAATCTCTTTGCTTCTCCGACGCGCAGATGATGTAGTCCGCGCGTCTGAGCTGGGTCGTGAGCATGTCGACGCAGTAGTCGACGAGGAACTTCCTCGACTCCTCACCCTCGTCCTTCCCTGACTCCAGCACTTCGAGGTGCAGAGGGTCGTATGCATCGACGACGATGATGATTTCCGACTCGACGATCCAGGGGTGAAGCGCGAATGCCTCTCCCTGTCCGATGAGCACGTCAGCCCAGGCGACGTGCTCTCTCAGCTCTTCCGTGCTCGCGGTGAGGACTGGGAAAGCCGCATGCTCGAGAGCGGCGCCCTTGAGTGAGACCAGACGAACCTCCGCCAGTCGGCCGAGTCGTCTGGCGATCTCCCAGGCGCGGATAGCTGGACCGCCCATCCTCCGCCCGAGCGTATCGGGCGTGATGATCAGTATGCGTGGAGCCTCGGATGCCGATTCGGTGCGGGTGGGGTCCGTCATTCGGTACGCCTCTCGGTCCAGAGTTGGTGGTGGCGTCGGGGTGGTGGGCGAGCGACAACAGCGCCGCGCCTTTCTCAGTCGGGCAATACTATCCCGGCGCGCGTGCCTCGAATCGAACGGCCAGGTGGACGCGGTGGCGCGTGCGCGCGGCACCCCGCCACAGGGAGACGCCGGGAGCTACGGCTATACTCGACTGGTTGTCGATCCCGTGGAGGACCCCTGTGAAGCGCATCGCGTTCTACCTTTTCTGGGACAAGGACGGACGGGTCGATCGCTACGTCTCGTATTGCTTGGAGAAGCTGCGCGAACACGTTGAGCACGTCGTCGTCGTCTCCAACGGCCCACTCGACGATGCCGGGCGTGCGGAGCTCGAGCGCGTCGCAGACGACGTATGGGAGCGCGAGAACGTGGGCTTCGACGTCTGGGGTTACAAGGAGGGGCTGGAGAAGTTCGGATTCGACCGCCTGGCCGAGTACGACGAACTGATTCTGCTGAACTACACGTTCTTCGGGCCGATGTACCCGTTCTCGGAGATGTTCGATCGAGCGGACTCGTGGGAAGTGGATTTCTGGGGTATCACCGAGCACGCCGAGGTGCGCCCGCATCCGTTCGCCGCTAAAGGTGTGCTTGCCCGCCACATCCAGTCGCACTGGATCGCTGTGCGCAAGCCCATGCTCGCGTCGCCGGCGTTCCGCGAGTATTGGGCTGACATGCCCATGATCACGAGTTACGAGCAGTCGGTCGACCGGCACGAGGCGAGGTTCACCCAGCACTTCGAGGATCGCGGCTTCTCTTCAGACGTGCTGTTCCGCGGAGCCGACTACTCCAGCCTCAACCCGATACTGGACGAGGTCGTGCAGCTCACGGCAGACCGTTGTCCGATCCTGAAGAGGCGCACGTTCTTCCACAGCCCCTTGTACTTCTCGGACTACGCGATCATCGGGCGTGACGTGATGGAGATACTCGAGAGCACGTCGGACTACCCGCTCGAACTCGTCTGGGAGAACATCGCACGGACCGCCGAGCCGCGGGTCGCGGCGACGAATTTCTCGCTGTACCGCATCTACTCCGACGCGTTGGAGATCGGTTCCGAGCAACTCGATCGCGTGCGCAAGATGCGCGCTCTCGTAGCAGTGCACTGCTACTACGAGGACATGATCGATGAGCTCATGGACCATGTGGAGATGCTTCCCTGCGAGCGGCACGTGGCTGTCACCACGGACACCGAGCAGAAGCGCGAGTATCTGGAAGCGGCGCTGGCCCGTCGGGGGGAGTCCTCCTACGAAGTCCGGGTGACGCAGTCCAACGCCGGCCGCGACGTGTCCGCCTTCCTGCTCGGGTGCGCTGACCTGCTGCGCGATGACAGCTTCGACATCGTGGTCAAGCTGCACTCGAAACGCTCACCTCAAGACGGGGTCGTGGCGGGTGGATGGTTCAAGCGGCACTTGTTCGGAAACCTCCTGCACTCCCCGAACTACGCAGCGAATGTCGTGAGCCTTTTCGAGGAGCGTCCTGAGATCGGGATGGTGATTCCGCCGATCATCCACATCGGGTTCCCCACCCTGGGCAACTCCTGGTATCTGAACAAGGTGCCCGCGGCGCGCCTCAGCAAGCAGCTCGGAATCACGACGCCGCTTGACGAATCCACACCGCTTTCCGCGTACGGTTCGATGTTCATCGCTCGTCCGCGCGCGTTGCGCACCCTCGTCGACGCGGGGCTCACCTGGGCCGACTTCGAAGATGAAGAATACGGCGATGGTTCGCTGGCGCATGTCATCGAGCGCTTGTTCACCTACGCGTCACTCGGGGCGGGAATGCCTGTGTACACGGTGCAGAGCACCGAACTCGCATCGATCAACTTCGCTTCCCTGGAGTTCAAGTTGCAGAACTTCAGCCAGACTCTCGTCGGGACCGTGATGCAGCAGCGTGACCACCTCGATCGTCTCGCGAACGGGCCCACCATGCTCAGCGTAGGGAAACGGGTCGTCCATACGCGGCTGCCGTGGCTTTCTCGGTTGCTGTATCCGATGTACGACGCGGGACGAAGAACTTACGTACGGTGGAGGACTATGCGCGGGCCTGGAAAGAAGCAGACTTCGTGAGTGATGTGCGCGGACCGCTGAGCATCGCTCAGGCGTTCAATCCCAGATCGAACTCGCTGGACTTCCTGCGGTGGCTGATGGCCTTTCTCGTCATCTTCTCGCATTCCGGTCCGGTCGCCGGATTCTACGGCGGCCATGACCTCGGTGTTCAGATCTCTGATGAGCAGTCCCTCGGCGGGGTTGCGGTGGCCGGATTCTTCTTCTTCTCCGGTTTTCTCATCACGAAGTCCCGGATGGGGAGATCGACGATCTGGCGATACTTCTGGAGGCGCTGCCTGCGGATCTTCCCAGCCTTCTGGGCGGCGCTCGTCCTCACAGTGGTGCTCCTGGCCCCGATCGCGTGGCATTTGGAGAAAGGCACGTTCGACGGCTATTGGTCCGCCGCGGTCGAGGCGCCGACGACGTACTTCATCGACAACATGTTCCTCACCCTCGGCCAGCGCAACATCGCCGGACTCGGGGAGACGGTTCCGTACTTCCTCAACCATGGAGCGCGCGACTGGAACGGGTCGGCGTGGACGTTGTCGTACGAGTTCCTCTGCTACATCGTCGTGGGCCTGCTCGGTCTCTTCGGGGCGCTGGCGTCCAAGCGGTTCGCCACGGCGTTCGCCGTGGTCGTGATCGCCCTGAACGCCCTGCAATGGCTCGGCGCGGGAAACATCGCCGGACTCAACCGCGTGCTCGCCGACCCCTTCATGCTGATGTTCTTCGCGCCGTTCGCATTCGGGATGCTCTTCGCGCTCCATGGAGACAAGATCATCATCGATGATCGCATCGCCATCGGGATGCTGGGGCTCGGGTTGTTCACCTACGCTTTCGGGGGCTGGAACGTCATCGGTCAGTACGGCTTTCTCTACTTCCTCATGTGGGTGGGCGTCCGTCTTCCTCTGACGCGATGGGCACGTTTCGGGGACTTTTCCTATGGCATCTACATCTATGCGTGGCCGCTGATGACGCTCGCGACGTACTTCGGGTTGCAAAAGTACGGCTGGATCGTCTATCACGTGGTGATCGTGGTCGCCGTGCATCTCCTGGCGATCGGTTCGTGGCACCTCATCGAGAAGCCGGCCATGTCACTCAAGGACTGGACGCCCAAGCCGCTGACCGCATTCCTTCGCTGGATGTCGCCGATGACGACCAGAGTCAAACGCCGCATCGTCAACCCTGACTTCTCGTCGACCCGTTTCGCCGAGACTCTGCGCACGAGCGAAGGTTCGAAGTCGTGACCGCCGCTCCTTCATTGCACTCCATGCACAGCGTGGAGCGGGACAAGCCGCGTTCGCGCGCGCAGCGCATCGCCTACTACCTGCCGCTGACGATCTTGATGGTTGCGGTGCTCGTGATGACGATCATCGGCCTCGGCGCTCGCCAGGCTACTCGGGCCGAAGCAGCCCAGCAGCAGGAGACGGCGCTCGCGCAACCATCCCAGTCGAGCACCCTCCCCGACAGTTGTGTATCTCCGGGCTTTCCCACCCACCCCGCGGACCTCTGGACGGGGGAGCAGACGGCAGCGTCGGAGGCAGCGTTCGCCGCGCACCCCGACGTGCTCGGGATGCGCGCCGAAGGACGCGATGGTTTCGAGTTCTGGGGTGATGCGCAGTCGTACAACATCTCTCAGGCGCTGGGGCGCGCCCCGTGGCTGGACAGCCAGCTCGCGCAATGGCTGACCTACTTCGGCGATCTCGATGCGAAGCTGCGAGAGGACGGTCGCGAGTTGCTGATCGTGGTGGCTCCCGCGAAGTGGGAGTTGTATCGGGACAAGCTGCCCGAGTGGACTGACGCGCTGCAGGGGAAAACTCACCTCGAGCAGTTCCTGGAGCATTCGGGCGAGCTGCCCGTCGTCGATGTACGGGCGGCGATGCGTGATGCGAAGCAGGACGCCCCCGTGTACTCGGCGGTCAACACGCACTGGACACCGTTCGGCGCCTATGCGGCCTGGGAGCAGACCGTTCTCTGCGCGTCTGCTCTCTATCCGGACTCCGTCTGGTCGCAGCTTCAGCTTCCGGCGACGGAGGGCGTCGAGCTCAGCACCGCACCGAACGAGTTCACGGCGTACGGCAGTACGGCAACCGCCGACGACTGGGCGACACCGGTATTGCCGGCCGGCGACCCCATCCAGTCGACCATCACCGGAGCAGACGGCGTGAAACGGGACGGTCCCGTTGACGGATCGGTTGGCCTCTTGGAGATGCCCGCGCTGACGCAGTCGCCCTCGGGCATCGGCCGGGCCCTCATCATGCGCGATTCGATGGGCGAGGCGCTCGCCCCGGCATGGGCGCAGGCGTTCGAGCAGACCTGCCAGGTGCGCCACATGTTGGACTATCCGGATCAGCGACCCGACGTCGTCGCAGAGGCGGAGAAGTGCGATGCCGACACGGTGCTCTACATCTTCACCGAGCGCTATTTCGCGCAGATGCCCCCGACGGTCCCAGTCGGCTGAGCTGCTCTGCTGATCTCGGTCGAGGCTGCCGGGGGTATCCGCGTGGAGGCGAGACCAGGGAGCCCCTTGTCTCCGGCCGGCGGCCGGAGAGACGGGGAGGACGAGCGATTCGCGAGCGCCTCCGGGCCCCTGATCAGCGATTGATCGCGGTCGCACTGCTCCGGCGGGTGAAGACACCGGCGGTGAGGAGCAGGAGCGCGGCGAATGCCGCCGAGCTGAGGAGCCAGAACGCACCGGGCGGAACTGGCATGCTCTGCCACCACCATTCGATGCCGTTGTTGAGATTGAACCCGTGGTAGTCGGTGCCCGTGAGGTACCGACGCATGTTCGTGTACAGGGCGATGCAGTTCGCACCGGTGAGACCGAGCACGATGATCCATCGCTGCAGAGGTGACAGATGAGTGCGCGGATCACCCGCTCCGAACAGGAGCAGTCCTATGAGGATGACCTGCAACGGCAGGACATACCGCGGCTGCACCAGCACGCCGACATCGACCGCGTTCTGCACGATGACCCAGCTGGGAACCATCACGAGGGCGATGCCCGCGAGCAGGATGGCGATGTTCATGCGAGCGCCCCGCGGCCGCGACAAGGTCCAGAACGCGACCGCAGCGTACAGCACCAGCGTCGTGAACCAGACGACAGTGGGCATCGTGGTATCACCCCAGCCCAGCGGCTGTGTGCCGAAGTTGCCGACCCAGAGCAGAGGAATGTTCAGAAGTGTGCGGATCAGGCCGCTCACGACATCGACTTTCTCCGGCGCCGCGCCGGTCATCTCGCCCTCCAGCGCCGCCCCCACCTGATTCGAGCCGAGGTAGAACGCCGCTGCGATAACTGCGGCGACCACCGGGAGGATCAAGCAGAGCAGGAAACGACGGCTGCGCTCGAAGGAGATGATCGCCGCCAGAACTGCGCCGAACGCCACGTAGACCGCCGAGTCTCCACGTGAGCCGGCACCCATGAGAGCCGCGATCAGTGCGAGTCCACCGAGCGCGATGCGTCGGGTTGCGTTCGGGGCGCGGAAGTACCCGACCAGCGCGACCCACAATGTGCCGGCGGACATGATCGCCCATCCGCTCGGATTCACGCTGGCGACGAGGAAGACACCTGCTGGGATCGCGGTGAGCAGGAGGCCCCAGAGCATCGGAGCGCGAAGCCTCCGGTCGACGAGGAGGTAGATAGAGCTGACCAGCGTGACGGCCAGCAGCGCATTGAACGCCCGCATGAGGAGAACGGAAGTCTGCACGTCCTCGGACGCGAACATGCTCATGGTGCCGTAGTAGATAGGAGGGTACACGCCAGTGAAGTTGCCGTGATTGGTCGTGACCATGCCGGTCAGCGGAGTGTCGCAACGACCGCTGTGCTCAGCCACGAACGCGTAGCAGACCGAAGAGTTGGCGACCGCCGCGGGGACCGCTTTCGAGCCCGGCTCCTCGGCGCTCTCACACAGACCGGGACGGTCGCCGGGCGCGCACCAGATGCTGGTCATGTGGAAGTTGTCATCCGGGCTCGCGCCGACAGGGGATGCATAGCTCCAGCCGAGCAGGGCCGCGAACCCCAGCAACGCGCACACGATGACCCTTAGGATCAGCCGCCGATCATCAGGTTCGACGGCTCCTTCGCCGTCGGCGCGTATGGTGTCTGAGTCGGTCGTGAATGCCACGAGCCATAGTCTATTCGGCCGATCCCGAGCAGACGCCACAGGCCGTCGTCCGTCAGCGCACTCAGCGCCTGCGATGTACCGTGCGGTTGTAGACGACGACCTCAGCCTGCCGGATCATGCATGCTGCGATGCATCGGACTCGTTGCATCGGGCCGAGACGTGCCGCCAGCGATCGCACCAGTGCGCGATCGGATCTGTACAGAGCGGCGTCGGCAGAAGAGCGCACGCTGCGTTTTTCGAACCGGAGCGCGGTCAAACCGTAGTACGCTCGCGCCGGGAGGATGCGGTGGGCGAGTGCTGCCTCGAAGGATCGTGCATGCGCGCGAACGATATCGTGGTAATACGACGCGGAGCGCAAAGAGTGCGAGACGCTGTCGCCGCGCTGGACCCAGTAATACAGCCTGTCGCTGCAGGAGGACACTCTCCGCATGTTCAGGTAGAGATCCATCGCGACTGCGACATCCTGTGCGAATCGACCGGGAGGGAAGCGGATGCCGTCGAACAGAGCCGCACGGTAGAGCTTTCCCCAGTTCGCCTCGCTGAAGTACCGGAGCTCCTGTTTCCTCAGGCGGCGAAGCGCGGCGCTGAAAACACTCTGGTAGCTTCGGGCAGCATCATCGATCGTGATCGCGATGCCCGGCGGATCATCGGCGTGCTGTGCGAGTGCGGCCGTCGCCGCGCTCGCACCGACGTTCCACCATCGGCAACAACTCATGTCTGCATCTGTCTGTATGAGTATGCTCAGCAGCCGCTCGATGAGATGCGGGCTCATCAGATCGTCGTTGTCGCAGAACGTGATGTACTCGCCTCGAGACGCGTCCAGCCCAGCGTTCTGAGCTGCTCCGATGCCGCCGTTGATCTGGTGGATGACGCGGACGCGCGAGTCGGCGGCGGCGAGTTCATCGCACAGATCGCCAGAACCATCCGTCGAGCCATCGTCGACGAGGATTACGTCGAGGCGCTGGTGCGTCTGCGACAGTATCGACGCGATGCAGGCGCCGAGATGATCGACGGCGTTGTAGACCGGGACGATGACGGAGACGGTGCGCTCGAACGCGGGTGGATCGATGGACATCACAGCAGATTCTACCTGTGGCATGGCCAGGTCCGTCCGTCGGGGTCGCAACCGTGCAGGGCCGGGCTGGGCTTGACACGGACCTCTTGGGCTGCGGGCCGTGTCACCCGACTCGCGGCACGTCACGGTCTCGAACGCCCGTTCCCGCCCGGCCGCATGATCACCGGACGGTGCCGGAAGCCCGCCTGAACGTCCATCAGACCGTCCTCCCGTAGTATCGGGGAAGATGTGAGCCGAGACTTAGACGGGAACGCCAGATGGACGGCGGCCCGCAGACGGAGTGAATCGATGATCCCCGAGATCTTTGTACCGTTCTGGGGCGAACCCGAACTGCTGTACAAGACGGTCGAGTCCGTGCGTGCGCAAACACGTACGGAGTGGTCGATGACGATCCTGGACGACTGCTATCCGGACGAGTCTGTCGCGAAGTTCTTCGAGAAGCTCGACGACCCCCGCATCATCTACGTGCGCAACGACGTCAACCTCGGCATCACGGAGAACTATCGCGAATCTGTTCGTCGAGCGCGCGGCGAATACGTCACGATCCTCGGATGCGATGATCTGATGCATCCGAACTATCTGGAACTCATCGAGCGCACGATCGCCGCAGTCCCGGACGCGGACGTCATCCAGCCCGGAGTCGAGGTGATCGACGGAGAGGGCAACTCTGTCAATCCGCTGGTCGATCAGGTGAAGCAGCGGCTGCTCGCGCCGCACGGAGGCACGGGCATCGCGGTGCTCAAGGGGGAGGCGATGGCGACGAGCCTGATCCGCGGCGATTGGCTCTACTGGCCGTCCCTCACCTTTCGCACCGAGACGATGCGCCGGATCGACTTCCGAGACGGGCTTCCGATCATCCAGGATCTTGCGCTGCTGATGGACATCGCCTTCAACGGCGGATCGCTCGCGTACAACCCGCAGGTCGCCTTCTCCTATCGGCGGCATGCGGGAAGCGCATCGCAGAAGACGATCTTCGACGGGCGTCGCTTCCGCGACGAACGCACGTACTTTCAAGAAGCCGTCAAGATCGCTCAAGGACGTGGCTGGCGGCGCACCGCGGTCACGGCGAGGGTTCGGTTGCTGTCTCGGCTGCACGGGCTCGTGGAATTGCCTGCGGTCATCAGGCACGGTGCGCGACCCGGGATACAATCGACGCTGGCCCATATCTTCGCCCCCTGAACGCGGAAGCGCGGAGTGTATCTCGCACCGTATGACTGGAGACTTCCTCTTCCATGACTGAACACGTTCTCATCACCGGCGGCGCTGGCTTCATCGGAACCCGACTTGCCAGACGTCTCGTCGGCGCCGGGCACACTGTGACGGTGCTGGACGCGCTCATCCCGCAGGTTCACGGCGAGGATCCCGTCGAGACATCGCCTCTGCTCAAGTCGTTGGACGGAATCGCCGAAGTCATTCACGGAACTGTGACCAGTTCGGCCGACCTCCGCAAAGCCCTCACGAACGCCACTGTCGTCGTGCATCTCGCCGCCGAGACGGGAACCGGGCAATCGATGTACGAGATCGACCGCTACGTCGAGGCGAACGTCGGCGGAACAGCCAAACTCCTCGATGTTCTGACGAACGAGACGCACTCCGTCAAGCGGATCGTCGTCGCATCTTCCCGGTCCATCTACGGAGAAGGAGCCTACGAGACTCGGGAAGGCCAGATCGTCTATCCGCCGCATCGTGCGGACGAGGCCATGGCCAGAGGCGATTTCAGGGTTCTCGACGTCGATGGCCAGGAGCTGCGGCTGATCCCCACTGACGAGAACGCGAAGCTCCACCCATCCTCCGTCTATGGGATCACTAAGCAGATGCAGGAATCGCTGGTCATGACGGTCGGACCGACGATCGGCGTCGAACCCGTCTCATTGCGCTACCAGAACGTGTACGGTCCCGGCCAGTCGCTGAAGAACCCATACACCGGGATCCTGTCGATATTCTCGACCCTCATCCGCCAGGGCAAGGGCATCAACATCTTCGAAGACGGGCTTGAGAGTCGTGACTTCGTGTACATCGATGACATCGTGGAGGCGACGTTCCTGGCGTCGGTCGTGCCCGCGGCTGCCGGGGAAGTGTTCAACGTGGGCTCCGGCGTCGCGACGACCGTGCTCGAAGTCGTCGATGCACTGCAGAAGGCATACGGCGTCGAAGTGCCCGTCACCATCTCGGGCCAGTACCGCCTGGGTGACATCCGTCACAACATCGCCGACACGACCAAGCTTCGCGACATCCTGGGCTTCACCCCGGCCGTCACATTCTCAGACGGTGTGCGGAACTTCGCCGAGTGGGTCCTCACCGAGCCGATCGAGGGCGACATGTACGAGAAGTCCCTCCAGGAGATGGCAGATCGGAAGCTCCTGAAGTGACGGTGGTCGCTCAGGCGTCGCGAACGGCGAAGACGCACTCTCGCGCCTTCCTGCCCGAAGTGCAGGCGCTGCGTGCGGCCGCCGTCTTGCTCGTCGTCGTTTACCATCTGTGGCCAGGACGACTGCCGGGTGGATTCGTCGGAGTCGACGTCTTCTTCGTGATCTCCGGCTTTCTGATCACGCTGCATCTGCTGGGCTCCCTGCTGGAGAGCGGCCGAGTGAGGCTGCTGCGTTTCTGGGCTAACCGGATCTGGCGACTACTGCCGGCATCCCTCGTCGTACTCGCCGTCTGCTGGGTGTTCACGGTGATGTCAACGC
Source organism: Microbacterium sp. ZW T6_19 (assembly GCF_044987465.1). Lineage (NCBI taxonomy): Bacteria > Bacillati > Actinomycetota > Actinomycetes > Micrococcales > Microbacteriaceae > Microbacterium > Microbacterium sp. ZW T6_19. The sequence continues at coordinate 32,995 of NZ_JBJDRH010000013.1, read as the reverse complement.
CGCTGACGACCGCGTCGAACGCGCTCAAGCAGATCGGTGCCGCGTCGGCATACGTCGTCAACTGGGTACTAGCTTTCGACTCGGTCGACTACCTCGCCAGAGACAACGTGCCCACGATCGTTCAGCACTACTGGTCTTTGTCTGTCGAGGAGCAGTTCTATGTGCTGTGGCCTCTTCTACTGACCGCGATCGTCGCATGCGCCGGATTCGTTCTGACTGGCAGGCGCCGCGAGATCGACCGTGACCGGCGGGCCAACTGGCTGTTGGCCGTCATCCTGATCCTTGCGATCTCCTCGTTCGCTTACTCGATCCTCACGACGCATTTCATCCCTGCCCGCGCCTACTTCGACACCTTCACGCGAGCTTGGGAGTTCGCCGCCGGCGGGTTGCTGGCGGTCGTCGTGACACGCTTCCCCGCGGCGGTGCAGTCGCTCCGGGCGCACCCGCTCGTCGCCGCGGCGGCCGTTCCTCAGATCGTCGGATTCATCCTGATCGGCGCATCCGGGCTGCTGATGAGTTCGTCGACGCCGTTCCCCAGCGGGTGGGCAGGCATACCGGTCCTCGGCACGGTGCTCGTCATGCTGGGCGGTGCGCCGCGCGCGGGGTGGTTCACCGGCACCGTCGGTTGGCGTCCCGTACAGTTCATCGGAGACATCTCCTACTCGCTCTACCTCTGGCATTGGCCGCTCATCATCGGATTCTCGATCGTGGCCAGCCGCCGCCATTCGATCGTTGAGGGCATTGGGCTGCTCGTAGCGGCGTTCGTCCTTGCATGGCTGACGAAGATCCTGATCGAGGACCCTGTCCGTCGCCGTGGTCGTCGCACCGTCGCAGTCTGGCCCGCGTTCCTGGTCGCGGTGGTCGGCGCTGCTGTGCTGATCGCCGCCTCGACGACCGTCGTGCAGGCGAGAGCTGCCCAAGCCGAGGCTGTCGCTCAACAGCAACTGGAGCAGATCGTCGACGAGACGGGCTGCACCGGAGCGAACGCCACTCTCGGCACCAGCGAATGCGAGACTCCCTTCGCCCTGACACCCGGTGCGAATCCCGTGCACGCCGAGAAGGATCTCGACCCCGGCTGGTGTCTCACGTGGTTCGACCAGGAGTGGCTCTCGTGCGACTTCGGTGACGCGGGCGGGGAGGCGGGCACGGTCGCGATCGTGGGCGACTCGCATGCGGCCGCACTCACGAACCCCTTCGGCGACTACCTCGCCGACAAGGGTTGGCGGTTGGAGACCTTCACCCGGTTCGGGTGCCCTGGTCTGAGCCAATCGTCCATCGGCCTGCGGGCGCAGACCCCGGAGACCGAGCAGGCTTGCGCCGACTGGTCACAGCGGGTTCTCGATGAGCTCACGACCCGGGACGATATCGACATGGTCGTGTTCACCTCATTCGAGTCCGCTTATGCTCAGCCGGAAGCGCCGGGCGCGGCACAACTCACGTCAGGGTCGATCGAGAGGACGCTCGGCGCCGTGGCCGACTCGGGGAAGCGCGTCGTCCTGATGCGCGACTTCGCGGCTACCGGCGGAGTCGACATTCCAACGTGCGTCGCATCGACCAAACGACCCGATGTGGACTGCAGCATGCCTGTCGAATCGGCATATCCTCCCGGGCCGTTCGATCAAGCGATCGCCGACCTGGGCGATCGGATTTCGGTTGTGAGTCCGCAGCCTTCGAGCTGCGATGCGGAGCGATGCTACGGCGTCGTCGGTGATGTAGTGGTCTACGCCGATGACAATCACGTCTCCGAGACCTTCGCTCGATCGCTGATGCCGTACCTCGGACCCGCTCTCATCGACGGGGTCGCGCTCGAGGCGCGTTCCCGCGGCTGAGCGCCCCCGCCAGCGGCCAGACGGCCGACGATCCCTGAGGAGAAACGACGCAATGCCCCGAGTACTCGTCGACCTGCTGTCCTATACCGGCACCAAAGGCGGTATGGAGACCTACACCCGGAGTCTCTACCGCGCCCTCGGTGCGTTGGAAGGGGACTGGGAGTACGTGGGCTACGTGTCCCGTGAGGGTGCCGCACTGGATCTCAGCTGGTTCCCCGGGCGCATCGTCGAGTCGGGGATCAGCGGTGAGAATCGCTTCATCTGGGCATGGGGCGAGCTCACCCAGGTCGCCAGGGCGGCTCACCGCATCGAGGCGGACCTCATTCACTCACCGGCGACACTGGGACCCCGCAAGACCGCGATTCCGACGGTCGTCACCATGCACGACATGCTCTACTGGAGCCATCCGGAACTCATGAGCACGCCGCTCTACACGGCTCCGGTCAAGTGGATGGAGAAGCAGGCCGCGTCGAACGCCCGGCGCATCATCACCATCAGTCCCACGTCCCAACGCGAAATCGCGAAGTATCTCTCCGTCGACGTGGACCAGATCGACGTGATCCCGCTTGCGGGCGCGGCTCCCGCCGGCGTCGATCGTTCCCTCGCGGGTTCGGAGGGGCCGATGATTCTGGCGATGGGCAATCGTCGACCGCACAAGAACTGGGCCGCTCTGATCAGGGCGGTCGCCCTGCTGCAGGCAGAACAGCGACCGCGCATCGTGATCACCGGGGGGAGGGGAGACGATCCGCTCGCGCCGCTCGTCTCATCGCTGGGGGTCGAGCAATGGGTCGATCTGCGAGGCTGGGTCGATGACTCCGAGGTGGCGCGACTGTACTCGATCGCGTCAGCGTTGGCGATTCCGTCCTTTGCCGAGGGGTTCTCGCTCCCCACGCTCGAGTCGATGGGGGCAGGCGTGCCTGCGCTGTTGAGCGACATCGAGGTGCACCGGTATGTCGGAGGATCCGCCGCACGCTATTTCGATCCGTCGGATGATCGTGCACTCGCCGACCTGCTGCTCGAGGTCACATCGGATGCTGACGTCCGCGAGGAGATGACAACCGCCGGTCTCTTGCGTGCGGCGGAATTCACCTGGGCGCGCACGGCAACCGAGACGCGGCGTGCGTTCGACGAGGCGCTCGGCGCTACTCGCTGAGTGCCGCGCCGACTTGAGGGTGCTGCCGCCTCATTGCGACGAGGTGCACGAGCACCCCGAGGACTGGGCCGGCCAGCAGCGCGACGAGGATACGCGAGTGCGGGTCGAACGGAAGCATGAGCACGACCACGGTGATGATTGCGCTTGTCGTCCATCCAGCCGTGTACCAGGCATGACGACCGGCGACCAAGACTGCGGGGCCGGTGATGCACAGAACTCCGGTGAATCCCGCACCGACGACGATGAGTGCGAAGTCGATGGGCGTGAGCTGCACGAATGACGCATAGAGCCAGGCCATCAGCGGTGGCCCGGCGAGGGCTGCGAGCGCCGCCAGTGCGAGGACAGCGGCGAGGACGACGCCGACCCATCTCAGGATGGCACTGTTGACGGTGTCGCGTCGATCGCGGAAACTCACGATCAGGTAGCCCTGCAGCGCGACCAGAGGAACCACCAACGGTGCGCGCGTGAGAGTGATGACGAGGACCAAGGAGGCCAGCATGTCGGCACCCGCATCAGCAGCGAAGGTCTTCAGCAGCAGAGGAAGGCCACTGATGAGAGCGCCGGTCGACAGGGATGCGAGCACAGTCGCCCCGGCATTGCGCATGAGCGCGGCCAAGCCGACGTCGAGCGTCAAGTTGGCCCGGACCCGTCGTCCCACCCACAACCAGATGGCCGCTGCTGCGAGGAGGAAGGGAACCGCTGTGGCCCAGGCGAGCGTCACCGCACCAGCGCCGGCGATGAGTGCGAGCCCGATCGTGACCCCGCGTATGGCCGAATCCGCGATGGTCATGCCCGCGACGGCGGACCAGTCCTTCAGGCCGTATATCGCTCCGCTGATCGCGGCGACCAGGGCGTATCCGATCGCGGCGAGGGCGATCGCGGCGACGATGAGCGCGGTGTCGTCGGGAAACAGCTGAGCACCGATCACGGCGAAGACGACCACTACCGCCGCAGCTGCAGAGAGAGCGGCCGCCAGTGTGAACCATGCCCACGGCCGAAAGCCGGAGCCTTTGTCGTCGTAGCGCGCCGCCCGGGTGATCTCCTGTTGGATGCCGGAGAGACAGGTGACGATGAGGTACGTCGCGGACCACATGGTCGCGAAGGTCAAGTACTCCTGGGGGGCGAGCACGGGAACGACGAGCTGGATCGCGTAGCCGATGCCGCCGGCGATGATCGTCGCCAGAAGGATGTGGCGGAGGCCGCTCGGCGCCGCGTCCGAGCGAATGTCGGTCATGCGGTCTGGTCGTCCGGACGGTGCTCGACCGGACGGGCCTCGATCGCCGAGACACGGCGGAGCAGAGCGTCGTGATCCGCGCGCAGGATGGCGAGTTCTTCGGCGGCTCGCCTGATCTCATCCTCGGCCTGCGACTGCTCCCACGAAAGGTGCAGCGAGACACCGAGGAGCAGGAGGATCGCCATGGCGAACAGAAGGTTTGCCGGTAGCACTATCCCGAGCAGGGCAGTGAGACCGAGCAGCAGTTGGGGGAAGATCCCCAGCGCGAGCATGGCCAGTGCGATGACGATCCAGAGCGTCGCGTACTTCTCTCGCAGGCGGCGCGTCAGCAGCATGGTGAAGACGACGACGAGCATCACGACGGCGAGGACGATCCCCGTGATGGCGATGGTCATGCTGTTTCCTCCGTGCTGCGTGGCCGCCGCGGACGCCGCAAGAGCGCGAGCCCGAGGGCGAGGACCGAGCGGGCGAGGTAGATGGTGGATCCCAGCGCCCCTTGGCTGGGGACGCCGTGCATTCGAGGGCGCATCGCGACGGGCACCTGAGTCACCGTCAGCCCGGCATGGCATGCCACGACCAGGGAGTCGAGGGTATCGCCAAGGTATTCAGCCGGGTAATACCTGACGTACTGGGCGATCGCCTTCTCGTTTGCAGCGCGGAATCCGCTGGTCACGTCGGTGAGACGAGTCTTGGCAACGTGCGAGACGATGCCGGCGAGTACGATCATCGCCCACCTTCGCGGACCGCGGACCTTGTAGTCGCCGACATCGCTGAATCGGGCACCGATCGAGATGTCCGCATCGTCGAGCCCCGCGAGCACGCGCTCGATGTCCACCGGATTGTGCTGACCGTCAGCGTCGACCTGGATAGCTCGTCGATATCCCTTGCGTTGGGCGTAGGTGAATCCGGTGCGCATCGCACCGCCGACGCCAAGGTTGAACGGCAGACGCAACACCGTGGCACCTGCCGCCTGCGCGACGTCGCCGGTGTCGTCGATCGATCCGTCGTCGATGACGGCGACGTGATAGTCGGCGTCGGCGGCCAGGATCTCGCGGACAGTATTGCCCACGTTCTGAGACTCGTTCCAGGCTGGCACGATCACCAGCACGGTGTCATGGGCGTGCGTCATAGTGAGCCCAGTCTATCCGCAGTCGTTCGTGTGCCCCGTCTTCCGCCCACGGCCGACTGGGCTCAGCGGACGACGACAGAGCCGTCCGCTGAAAGGTAGATCGTGCCGTTCTGGAATTGCTGTCGAGCTCCGCCGTCGGCGCTGACCTCATTCGACACGGGCCACCCAAGCGGTCCGGTAGGCCCGCCACGGTTGATGTACTCGCGGTGAAGAACACCTCGGGTGACGGTCAGAGCCGTGGGGGTGACGTATGCCGAGCCTCTCTCGAATCTCTGCACAACTCCCGAGCCGACCGGCGTTTCGGCCGCGACCGGGAAGCCTAGCGGGCCTAGGTACGCGCCGGCGCTGGCGAACACGATCCGCATCGCCCCCCGGACCGCGAATGTCCCTGCCGAACTTGTTCCGATCGAGCCGTACTGGAAGTACTGCACCTGACCGGTCCCCACCGGGGCGAGCGGACCCGTGGCGAAGCCCATCGTGCCGCTTCCGCCGACGCGTTCGAACTCCGTGAGCGTGGGACCGAGGACGGCGGAGGAGACGCCGGCGAAAGGAACGTACACCACTCCGTTCTCGAACCGCTGCACGACGCTGTCTGTCCCGGGCTTCTCCGGCTCGATCGGGGCACCCAGGACTGCGGCGCCTCCCGAGCTGACGAACTGCTGCAGGATCGCGCCGTATACGGCGAAGGACGCGCCGCTGCGCGAGGTAAGCACGTATCCGCCGACGAAGCGCTGCTGAGTGATGCCGTTGATCATTGCGGGCCCGCCGAGCGGGAGGCCGAGTCGGCCGGTCGGCCCGCCGAGCTGGTCCCAGACCTTCACGACGGATGAGGGGAGTGCGACCAGCGCGTTCGCGGTGCAGACTATCCGACCACTGTCGAAGTCTTGAACAGCGCCGGCGCCGTTTGCGAGGGGTTTCTCGGCGGCGATGGCGGTGCCGAGAGAACTCTTGGCACCGCCGAGGGAGTCGTAGTGCCGCTTGATCACACCGCGGACGGTCTGCTGACCACCCGCACCGGAGGTCAGGGTCATGGTCGTGAAGGCCTGCGAGGAGGCGGCGGCCTGGGTGATCGTCGGGCCTTGGGGGAAGCCGACGGCCGTGTGCCCGCCGAGCTGACTCCAGGTCGAGAAGAAACTCGTCACCGCGAATGCGCCGCTGGCGGAGGAGATGATGGTCCCTCCGACGAAGGGCTGGGATGTGCCCGCTCCCAATGGCTGTGCGTCGCCTGTCGGCATGCCGAGCGGGCCGCCGTCAAGCCCTTGCGCCTCGAACGGAGCGTAAAGCGGATCGGCGACCACCCGCCACGTCGATCCGGCCAGGTACAGCGCGCCCTGGGAGAACAGCATCCGCACAGTGCCCGACGCCAGTGTCTCGAGATTGCTCTTCGGGAAGCCCAAGCGTCCCGAGGGGCCGCCGAGCGAGAGATACTTCTCCTCCCAGGCCTTCGTGAGAGTCACGACGTTGTTCCCCGATCCGATCTGGTACATCGCACCCTGATCGAATTTCTGCGTCGAGCCGCCTGTCACGGGGTAGGCGCGTCCAGTCGGCCAGCCGAGAATTCCCCCCGTCCCTCTGACAGTGACGTAGTTGGCGTACATAGGATTGCCGATCGCGAAAGCGCGGCCGTCGGGTCGTTGATAGATCCGTCCGTTTTCGAACGACTGGTACGCGCCCCCTGACTCCGCATACTGGACGCTGTCCGGCCAGCGCAGTCCGCTAGCCACTTCACCCACGAGCCGGTACTCGGAACGGACGGCGCCGGCGACGGTGTATCCCGGCTGTCCGGCCTTAGCGAAGATGTCGGCGTTCGAGAACTGCTGCGACACTCCGGGGTCGGTCGTCCAGTTGCGCATGCTGGAGGTCGCGGCGCCGATCCATCCGGACGCGCCACCATTCGCGTTCCACACGTCTGCGATCACTCCGGAGACCGCGTTCGGATCCTTGCGCGGGTCGCCGAACCAGTCGCTGAAGAGCTGGAAGAAGTTCCGGTTGCCGTAACTGGAGCATCCGTCACCGGTGCCGTAGCCCGCGCTGAGAGCGGCGCCGTTCGGCTGATAGGGCGTGTAGTAATAGAGAGCCGCGGTCGCGGTGTTCTGAACGTACACAGGTGCCGAGCCGCACGCACGGTTCGGGTGGTACAGGATGTTCCAGGTCTTCCCGGGGGCGTAGTACGTGAACCAACGCCCCTCCGCGTAGATCTGCATCTGACGGGCAGCTCCGTAGATCTGGTAGAAGAATCCGGCATAGGCGGGGTCGCAGGGAGCAGTGTCGGGGCAGCCCTGTCCGAGTGCCTTGTCGAAGCGCCAAGTGCTCGGCCAGGTATGAGTCACCAGGCTCTGCTCCTTCTCGAGCATCACTATGAGCACCTGGGGGTTGATGCGACACGATGCCGCCACTCGCGCGATGATCGTCGCAGCAGACTCGTTCGCCGCACCCGAGTACCCGTTGCAGTATGCATCGGCCGGACGGTTCGGGGTGTTCTGCCGATAGTCCTTCAAGCACACGTAACCTGTTTGGCAGGTTCGGACCTTGCTTCGGAAGAACGAATCGATCTGCGACCCGGAGAGTGCGCCTGCGTTGAAGAAGACGGAGTCGGAGATGAGGTTGCCTGGTGTGAACGTGGAGAGATCCGCGGAGGCGACGATACCGGTGGATGCGCCGTCTGCCGAAGGGGCGGAAGCTGCCGCGTGAGCGATACCGCCCACTCCCACGTCGGCATTCGCCGGGGTCGCGACGAGGAACGACGCGGCGACGAGAACGGCCGCGGCGCTCGAGATCAGTCCGCGTGCGCGGGAAGAAAGTGAGCTGCTCACTCGCTCATTGTGACGGAAATACACAGATGATGCCAGTGTGAAAGGTGGGACGCAAGTCGTTCGCGCATTCGCGCGCTTCGCGGACCCCGATGAGCAGGTCGTTCACCGCTTCGGAACTCAGCGGGGTTTGCGGCTGCGTGGCTGACAGGCGATCGCAAGATTGCCGCCGCTAGAGTTGTCTGCTGTGTCCTGGGGACGCACTCCTGGGCCTCATCGATGGAAAGCAGTGTTCAATGGATCTCCTCGTCGTAGGCTCGGGCTTCTTCGGCCTCACCATCGCAGAGCGCGCCGCTGAAGCCGGCCGCATGGTCACGGTCATCGACCGGCGTCATCACATCGGCGGCAACGCCTACAGCGAGGCGGAGCCGGAGACCGGCATCGAAGTGCACCGCTACGGGGCCCACCTCTTCCACACGTCGAACCCGACGGTCTGGGAGTACGCCAACAGATTCACCAGCTTCACGAACTATGTGCACCGCGTGTACACGACCCACAGGGGCACGGTCTTTCCGATGCCGGTGAACCTCGGCACGATCAACCAGTTCTTCCAGGCGGCGTACACACCGGACCAGGCCCGTGCCCTGCTGCGCGAGCAGGCAGGGGAGTTCGATGTCAAGACAGCGGCGAACTTCGAGGAGAAGGGCATAGCCCTCATCGGACGCCCGTTGTTCGAGGCTTTCTTCCGCGACTACACGGCGAAGCAGTGGCAGACAGACCCGCAGAAGCTCTCCGGCGACATCATCAGCAGGCTCCCCGTGCGCTACACGTACGACAACCGCTACTTCAACGACACCTGGGAAGGTCTGCCGACCGACGGCTACACTGCGTGGCTCGAGCGCATGGCCGATCACCCCAACATCGAGGTGAAGCTGAACGTCGACTACTTCGACGAGTCGCAGCCGCTCAACAAGAAGGCCACCGTCGGGCAGCTGCCCGTCGTCTACACCGGTCCGGTCGATCGCTACTTCGACTACGCCGAGGGCGCCCTCAGCTGGCGCACGCTCGACTTCGAGCAGGAGGTCCTCGACATCGGCGATTTCCAGGGAACCAGCGTCATGAACTACCCCGACATGGACGTGCCGTACACCCGTATCCACGAGTTCAAGCACTTCCACCCGGAGCGCAAGGACGTCTACGAGTCCGACAAGACCGTCATCATGCGTGAGTTCTCGCGTTTCGCGAACCGCGACGACGAGCCGTACTACCCGGTGAACACCTCCACCGATCGCGACGGGCTGCTGGCATACCGTGAACTGGCGAAGGGCGAACAGAGCGTCTACTTCGGCGGGCGCCTGGGTACCTACCAGTACCTCGACATGCACATGGCCATCGGCTCGGCGCTGTCGATGTGGAACAACACCCTCTCGTAGACTCGACACTGTGAGTCACACTGCTGTCGGGGCCCCGGGGACGCCCCGGAGATACCTGCATTCGCTGTGGCTGCTGTCTGCCCGGGATCTGAAGGTCCGCTACTCCACGAGCATGCTCGGGTACCTGTGGTCTGTGCTCGATCCGCTGGTGATGAGCGCCATCTACTGGTTCGTCTTCACGCAGGTGTTCCACCGCGACGTGGGCGAGGAACCGTACATCGTGTTCCTGATCAGCGCGCTGCTGCCGTGGGTGTGGTTCAACGCCGCGGTCAGCGATTTCACCAGAGCGTTCAAGAAGGACGCTCGGCTGGTCCGCTCGACGGCGATCCCCCGCTCGATCTGGGTGAACCGCATCGTGCTGAGCAAGGGCATGGAGTACCTGTTCTCACTGCCGGTCCTCGTCCTCTTCATCGTGGTGAACCTGCTGATCGAGAAGAACCCCGACCAGGTGGTCCAGGTCGGGTGGGGTGTGCTCTGGCTGCCGGTGGCCATCCTTCTCCAGACGGTCCTTCTCGTGGGCCTCGGTCTCCTGATCGCCCCGCTCTGCGTCATGTACGTCGATCTCGAGCGCACGACCGCACTCATCCTGCGTGCGATGTTCTACGCGACGCCGATCATCTACAACGTCACCGATCTTCCGGGCATCGCGCAGACGCTGGGAGCGTTCAACCCGCTCGCGGGCATCTTCATGCTGTATCGGATGCCGTTCTTCCCCGAACAGTGGAATCCCTTCGCCCTCATGATCAGCGTGCTGATGAGCCTGTTCATCCTCGTGCTCGGCGCCTGGGTGTTCCGCCGTCTCGAGCGCCCCGTGCTGAAGGAGCTGTGATGACGGCTGCGATCGAAGTCCACGACCTCGGCGTGCGGTTCCGGCGCAACCGCCGTGGCCGTCGCAGTTTCAAAGACCTGTTCGCCGGTGCCAAGCGCCGTTCGCGCCCCGGCGAGTTCTGGGCCCTGCGCGGAGTCTCCTTCTCGGTGCAGCAGGGTGAATCGATCGGCGTCGTCGGGCGAAACGGTCAGGGCAAGTCGACTCTGCTCCGCCTCGTCGCCGGTGTCCTCCTGTCCGACGAGGGAACCGTGACGGTCAACGGGGGAGTGGCGCCGCTGATCGAGATCACGGGCGGCTTCGTCGGAGACCTCAGCGTGCGCGAGAACGTGCGCCTCACCGCGGGACTGCACGGCATGTCCCGCGACGAGGTGTCGCGGCGATACGACGGCATCATCGAGTTCGCCGAACTGGGCGGCTTCGAGGACACCCCCTACAAGCATCTCTCCAACGGCATGAAGGTGCGCCTCGCGTTCTCGGTCGTCTCCCAACTCGACGAGCCGATCCTGCTCGTCGACGAGGTCCTCGCCGTGGGCGACAAAGCGTTTCGCGAGAAGTGCTATAAACGCATCGACGAGCTCCTCGCGGAGGGGCGCACCCTGTTCTTCGTCAGCCACAACGAGCGCGACCTGCGGCGTTTCTGCACTCGCGGCCTCTATCTCGACAAGGGCGGTCTCGTGCTCGACGCCCCGATCGCCGAGGTGCTCGACCGCTACAACAAGGACCACAACGGCGGTTAGCGGTCAAGCCTGCTGCTTTTCGTTCGCTGTGCTCGCTCGACGACTGATGGAGCGCTGAAGTTCAATGAGTCGGGCAGACTAGCTCTAGGCTCGACGGCGAGCGGGGCATTGGGGCTCAGAGCCCGACAAGCGCCTTCAGACTCGCAAGCTCGGTGCGCGCCGCGTCGACGGCACCGGATACCCCCGAGCCGGCAGAAACCGCCGAACGCAGTTCCTTGAGCTTCTGGGAGTAGGCGTCGATGCCGCCGTACCACTGCTCCAGGATCGAGGCAGGCGGCTGAGCATCCGACAGCCGTTGCGCGTCCTCCTGCAGTGTGTCGATGACGGGGAGCGCGTCCTGGCCGCTCGACTCCGCGACGATGTCGAGTCCGCGCCCGCCGTCGCCGAGCCATCCGCTGACCTGACCACGGAACGCCTCGACGCTCGGGTCGACGACGGGAGGTTCGGTCTGCACCGGCGTAGTGGGCTCGGTCGTCGGCTCGACGGATCCGCTCGGAGAGGGGGAAGGCATCGCCGTAGACGTCGCAGATGTCGAGGGACTCGGTGACGCCGTCCCTTCGGCGTCCGGATTCCCGTTCTGGTTCAGCACGAAGAACAGCACCACGCCGGCGACGACCAGGGCCGCGACGACGAGACCGATGATGAGCCACATGCGTCGGCTGTTGCGCGGCTTGGGCTCGATCGGCGCCCAGCGGAGCTCTGGCTGCTGCTCGTCCGTCATCTTCATGCCTCCAGCGGTGCCATGGGCTGCCAGGAGCGGTCGCGGCTGAGCTTGCCGCCCTCTCGAAGCCCTCGGAAGAGGTTGCTCGTGCCGCGCACCGTGCGCTCGACGAAGAACAGCCGGATGATCTCCTTCGCGAAGGTCATGGCGGTGCCGAGGCCGAACAGCACGGGGTTGTAGTTGCCGTGCACGCGGTAGTACTTCTTGATGTATGCGCGGTTGCGCATGATGTAGAAGCGGTAGGCGTTGCTCGACGCGTTCATGTGGCGGATGCCCATGTCCCACTGCTTGATCTCACGCGTGCGGCGCAGCACGAACTCATTCACGATCACGGCCGTGGTCAGGCGCGACGCCAGCCATCCGTACATCTGATCGTCCCAGTAGATGAAGAACCTCGGATCGGGCAGCCCGATCTGCTGCACGATCGAGCGGTGGATGAACATGCCCTCGAAGCATCCGCTGTTCATCTCCTTGAAACCGGACTCGTCGAATCCGGACGGAGCGAACGGGATCGGGATGCCCATGCGCTCAGCGATGCGGTACTGCCAGTAGAACTCGCTGCCGTCGTAGTCGTAGCGGCGGCCCTGGATGCTCTTGAATCGCGGAGCCCACTTGCCCATGCGGGCGAGACCGTCGGGCATCACCTCGACGTCGTCGTCCATCATCCAGATCCACTCGGAGGCCAGCTCGTATGCGGTGCGCATGCCTTCGCTGAAGCCGCCCGATCCGCCGGTGTTGGTCTCGAGGCGGCGGTAGACGAGTTCGGTGCCGAGGCGAGGGCGGAACGAGTCGACGACCTCGGTGGTGTCATCGGAGGAGGCGTTGTCGATGATCACGACGTGGCCCGGCTTCGGGTCCATCACGGTGATGCTCTCGAGAAGGCCGGTGAGAAGGTGCGAGCGGTTGAACGTGACGATGACGATCGTCGCGGATGCCGGGTCGAAGGGGACGTTGGTCACGAGTGGGATCTCCGGAAGCGTTCGGCCCGCAGGACGCCGCGAGCAGCTACCAGCCTACCGGGCGCACCCGTGGAATCCGCCGGGCGCGCTCAGCCCTCGGCGCGCAGGGTCGGGATCACTCCGGTCTGCGCGGCGTCGATGTTCTCGCGCCACGACCGCGACTGTCCGGCGCGCAGCGCGCACAGCACGAGCAGGAACCAGCCGGCGCCCACGATCGTGAAGCTCTCGAACATCGACTCGACGGCAAGGGTGACGAGCATGAGCGGCGTCCACGCGTAGACGACCGAGCGCCGCACGCTCGCGACGAGCCATGAGCGCACGGTGGCGATGCCGCCCAGCAGCAGGAACAGCACGAATCCTGCCGTTCCGAGCTGGAGCAGCACGTCGAAGTACGAGTTCAGAGCGCTCTGGTGGTGGTCGTCGAGGGAGAAGTTGATGTAGTTGAACGGGTACTCGCCGGCCGGCCAGCCGCCGAACCAGCCCCAACCCTGGATCGGCTTCACCGCGACGAAATCCAGGATCGTGTTCCACAGGGTCGCTCGGATCGAGAAGTCGGATCCGGCATCCATCAGGGCGATGATCGGATGCCGCAGAGCGAATGCCGCCGCCAGGGCCATCGCCACGAGTGCGCCGAGCACCCACTGCACGGCGTCCCGGCGCTCGGCCGGAGCGTGCCTGACGATCGTGAGCGCCACCGTCACGACTCCGACCGCGAACGCGAGCACGAGAACCGTGGGAGAGGCCGAGAGGATGGCGAGCATCGTCGCGAGCGCGATCGACGGAACCGCGATCCTCGCCTCGAGAGACTGCGACCGCCATTCGATCGCGAAGGTGATCAGCGCGATCACCGCGACGAAGCCGAGCATGTTGCGGCTGCCGAAGATGCCCTGGATGGGACCACCGAGGGCGAGATTGCCCTGTACCCCGAGGAAAGTGAACGGCACGTCGAACAGCACGCCGGACAGGATCTCGATCCCGAGCGACACCAGCAGCAGCACACGCAGAGTGTCGCCCAGGGCTCGCACGGTCTGCAGGGTGTCGCGGATGTGCCCGACCGTGATCGCAAGGAACGCGTAGCCCAGCAGTGCCATCCATGCGAACAGCGTGTCGGACTTGTCGGTCGTCCAGACCAGGCTCACCAGCGCCCATGCGAGGAAGACCAGCAGCGACGTCGGGGCGACTCGCAGCAGCGAGAGCTCCTCCCGGCGTACCCAGAGGATTGCTGCGCCGAGGACGCACAGCAGCGAGATCACGGTCGCAAGCGTGACCGGCGACGACATCCGCTCGATCGACAGCGAGGAGAACACCGCCGCCAGCACCGCGATCGTGAAGGCTCTGGCCATCTCCGCCGAGCCGAGCAGGCCGCTGATCCGGTGGCCAGCCGTCACGGCACCCGCCGACGGCGTTCGCCGCGTTCGATCACGCGCTCGCGCTCGCCGACCCCGAGAAGCGGGGTGGTCTTGAGCTTGAACGACAGCAGGATGAGCAGCATCCAGCCCCACAGCATGATCGGCGTCGACTCGGTGAGACCCTGCACGAGCAGGACGACGGTGAACAGGCTGGGCAGCAGCGTGAGCGGCGAGTAGGAACGATGGGAGGTGAGGTCCCACCGCGGCCGGTCGACCGCGAAGAACCACGATCTCCAGAGCAGGCTCAGGAACGCGATCGCGATCAGGATCGCGCCGAGCACGCCGAGCTGCATGAGGACGTCGAGCCACATGTTGTGCGCGTGGAAAACGGGGATCCCGTGATCTTTGATCCACTTCGCGAACGCCGGGTCGGATGGCAGCCAGGGACTCGAGAAGCCGTTGCCGAAGAGTGGATGGTGGTGCCACCGCTCGATGACGGATGCCCAGATCTTGTTCGACCGTCCGGTGAGATCTGCGCTGCGGCCGATCAGGCCCAGCAGCGGCTCGCGGAGGAACCAGGCCGCTGCGCCGACGACGAGGGCACCGCCGATCGCGACCGTGTAGATCCGGGTTCGGGCACCGGGAGTCGCCGCGCGGCGCATCAGGAGCGCGACGACAAGCACGACGACGGCGGCGGCAGCGCACACGTATGCCGTCGCCGAGGCGGCGCGGAAGAGGAAGAACACGGCGAGCAGCGTCCACAGCGCGAGCGTCGTGCGCCAGCGGACGCGAGCGGCGTACAGCACGCCGAAGGTGATGATCGCGAAGAGGCTGATGAAACCGAGGAGGTTCGCGTTGCCCACGATGCCCTGCAGGCGCCCGCCGTCGAAGAGGTTGTCACGCACCCAATACCACTGCGGGTCGATCTTTCCGGGCGGCAGGTCGAGGAAGTTCGGCAACAGGGCGTGCTGGAGCACGAGAGACACCCACAGCTCGAGCGCCAGCGACAGCCCGAGGATCCACTTGAACGCGGAAGCCAGCGCTCGCACGATCTCGCGCCACGTGAGCACCTGGGCGATGAAGAGCGCGGTCACTGTCACGGCGCCGAGCAGGAACCACGTGATGAGGGTCGCCTCGCGCCACTGCGACCAGGCGACCGACACGAGCGCAAGCGCGGTGTAGCCCACGGCCGACCACGGCAGCCGCCGCCATGCGAAGGGCTGAGGGTGCTTTCTCGCGAGCATCGGGACGCCGATGCCGAGAGTCGCCAGCAGGAACGCACCGAGGACGATTCCCGCTCCGTACGGGCCGACCAGGTTGTACACGGCGGCGTGCGCGAACGTCACGATCAGCACGAGGATGATGTAGCCGCGCAACAGCAGGTGCCCCGTCGACTCGCGCTCTGGCGCGGTGGGCGGGGCGGCTACCGGGTGCTTGGTGTATTGCGCCATCGCGTTCAGGCTACCGCGCTGTGCTGTGCTCGCGCCGTAGCCATACGCTGGGGGGCATGCTGCTGAGCCTGTCGAACGTGCCCCGCGACTACGCGTGGGGATCGCACACTCTTCTCGCGGAACTCGAAGGGCGGGCGCCGTCGGCGGAACCCGAAGCCGAGGTCTGGTTCGGGGACCACCCGGGGGATCCCGCAGACGTCGCCGGCGACGGCACGCTCGATGCCGTGACGGGCGGAACCCTGCCTTATCTGCTGAAGCTGCTGGCGGCGGCATCCCCGTTGTCTATCCAGGTTCATCCGACAGTCGAACAGGCGCGGGCCGGGTGGGAGCGGGAGACCGGTCTGTCCCTGGATGACCCTGAACGCAACTACCGCGACGCGAATCACAAGCCCGAACTCATCGTCGCTCTCAGTGAGCGGTTCGAGTCGCTGAGCGGCCTGCGGCCTGTCGCTGAGACTCTGCGGCTGCTGGAGATCGTCGGCTCGTCCGCCGACCCGTTACGGGCACGCCTCTCGGGAGACGGTGACGTGCTGCGGGACGCGATCGGGTGGCTGCTGTCGGGCGAGGCACAGGGCGACGTCGATGTGATCGCCGCCGCAGTGGGCCAGGCGTCCGAGACCGAATCGGGGGAGTGGGCGGATGCTCTCAGGGCCGTGGCCGGAATCGCCGACGCGTACCCGGGAGACCCCGGCGTCGTCGTCGCTCTGCTGATGAACCATGTCGTGCTGTCGCGCGGCGAAGGCGTCTTCCTGAAGGCCGGGCTCCTGCACGCGTACATCTCGGGGCTGGGTGTGGAGATCATGGCCGCCAGCGACAACGTGCTGCGCGGCGGGCTCACCCCCAAGCGGATCGACGTGCCCGAACTGCTGTCGATCCTCGACACGACGCCCGGCGCCGTGCCCGTGCTGAGGCCGTCGACGGGCGGGGCGATCACGGAGTACCCCGTCGGGGTGCCGGACTTCGCCCTGCGCCGCGTGACGCTGGCGGGAGAGCCGCTCACTATGCCTGTGCGCGGGCCCGCCATGGTTCTTGCGACCGCGGGCGATACCGCGGTGAGCGGAGCGGATGCCGTCTCGCGCGCTGTTCCGGTCGGTCACGCGGTCCTCGCGACCGAGGACGAGTCGTCCCTCACCCTCTCCGGCACGGGTGAGGTGTTCATCGCCACACCCGGATCGCTGCCGGAGGAGCGAGAGCGAGCGCGACACGCCGACGAGGCGTCATGAACCTTCAAGACAATATTGAGGGTTTACTATCCGCGACTTGACCGATGGGAATCACACGGGTGTAATTAGTTGAGCACGGCCCGCCGGGGGGCGGAGATAAGGGTTGGAGGATCGAGATGACGGGTTACCGTTCCGATGTACCTGAGAACTGGTTCGTCGATCCGATCAACCTCGGAGTTCCAGGGGTTCGCAAGGTCGAGGGAGACGACGACACCGCTCTCGCCTGGCAGAGCGAAGCGCTCTGCGCGCAGACCGATCCCGAGGCGTTCTTCCCTGAGAAGGGCGGCTCGACCCGCGATGCCAAGCGCATCTGCACCTCGTGCGATGTTCGAGGAGAATGCCTGGAGTACGCGCTTCAGAACGATGAGCGCTTCGGCATCTGGGGCGGCCTCTCCGAGCGCGAGCGTCGCAAGCTCAAGCGCCGCGCCAGCTGAGCCGACGCTCTCTCACAGCTTCGCGGGCGCGCCGCACGCGCTGCATTCGCCGTCGGGATCGCGAGCATAGGCTGACCACGTCATGCCAGCCCGAGTTCACGCCATCATCGTCGCGCGCCCCGGATCGTCGGCCCGTGCTCAACTGCTCCGCACCCTGGACGCGCTGCGCGCCCAGACGACTCCGCCCGCCGCGATCACGCTTGTGATGTGCGGCGATGCGGCAGGGATCCGTGAGAGCGAGACCGTCGCCGGGCTCGTGGAGGGCGTCATCGAAGCTCGCGGCGGCACGTCCTTCGCCGACGCGGTCGAACTCGCCCGCCCACGAATTCTCGAAGGCACGGCCGTCTGGCTGCTCGCGCAGGACACTGCGCCGCACCCGCGGGCGCTCGAGAGGCTCGTGGGAAGCCTCGAACGCTCGCCCTCCGCGGCGATCATCGCCCCGAAGCTCGTGCAGGTCGACGACGACCGCGAGGTCGTGTCGCTCGGCGTCAGCATGACGGCGCTCGGACGCTCCGTGGAGCTCGCGGCGGGCGAACTCGATCAGGGGCAGCACGACGGACGCGATGAGGCGCTCGGCGCCGACGTCCGCGGACTCCTGATCCGCGGCGAGGTCCGAGGCGAACTGCGCCCCGACCGTGCGCTCGCCGGTGCCGACGAGGGCCTCGACCTCGGCATCCGCGCCCGCCTGGGCGGCGGTCGTGTCGTGCTGACGCCGTCGGCGCGCATCTCGGTCTCACCCGACGGGCCGGCCGCGCTCCCCACCGGTCGTTCCCGCCGCGCCTTCGTCACGCGCCTCGCGCAGCTGCACCGCCGACTTGCCTACGCTCCGGCGTTCGCCTTGCCCCTGCACTGGCTCGCTCTGCTTCCCCTCGCGCTCTGGCGATCCATCACGCATCTGATCGGCAAGCGACCGGAAGCCGTGCTGCCGGAGTGGGGTGCAGCGCTCACCGCGATGTGCAGGTTCGGAGCCGTGGCGCGATCGCGGCGCAGCATCCGATCCTTCCGCACATCGAGCTGGTCCAGCATCACTCCGCTGCGCGTCACCCGAGGAGAGCTGCACCGGCGACTCGACGACGGCCACGGCAGCGAGGGCGGCGCCGTCAGCGAACTGCACTTCTTCTCGGGCGGCGGCGCATGGGCCGTGCTCGCAGCCTTCGTCGTCAGTGTCGCGGCGTTCACCGAGATGCTGGCATGGCCGGTTCTCGGCGGCGGAGCTCTGCTTCCGCTGCGCAAGACGGTCGCGGCACTCTGGAGCGATGCGGCCTGGGGCCTGCGGGGCGTCGGCGTCGATCTCGTCGGCCCCGCCGATCCGTTCGCCTCGGTGCTGGCGGTGCTCGGGTCGCTGTGGCCCGCGGGGCCGTCGTTCTCGCTCGTGCTGCTGTGGATCCTCGCCCTGCCGCTCGCGGTGCTCGGCGGCTGGTTCGCCGCCACGCGCGTCACCGACAGGGCCGGACTGCGGATCTTCGCCGGAGTCGCCTGGGCGTGCGCCCCGACGTTCCTCACCGCGCTCGTCGACGGACGACCGGCTGCGGTGCTGCTGCACCTCCTCCTGCCGTGGCTGTTCCACACCGCTGTCGTCGCGCACCGCTCGTGGGGCGCCGCCGGCGCCGCATCCATCGTCTTCGCCGCCGTCGCGGCCTGCTCTCCCTCGCTCGTTCCCGCGCTCCTGGTGCTCTGGGCGATCGCGCTGGCGATCACGCTGGGAGGCGCGCGCTTCCGCGGAGCCGTCAGGCTGCTGTGGCTGCCGTTCCCCGCCGCAGCCCTCTTCGCGCCGTTGATCGTCTGGCAGCAGTCGGATGGCAGCCTGATCGCTCTGCTCGGCGACCCCGGGATGATCTGGGCCGGCCCGCAGGCGACGGCGGATGCCGCCGGCCGGCTCGCGCTCGCGATGGGATTCCCGACGAACGAGCTCGGTGGCTGGGCGGGTGTGCTCCCCGCCCCGTTCGGAGTCTGGGCAGGCATCCTCCTCGCCCCCCTCGCTCTGCTGGCCCTGATGTCGGCGATCGCGCCCCGTTGGCGCGCGGGCATCACCTTGCTCCTGGTGGCGGTTCTCGGTTTCGGAACGGCCTTCGCCGCCGTGGGCGTGGCGGTCTCGTTCGCGCAGGGGACTCCCGTCGCGATCTGGCCGGGCGCAGGTCTGAGTCTGGCGTGGATCGGCGTCACCGGCGCAGCGCTCGTCACGCTCGACACGATGCTCACGGTGCCGCGCCTTCGACTCCTCAGTGTGACCGTCGCGGGCATCGCCATCGTCGTCAGCGCTGCACCCGCGCTGCTGTCATTCCATCTCGCGAGCGAGGAGCGGGTGCTGACGAACGGTCCCGAATCCACTCTGCCGGCGTACGTCGCCGCGCAGGCCGCAGCGGAGCAGCCGGTCGGAACCCTCGTGCTGACGCCGCAGAACGATGGCGGCCTGGCTGCCGAGGTGGTGTGGGGCGCCAGCGAGACGCTGGGAGCACAGACGACGATGATGTCGACCGCGACGGGGATCCAAGGCAGCGACATCACCGCGCTCTCGGTCGATCTCCTCTCGGCGCGCGACTTCGATGCGGCTGGCCGGCTCGGCGAGAACGGGATCAGCTACGTCCTCCTCGCCACGACGCCGAAAGCCGACGATCGCGCGGTCGCTCTGAACTCAGCGGCCGTGGCGGCCCTCAACCAGCGCGACGGCTTCGTGCACGCAGGTGCGACGGCGAGGGGGGAGCTGTGGAGTCTCCAGGAGGATGCTGCTGACCGCACCGCCTTGACCGCCGGGCAGCACGCCACAGCGCGTGCCGTGATCACTGTGCAGCTCATGCTGTTCATCGCCGCACTGCTTCTGTCCATCCCGACGCGGGCATCACGCCGCGCTGCACGTGCGCAGTCGCGCATCGTCGGACGGGCGCCGGAAGAGCCCCTGGTCCTTCCGCGGCACCCCGAGGATGCGCAGTCGGACGCGGTCGCCGAACCCCGAGAGCAGGACGAGGACGTTCCGTCTCGTGCTGCCCCGGAGACGGATGACGAAGACGGGGGAGCGCCCCTGCCGTCCGAACGACAGACGCCCGGCGATGCGCTTCGAGCAGGGGATGAAGACATGCCGTCGCCGGACGCGAGCGAAGACCCCGAGCAGGAGGAGAAGCGATGAGCGGCAACCGTGCGATCCGGGTTGCGGCGACGAGTGCTCGCCTGCTCACGGGAGCCGTCGTCGCGGCGGCCTGCGCGGTGGGGATGGTGGTCGCGATCACCGCGCCCTGGCCCACGCTCGCGCGCGAACCCGCTCAGGCCGTGGTGACTCCGCAGCCCGGTGACACGGTCCTGGTGTGCAACGGCGACTTCCGCGCGCTCGGCCGCGACTCATCGAACCCTCTGCAGATGGAATCCGCGGCATCCGCCCGCTTCATCGCCGACGGCTCCGCCGGCTCGCCCGACGTGACGCCCCTCTCTCCGAGTGACCTGCCGGGCAGCGGCGAACTGCGCCGGCTGTCGTCCGAGGTCGAGGGCGACGCGGCTCCCCTGATCGGGGCCGCCGAGTCGACCACGCTCGACGCTGAGGACCTCGCAGGCTTCGCTGCCGCGCCCTGCCGAGCCGCGACCAGCGAGTCCTGGCTCGTGGGTGGCACCGTCGCGATCGGCTCGGAGGACCTGGTCGTCCTCACCAACCCGGGCTCCGTGCCTTCCACCGTCACCCTCTCGGTCTACGGAACCGTGCGGGGAACGAGCACGTCGATCGTCCCCGCGGGCGGACAGCTGGCGATTCCGCTGTCGTCGATCGCGAGTGGTTCAGAGGCCCCCGTGGTGAAGGTGTCGGCTGATGGTGCTCCGGTCCGCGCGGTGCTGCAGTCCTCCCTCACCCAGACTCTCGACCCCATCGGCATCGACCTGCAGGACTCCGTCGCGGCTCCGCAGCAGCATCCCGTGATCCCCGGCGTGCAGCTCTTCCCCGATGAGAGCGACGACTCCGCCGCCGCGATCCTGCGGCTGCTCTCACCCGGCGCCGACACCACCGCCCATGTCACGGTTCGCGAAGTCGGCCAGTCGCGCGTCGCGAGCTCCTTCGACGTCGAGCTGGCGGCGGACACCCCGACGCAGGTCGGACTGTCCGAACTCGAACCGGGGCTGTACACGGTCGCCGTGGATGCGGAGTCGAGCGTGCTGGCGGGGGTGCGCGTACAGGACGGCGTCGCGCCGGGGAACGATTTCGCCTGGGTGCTGCCCGCACCGGAGATCGCCGACGAGGTGCTCGTCGCGGTGCCGGCCGGGCCGGCCGCCACGCTGTATCTCGCGAATGACGGTGAATCCGACGTGACGGTCGCGCTCGAGCCGACCGCGGGAGGCGAGGCGCAGCAGATCACCGTTCCGGCAGGATCGTCGGCGTCGGCCCAGATCGATGCCAGAGCGGTCTATGCGCTCGACCCCTCCGGGCCGGTGCATGCGGCTGTCGCCATGACCGCGAAAGGCGCCCTGGCCGCGTGGCCGGTGTGGCCGGGGGCTGCCGCGCAGCAGAGCATCGTGGTCTATCCCTGACGCGCCCGTCGAGCCGCGTCGCCGGCGGGGCGGTCAGTGATCGTGGCCCAGATCCCAGGGTTCGCGGCCGACGTATTCCGCTGCGGCACGGAAGACCGCGCCCTCGATCGCCATCCGCCGATGTGCGGCGTCGTCGTGGCCAGGGGGCAGCAGTCGCTCGATGGGCAGGCGGAACAGCACGATGCGCCTGTTGTCACGGTCGAGGTGCCACCGCGGCACGTCTTCGCCTGCCTCGTGCATCGGCATGGCGCCGATCTCGAAGCGCACGTCCTGCAGTTCGGCCCAGCTGCCGCGCAGGAACTCGACGGCCGTGCCTACGATCAGGTCGAACCGGTCGATGCGACCGTCGAGCGGCGCGAGGGGAGGACGCACGACCTCGCTGCGACCCAGTCGGCCGTGACGGCCGTGACGGTCACCGCGACGCGGAGCTGCGGCAGCACGATCGGCACGACGACGAGGCATGTTCAGAAGTCTAAGGCGTGGTGCGGCGCGGCATCCGCTCTGCACCCTGCACTCGGTCGTAGCCTGGCGGAGATGGACGGAAGACTCTGCTCGAAGGTCGGCTGCGCGCGCGAAGCCGTGGCGACGCTCACCTATGACTACGGCGACCAGATGGCGGCGCTGGGTCCGCTCGGACTCGAGGCGCACCCGAACGCGCACGATCTCTGCTCTCCGCACGCCGAACGTCTCTCGGTCCCGGCCGGCTGGCTCGTGGTCCGCCACGAAGCGCTGCGCGCCTGAGCAATCTCTATACCCGAAAACTATTTTCTGGATATGCTGATTCCGGATGCACCACGGTGGCGCGTCCGGAAAGGCTGTCGTGATCGTCTGGCGTCGCTGGATCTTCCCCCTGCTTCTCGTGGTCGTCCTCGCCGCCAGCGCCGCTGCGCTGGTGAAGATCGCGTTCTTCCCCGACCGCACCGTCGCCCAGATCGCCCCGGAGGCGTCGATCACGGATCCGGTGGTGGCCGTCGAACGGGGATCGGTCGTCAACGCGCTTTCGCTCAGCGGGAACGTCGCACGCGATGAGGACTACACCGTGCGCAGCGAGGTCACGGGCGCGGTGACCGCCGTCCACGTGAGCGAGGGCGCGACCGTGGCGGCCGGACAGAAGCTGTTCACCGTCAAGCAGGACGACCCCAAGAAAGACGTCGACGTCCTCGCTCCCGAGGCGGGAGAGGTGTCCGAGATCGCACTCGTGAAGGGGCAGACGACGAGCGTCGGAACCGAGATCTACAAGATCACCCCCGCGCGCTACCACGTTCTCGCGACCGTCGAGCCGGTGCAGCTCTATCGGCTCGTGAACGCACCGACCGACGCCTCCGTCACGATCACCGGAGGGCCGGCGCCCTTCACCTGCACGGGCGTGCGGGTCGAAGTGGGGGCAGAAGGCACGGCGAGCGTGCGGTGCGCGATTCCCGTCGATCAGGTGGTCTTCGCCGGTCTGCCCGCCGCTCTCGACCTCGCGCTCGGACAGGTCGACGATGCCCTGGTGATCCCGGTGACGGCTGTCCAGGGCGGTTCGGGAACGGGGAACGTCTGGGTCGACGCCGGTGACGGGTCCGACCCCGAAGAGCGCGCCGTCACGCTCGGCGTCAACGACGGCACGATCGTCGAGATCGTCTCGGGTCTGGAGGAAGGGGAGTCGATCAGGCAGTTCGTGCCCGGATTCGTCGCCCCCGTGCAGGAGAACTGCTACGAGGTCGCACCCGGAGTCGAGCAGTGCGACAGCGGGATGAGCTGGTGAGCCTCGTCAGACTCGACGGCGTCACCAAGAGCGTGACGCTCCCCGACGACTCGACGCTCGAGATCCTGCGCGGCATCAGCCTCGAGGTCAGCGCTGGCGATCACGTCTCGATCGTCGGCCGGTCGGGGTCGGGCAAGTCGACGCTGCTGAACATCCTGGGGATGCTCGACGCGCCGACGACGGGCACCGTCGCCTTCGAGGATGCTGAGGTCGGGCGCATGAGGTCCGGCAGACTCGATCGGCTGCGGGGGGAGAACGTCGGCTTCGTGTTCCAGCAGTTCAACCTGCTGCCGGGGCGGACGGCGCTCGACAACGTGATGATGCCGCTCGGGCACGCGAAGGGACGCCTGTTCTGGAACCGGCGTCGGATCGCGGCCGACATGCTGGAGCGCGTGGGCCTCGGCCATCGCATCGAGCAGATCGCCGACCGGCTGTCGGGCGGCGAACAGCAGCGGGTCGCGATCGCCAGGGCACTGGTGCGCAGGCCGGTGCTGATCCTCGCCGACGAGCCGACCGGCGCGCTCGACATCGACACCGGAGCCTCCGTGATGGGACTCCTCGACGAAGTGGCCACCGAGACCGATGCCGCGCTGGTCACGATCACCCACGATCTCCATGTCGCCGCACGCGCTCGAAGGCACTACCGACTCGATGCGGGGCGTCTCGAGACCGCGGACCTCAGCCGGGCCTTCGAGGCGTCCACGCTCGCGGCTTCCGTGCCGTCGTCCGGTGCGGTCGTGCCCGCCGAGGCGGTCGCATCATGACCGGCATCCTGGGAGCTCTCGCCGACGCCTGGGCGGAGATCCGGGTCCACAAGCTGCGGGTGCTGCTCAGCCTGATCGGCATCGCGGTGTCGGTCGCGGCCCTCACCGCCGTCTTCGCCTTCTCGGAGTATCAGCGCCAGTATCAGACGGAGCAGTCGGACCGATCGGGAGGGCGGGCGGCGACCCTGGTGGTCAGCCAGATGAACGACGACGGCACGTCGGCCGACATGGACGCGTTCGAGGAGCGGGTGGCGGCTGCGGCGGCCCGGTTCGAGTTCAGCCACACGGCGAGGGTCGTGCAGGGGCTCACGGTGCCCGTGGCCCTGTCGGGCGGCATCGTCGACGCCTATGCGCGGCTGTACGACCCGGTGTATCCGCAGATCCACCGCGAGGAGCTGCTCGACGGACGCTGGTTCACGGACTCGGACGTCGAGGCGCTCGCACCGCCCGCGATCATCACGGAGGCTCTGTGGGATCGGATCGGACGCGTGCCGCTGGCGCAGCACCCGACCCTCGCGCTCTCGGGGCCGGCCGGGGGAACGTACCAGGTGGTCGGCGTCGTGCCCCGCGAGAGCTACATGGACGAGTCGCTCCGGGTCGATCTGCTCTTCGACGCATATCGGTCGCGTGTCGACGCCTTGCCCGAGGGTGCACAGGTGCAGTTCGAGGTGTGGGTCCCACAGGGCAGCGTCGACGAGATCGCACCGGTGCTCGCGATGGATCTTCGGGCAGGGCTGCCCGAAGGACAGACGATCATGGTGAACCGTTCCGACTGGGCCGCGCAGCCGGGGAGTGTGAACGCGATGGCCACCTTCGAGATGGTGGTCGGCGGGATCGGCGGCATCATCCTCGCGCTCGGTGCGCTGAGTCTGATCAACATCCAGCTCGTGGCGATGCGGCAGCGCGTGCGCGAGATCGGCGTGCGGAGGGCGTTCGGGGCGAGTTCTGGGCGGGTGTTCGTGTCGGTGCTGCTCGAGAGCCTCGTCGCCACGACCGTCGCGGGTGTCATCGGGATCGCGATCGTCGTCGCGATCCTGCGATCGGAGTGGGTCGTCACCTCGATGTTCTACGGGATCCAGGACATACCGCCGTTCCCGATGCGAGCCGCGATGATCGGTCTGATCGCCTCGGTCGTGGTCGGAGCAGTGGCCGGTTTCATCCCCGCTCTCGTCGCTCTGAGGGTGAAGGTCATCGACGCGATCCGATTCTGAGGTGATGCGAGAATAGGTGGATGCCTGAGCTCGAGTACCGCGTCGCCGATCTGTCCCTCGCCGAAGCAGGCCGTCACCAGCTGCGCCTCGCAGAGAACGAGATGCCCGGTCTCATGTCTCTGCGTGCGGAGTTCGGCGCTGCGCAGCCTCTGAAGGGCGCCCGCATCGCAGGCTCCCTGCACATGACCGTGCAGACCGCGGTGCTCATCGAGACGCTGACCGCGCTCGGGGCGCAGGTGCGCTGGGCGAGCTGCAACATCTTCTCCACGCAGGACGAAGCGGCCGCGGCCGTCGTCGTGGGGCCGGAGGGCAGCCTCGACGCACCAGCAGGCGTGCCCGTCTTCGCCTGGAAGGGCGAGAGCCTCGAGGAGTACTGGGCGTGCACCGAGCGGATCTTCGACTGGTCGTCAGAAGGCTTCGACGGCCCGAACCTGATCCTCGACGACGGGGGAGACGCCACCCTGCTCGTGCACAAGGGCGTCGAGTTCGAGAAGTCCGGAGTCGTGCCGGCGGCGACGGATGCCGATTCGCACGAGTACACGATCATCCTCGACCTGCTGCGTCGCTCACTTGCGTCCTCCGCCGACCGTTGGTCGAAGCTCGCTGCCGGCCTCATCGGCGTCACGGAGGAGACCACGACGGGCGTGCACCGACTCTACGAGCTCGCAGCATCCGGCGAGCTGCTCTTCCCCGCGATCAACGTGAACGACTCAGTCACCAAGAGCAAGTTCGACAACAAGTACGGCATCCGTCACTCACTGCCCGATGGGCTCAACCGTGCCACGGATGTGCTCATGGGAGGCAAGGTCGCGTTCGTGTGCGGCTACGGCGACGTCGGCAAGGGCGCCGCGGAGGCGCTGCGCGGTCAGGGCGCGAGAGTCATCGTCAGCGAGGTCGATCCGATCTGCGCGCTGCAGGCCGCGATGGACGGCTTCCAGGTCGCACGTCTGATCGATGTGGCCGGCGAGGTCGACATCGTGGTGACCGGAACCGGCAACCGCGATGTGGTCACCACCGAGCACCTGCTCGCGCTCAAGCACCTCGCGATCGTCGCGAACGTCGGCCACTTCGACAACGAGATCGACATGGCGGGACTCGAAACCCTCGAGGGCGCCGAGAAGATCGAGATCAAGCCGCAGGTGCACGAGTGGCGTCTGCCCACCGGTCGCAGCGTGCTCGTTCTCAGCGAGGGACGACTGATGAACCTCGGCAACGCCACAGGGCATCCCTCGTTCGTCATGAGCGCGTCGTTCACCAACCAGGTGCTCGCGCAGCTCGAGCTGTTCACGAACATCGAGGCGTATCCGACCGGCGTCTACGTCCTGCCGAAGGCGCTTGACGAGAAGGTCGCGCGTCTGCACCTCGACGCCCTCGGTGTGCAGCTCACCGAGCTGACGCCCGATCAGGCCTCGTACATCGGCGTGCCAGTCGAAGGCCCGTACAAGCTCGATCACTACCGGTACTGACTCGGGTCCTCTCCAGCGGAGGGGACCCGCTCAGAGGGTGACCCGGCGGCCGGTGAGTTTCTCTGTGCGGGCGTTCGCGAACTCCAGTGCGCGGCGCTCGCGTTCGCGACGAAGCACCGTGATGCCCACCAGCACCATCTCGGGCGGTGCGGCGGGGACCGGTGACACGAAAGGCGCTGCGTCCGCCAGCAGGTTCTGCGCGACCCGTGAACGCGCGGCCGGAAGCATGTTCGGCGCGGTCTGCAGGAACTGCGAGATGCGGCGGGCGAGCCTGTCCGGCATCCGCGCCACATCCGCGATCTGCGCCCAACCGGCCAGCGCAGGGGGAAGCACCGGTACGACCGGGACGAGACGCGGCGTCCGCACCCGCTGACTGTACGTGCCGGCGACCAGGTCGCCCAGTCGCTGCGAACGTGCGGTGAAGGCGCCCACGAGCACGGCCAGGCCGCCGAAGGTCATGTATATCTCGAGCA
The DNA here is from genome assembly GCF_044987465.1 of Microbacterium sp. ZW T6_19. Taxonomy (NCBI): domain Bacteria; kingdom Bacillati; phylum Actinomycetota; class Actinomycetes; order Micrococcales; family Microbacteriaceae; genus Microbacterium; species Microbacterium sp. ZW T6_19. Next base: position 5,603 of record NZ_JBJDRH010000013.1, on the reverse strand, counting down.
CGCCGAGGATGCCGCGGATGAAGGCGTGCCGGAATCCGATGGCGCCGCCGTCGAGTCGCACGATCCGCCCGCCCACGGCGAGCTTGCCGACGCTGCGGCCCTTGGTGACGACCTCCACGGTCACGGGCAGGATCAGAAAGCAGAACACGGTCGCGACGACGTTCGCGATCCGGTCGGTGGCCTCGTCGAGCAGACCCGCATCGAGCAGCCACAGCCGAAGGAAGATCCAGAGGATCAGCGCGGCGAATCCGATCACCATGTCGATCAGAGCACCGGCCGCTCGGAGCAGGAACCCGATCGGCTGCACGTCGAGGACGACAGCCTCGCCGGAGAGCACCTCGTCGGACGTATCGATCGGCACGGACATGAGTACAGTAAATCAGGTGGATGCCGATGCGCTGACAGATGCACGCCGCGCCGAGTGGGAGCGGCTCGACCAGCTCAGTCGCGCCTCGCTGGACGGTTCGGCTGTCGACGAGCTGATCGTGCGGTATCGCGCCGCATCCGCGGATCTCGCCGATCTGAAGACCTCGGTCGGCGAGTCGCCGCAGGGCGCATACCTCTCGACGATCCTCGTGCGAGCACGATTGCGTCTCACCGGCGCGAGCGACAACGTCCTGACGCTGATGGGGCGGTTCTTCGCCCGTCAGCTGCCCGCCGCTCTCTATCGGCTGCGATGGACGACCCTCGCGATCGCGATCGCATTCGTCGCGATGGCCGTGGGCTTCGCGGCGTGGATCTCGAGCGACCCTGCGCTGCTCGCGCAACTGGGCACCCCTGACTTCCTCAAGCAGATGGCGGAGGAAGACATCACGGGGTACTACACCGAGAATCCGGCCGCCGTGTTCGCCGGGATGGTCTGGACGAACAACGCGTGGATCGCGATGCAGTGCGTGCTCTTCGGCATCACGGGTTTCTGGCCGATCTACCAGATCGTCATCAACGCCCAGAACGTCGGGTACATCGGCGCGATCATGGCCGCCCACGACCGTGCCGACATCCTCGTGCTCTACCTCCTGCCGCACGGCATGCTCGAACTCACCTGTATCTTCGTCGCGGCCGCGGGCGGTCTGCACCTGTTCTGGGCGTGGGTGGCTCCGGGGAACCGCTCACGCGGTGAGGCTCTCGGCTCGGAAGGGCGCTCGCTCGCGACGGTCTCGATCGGCCTGGTCTTCGCGCTGTTCCTCGCAGGCCTCATCGAAGGCTTCGTGACGGGCTGGTCGCTGCCGTGGCCGGTGAAGATCGGAATCGGAGCGGCGGCGCTCGCCGTGTTCCTGATCTACATGCTCGTGATCGGCGGGCGTGCCTATCGACAGGGCGAGACCGGCGACCTGGTCGAATACGAGGCGGGCACGCCGAGGCTCGTCGCGGGCTGATGCCCGCTGCGTGGCCGGTGCCCGGGGCTCAGAGCCGACCGGCCGCTTTCAGCTCGAGGTATCTGTCGGCGATGCGCGGCGGCAGCGTCTCGGGATCGGCGGCCAGCGCCTCGCCGCCTGCGCGTCGGATGGCGTCCGCGACGTTCTCCGCATCGCGCATGGTGCGCTCGGCGGCAGCCGCCAGATAGACCTCCTCGCGCGATCCGCGTTGCTGTGCGAGATCGGCGATGCCGTCGTCCGTCACGGACCCGACGAGGATCGTCGTCGACCGCGAGGCATCGGGGAAGGCGCCGAGGAAGCCTCGGGCGGACTCCGCGGCATCCTGCGCCGTGAGCACGACGATGAGCGAGGGGCGGGTGGTGAGCGTGCGCACCGCGGTGAATGCGCCCGACCAGTCGGTGTCGACCAGCCGCGCGTGCACGGGAGCCATGGCGTCGGTCAGAGCAGGGAGGAGGGCGGTGCCCTCCACGCCGGTGACGCGAGCGCGCACGGCCCGGTCGTACATGAGCAGATGCACGTGGTCGCCGGCGCGTGCGGCGAGGGCCGCGAGCAGCAGCGTCGCCTCGAGAGCGGCATCGACCCTCGTGCCGTCGCCGACACGTGCAGCGGCGGTGCGGCCCGTGTCGATGATGATCACGACGTGACGGTCGCGCTCAGGCCGCCACGTGCGGAGCATGGTCGTACCGGCGCGCGCCGTGGCTCGCCAGTCGATCGAGCGCACGTCGTCGCCGCGGACGTACTCGCGCAGAGAATCGAACTCGGTACCCTGACCGCGCACCTGGATGCTGGTGTTGCCGTCGAGCTCGCGCAGTCGCGCGAGACGCGACGGGAGGTGCTTCCGCGAGGAGAACGCAGGCAGCACGCGGATCGCCCCCCGCACGCGGTGCCTCGCCTGGCGCCCTGCGAGGCCCAGGGGACCGCGCGAGCGGACCATCACGAACTCGCTCACGAGTTCGCCCCGGCGGCGGGGGAGCAGGGGGATGTCGACGCGACGTCGCTCGCCGGCGGGGATGCTGAGGCGCTGCCGCTCGGATGGCGCACCGGCCGTCGGCTGCCACGCATCGCGGATCACCGCATGGAGGGTGCGCGCGCCGATGTTGTGCAGGGCGACGCTCACCGGCACCGGCTCGCCGATGCGGCTGCGAGCGGGCACGCGGCGCGTCACGACGACTCTGGCAGGGCTCGCGGCGAGCAGCACGTCGAGCAGCACGAGCACGCCGCACAGGAGCACCCAGATACCGAGCGCGGCGTAACCCGAGAAGCCTGCCAGTCCCGCGAGGACCAGCGGGACGACGCCGACGCCGAGTGCGATCGCGAGACGACCGGTGACGAACACCTTAGATCGGGACCCTGGTCTGCTGCACGACGGATGTCAGCACCGCATCGGCCGAGACGCCCTCCATCTGCGCGTCTGGGCGCAGCTGGAGACGATGCCGCCACACCGAGACCAGCATGGTCTGGATGTGGTCGGGGGTCACCGCCGTCGACGCGTTCAGCCACGCCCACGCCTTCGCAGCCGCGAGAAGGCCGGTCGATGCGCGCGGGCTCGCGCCGAGCTCGACCGAGGGGGACTGCCTGGTGGCTCTGGCGAGATCGACGACGTAGCCGAGCACGTCGTCCGTGACGTCGACGCGCGCCGCAGCATCCTGCGCGGCGCGGATCTCGTCGGCGGTGACCGCCGCCTCCACGCCCGTGAGTTCGCGAGGGGAGAACCCGGACGCGTGCTTGCGCAGCACCGCGACCTCGGAGTCGCGCTCGGGCATCCCGACGACCAGTTTCATCAGGAAGCGGTCGAGCTGCGCTTCGGGCAGGGAATAGGTGCCCTCGTGCTCGATCGGGTTCTGCGTGGCCGCGACGAGGAAGGGGGCCGGAAGCGCCCGGCTCACGCCGTCGGCCGAGACCTGGCGCTCCTCCATCGCCTCGAGCAGAGCCGCCTGCGTCTTCGGAGGGGTGCGATTGATCTCGTCGGCGAGCAGGATGTTGGTGAACACGGGGCCCGCGCGGAAGTCGAACTCTCCGGTGCGGGCGTCGTAGACGAGCGAACCCGTCACATCGCCCGGCATCAAGTCGGGGGTGAACTGCACGCGCTTGGTGTCGAGACCGAGGGCGCGGGCGAAGGAGCGGACGACCAGCGTCTTCGCGACACCGGGCACGCCCTCCAGGAGCACGTGACCTCTCGCGAGCAGCGACACCAGAAGCCCGGTGACGGTGCCGGCCTGGCCGACCACGGCCTTGTCGACCTCGGTGCGCACGCGGTGCATCGCCTGCCGAAGCTCGGCGTCGTTGAAGTTCTCAGCGGTCACGTGGGTCCTCCGTGTGGGTGTCTGGCATGGTGCGCGAGGCGTCGATCGACGTCTCCAGCTCGGTCAGCTGACGAGCGAACAGGATGAGCGATGGATCATCGGCCGGCAGCGGGCCGGCCAACAGGGTCTGCAGGGTTCCCCGGGGGATGCGCAGCCGATCCGATGCGGCATCCGCGATCTCGTCCGGCGTCGCGGTCACGGCGAGGCCGAGCCGACGTGCGAGCCGGCGTCTGCTGCCGTCTCGCAGCGCCTCCGCGGCGTGTGCGGAGTCTGCGGCCTTCGCGGTGAGCCGGGCACGTCCGTGCATGGTCTCGGAGGCGCGCACGGTGACGGGCAGAGTCTCGGCGACGAGCGGTCCGAAGCGGCGGCCGCGCCATAGCGCGGCGGCGACCCCGGCGAGGAGCAGGAGGAGGATCGCCGGCGTCCACCAGTCGGGGGTCATCGATCCCAGAGTCTCGGGCGACTCCGCTTCGATATCCGTGTCGTCGTACGACGGCACGTACCAGGCGACCTTGTCGGTCTGACCAAGCAGTGCGAGTCCGAGGGCCGCGTTGCCGTTTTCGGCGAGGTAGGCGTTGCTGAAGAGGCGCGCTCCGTCGACGACGGAGCGGCGGACGCCGTCTTCGTCATCGACCAGCACCGCGGCGGCGTCCGAGTCGCCGAAGCAGCCCTCGACGCCGTCGGCAGGAGAGAACAGCCGATCGGGGCGGATCGAACCGGTCTTCGCGAACTCGGGAACGTCGCACTGCGCGGTCACGGCCTCGGAGGAGCCGGGGGCGCTGTCGCCCATGTCGAGCAGTGTGAGCAGGTGGGTCCCGGCCGAGAGGAACACGACGCGGTCGGCCGGTTCGATCAGCTCGTTCACGCCGTCGTCGCTCAGCGAGACAGGATTCGCCATCACCAGGGTGGTGTCGTCGTCGATCGCCGCGCGAGCCTCGGTCCGCGAACGGTACACGTTCACCTCGACGCCCTGATCACGCAGGATCTCGGCCAGTGCCATGGCGCCGGTGTCGCCCGCGCCCTCGGGATCGAGTGCGTCGCGCCAGGCGGGCGCCGACACCGCGACGCGGAGCATGAGGACGGCGCCGCCGATCACGAGCGCCGCGACGACCAGCCAGCCGACGAGCGTGCGGATGCGCTTCGCACGCGGCGGGCGCTCGGCTGTCGATGCCGAGGGCGGTGCGTCATGGGTGAGGGTCATGCCGGCACCGCCTCGGGGCGCAGTGCGCTCAGTCGATCATCCGCGGCGGCGAGCTGCGCATAGCTCTGCGGAGAGGCCGGATGCCGGAGATAGCGGACGTCGTCGAACGACACCGCGGCGGCACGGACGGAGGCGGTCTCCGCGGGGAAGACCATGCCGACCTCGCGCGCGATCCCCTGGGCGGTGGCGCCGGGGGTCGGATCGATCAGATCCCGCTCCAGCAGCCCCCGTGCGAGGGCGCGGAATCGCAGGATCGTCGCCTCGTCCCAGTCTTCCGCCTTCGCGGCGCGATCCGCATCTGCGCGCAACTGGGCGGCGGAGCGGTCGTCCTCGGCGCCGAGGAGGCCACCGTGCAGCCGGCGCACGGCGCTCGGCCGGCGAGGCCTTCCCCAGATGATCAGCACCGTCACCAGCGCGGCGAAGATCAGCACGCTCACGATGATCAGAGCGGACGGTCCGACGTTGGCGGTGTTGTCGGAGTTGAACAGGTCGGCGATGAAGCGGGCGATGTCGCGGGCCAGCAGGTCGAACCAGGTCGGCTTCGCCTCGGCGTAGCGCTGATTCGAGAGCTCCTCCTCGGCCCAGCGGCGGGCGTCATCGCCGTCGGGGACGAACATGTCGTCGAAACGCAGGATCATGCCCGGGGATCGCCTGTGCTCGGCGGAGCCCAGCTCGATTCAGGCTGCTGAGGGGGAACAGGTGGCGGCTCGAAGGGGGCGGGAG
>NZ_JBJDRH010000012.1:0-114404 GCF_044987465.1 Microbacterium sp. ZW T6_19 | reverse complement strand
GGCAGGGGCGGCGCGGGCCCGCCGGCGGAGCCGTACCCGCCCGCGCCGCCCCTGCCTCCGCAGTGACCGCGGAGACCGAGCTGACAGACCTCGCCGCGGGCATCGCGCGCGAGGCCGGTGAGCTGGCGCTGCGGCGCCGCGAAGAAGGTGTGCATCTCGCAGCCACCAAGTCGAGCCTGGCCGACATCGTCACAGAGGCCGATCGCGAGGTCGAAGCGCTCATCCGCGCCCGGCTGCGTGAGGCGAGGCCCGGAGACGGGTTCCTCGGTGAGGAGTCGGATGCCGATGCCGGCGTGACCGGGATCACCTGGGTGGTCGACCCCATCGACGGCACCGTGAACTACGCCTACGGCATCCCTGCGTACGCCGTCAGCATCGCGGCTGTGCAGGGTGAGGCGGTGCCGGGGCGGTGGGAGGCGCTGGCAGCCGCCGTCTTCGCACCCGCTCACGATGAACTGTTCACGGCTGCCCGCGGTGAAGGAGCCTGGCGAGGCTCCTTGCGGCTGGCCGTCACGTCGGCGACACCGGCGGGCGCCTTGCTCGCGACGGGTTTCGGGTACGACCCGGCGACCCACGACGGAGACATCGCCACCGTGCGCCGTGTGATGCCGATGGCGCGCGATCTGCGACGGGCGGGAGCGGCCTCGCTCGACCTCGCCTATGTCGCGGCGGGCCGGCTCGACGGCTACTTCGAGCGAGGGTTGAAGCCCTGGGATTTCGCCGCAGGAGCGCTTCTCGTCGCCGAAGCGGGGGGAGTGGTCACCCGTGTCGACACGGCATCCGCGCGACCCATGCTGATCGCCGCCGGACCTGACGTCCATGCGCGCCTCACCGTGCTCCTCGACGAGGAAGCCTGATGAATTCATGGCTTTCTCAGGCGGGTCACGGTAGGGTTTTATCCGATCGTTACTTTCATCGCCCGAAACGATGAGGGTTTCAAGCGCCCCCCAGCTTGAAGACTGACCCGAGAGAAACGCTTTGCCCTTCGACAACCCCCAGGCTGCCGCTGTGCCGACGCGCCGCTCCAGCCGGCACCGCACCGCGGTCTTCGAGACCCCCGCAGTGACCGTTGCCGCCGAAGTCGCCGCTGTCGCTGCCGCCGCGGTCACCGCTCCGGTCTCGCGCCGAGCTGCGCGACAGCGTCCGGTTCTCGTCGAGCCCGGTGTCGCCGAAGTCGCCGCTGCGGATCCCACTGCTGAGCCCGTCGCTGTCGAGTCCGTCATCGCCGAGTCCGTTGTCGCCACGCCGGTGGCCGACGAGGCGCCCGCTGCGCCGAAGGTTCCCCTCGACACCGCTGCTGCCGACGCCTTCGTGCAGGCGTCGCTCACGTTCCGCTCCGTCGTCCTCGACGGCGACAAGGTCGACGACACCGCCGCGGCCGATGACGCACCCGCTGAAGAGACCGTGGGCGACGCTCCGGTCGCCGAGCACGTCGCGCGTCGCCGCCCTCAGTTCCGCAAGGTCGTCACCTTCGGTGCGACCGTCGGTGTGATGGGGCTCGCAGGCCTGCTCGCCGTCTCGATGACCATGCCGGCCGAGGCCATCGCCGCCACCGGTTCCGACGGCACCGCCACGATGTCGCTTGTCGCAGCATCCGCCACCTCGTCCGCGAAGACCGACGGACAGATCCAGGCGTTCGTCACCTCCTCCGACGTGCAGAACGAGACGCTCGCACGGGCCGAGGACTTCTCGACCGTGTCACTCGTCGACCTGGCATCCGAGCAGGGCATCAAGTTCTCCGACTCCGTGTTCACGAACGACCCCGATGCGGCCATCCAGTGGCCGTTCCTCGTCGGCGTCAGCATGAGCTCGGGCTACGGCCCTCGCTGGGGACGCATGCACGAGGGCATCGACTTCACCCCGGGTGAGGGAGCGCCGATCCAGGCCATCGCCGACGGCACCGTGCGCATCGCGACCGAGCAGGGCGGCGGCTACGGTGTCACGGTCTACATCGACCACGTGATCGATGGTCAGGTCATCACAAGCCACTACTCGCACATGCAGTACGGCTCGCTGAAGGTGAAGGCCGGCGACACGGTCAAGGTCGGTGACATCGTGGGCGACACCGGCAACACCGGGCACTCTTTCGGCGCCCACCTGCACTTCGAGATCATCGTCAACGGCAAGACGATCGACCCGCTTCCCTGGCTGCGGACGAACGCCGGTCGAGCGTCTCTCGACTGACGTCTCGACTCGCGTCTCGATTTCGCGAGCGAGCCTCTCGGATGATAGGCTCGTCTGGTTGCTCCGCGAGGGGCAGCACGCCCCGATAGCTCAGTGGCAGAGCACTTCCATGGTAAGGAAGGGGTCGTCAGTTCAATCCTGACTCGGGGCTCACAGTGTTCGCATCTGCTATGCGGATGCCGTGCGGCAGGGTAGCTCAGCTGGTCAGAGCGCACGACTCATAATCGTGAGGTCGCGGGTTCAAGCCCCGCTCCTGCTACAGATTCAAACCCCCGGTGCAGCCGGGGGTTTTGTCGTATCCGGAGGCTGCGGAGCGCGGCACGCGAACCCGTGGCATCCGTTCTCCCCTCCTGCACGGTCGTGCTCAAGGTAGTGTGCACATCATGGGGACTCTCGAGTACAACAGCGCCCGCCCGGTGATCGACGTCGATGATGTGACGCTCGCGCATCTGAAGATAGTGATCGGGACCAAGCTTCGCCGTCACGAGAGCTTCATGATGTCGTGGTTGCCTGACGAGAAAGAGCATCCGGGGCGCCTCACGATCTGGATGCATCCGAGCATCCCGCTGGCGCTCGCCTTCGACGACGTGGCCATGCCCGCCGTCGACATGAAACGGATCGAACGAATGATGAAGCAGCTGAACGCCAGCGGCGAACTCGTCCTCGATCAGCTCGCCTAGGTCGCATAGGTCGCCTCCCCGAGCCACGGCCCATGTCCTTGCGGGGTGCCGTCCATCCGTCGAGCCGCCCCTTCCGACCCGAGAGAGAAGATCGTGACGCAGAAAGCGCAAGAGCGCGTCGCCGCGCTGGCCGAGTTGAGGCAGCGCCTCGAACCTGTGCTGGGAAAGTCGGTGTCCAACCGTGTGAAGGCATTCCGCAACGGCGACCTGTATGTGGACTCGACCGTCGGCGCCGCGCTTTGGTCGTGGTTCGTCGACAGTCTGCTCGTCAACGGAGTCGCGGTCGGTCTGGGTGTGACGTATTTCGTGTCGTCGTCCGCCGTCGACAGGGGGACGGTCGCAGTCGTGATCGCGGCCGTGCTGATGATCGTGCTGCCTCTTCTGTACGGCTGGTGCTACGCCGACGGGCGGGCGCTGGGCGCACGCCTCGCGGGCACGCGCTCGGTTCGGGTGGCCGACGGCGGACGGATCGGTGTCGGTAAAGCAGGTTGGGCGATGCTGATCCGCACCCTGTTGTTGCCGTTCATCTTCTGGGTCGCTCTGGGCGAGGTCACGGACATCGGAGAGGTGCGCGTCAGCATCGACGAGTCGGCGACCCGCCGGCTGCGCGAGATGGGCATCACGACGCTCGGATGAGTCGCCGCGTCGCGTGCGCGTGGGCGTAGCTCCAGGAGCTTGCTGGCGGACGAAAACGCCCGCCGACGATGCTTCTCCGAGAAGTTTGTGACGTTTCTCCGCTCCCATCCGTCTTAGTGGTGTCGCACGATCGCGACCCGCGTCCTCACCGGACACGGACACACGGATAGGAGCTCAAGATGGCGAATGTGACTGGTGGCACCCAGCCCAAGGCTCAGGTCGTCTCGGCGTCGCAGGGGGCGGCAGCGGGGAAGACCACGATCGAGGACGGCGTGGTCGCGAAGATCGCGGGCATCGCCGCACGGGAGGTCAGCGGCGTGTATGCGCTCGGCGGGGGCGCCGCGCGTGTGGTGGGGGCCATTCGCGACGCGCTGAACACGACCGATCTCGCACAGGGGATCAGCGTCGAGGTGGGGGAGACGCAGGTCGCGGTCGATGTCACGATCGTCGCCGAGTATCCGGTGTCGCTGCAGAAGGTCGCCGATGATGTGCGCTCCGCGATCGTCCACGCGATGGTCGAACTGGTCGGCATGGAGGTAGCCGAGGTCAACGTCACCGTCAACGACGTGCACATCCCGTCCGACGACGATGACGCCGACCGCAGCCAGGAGGCGCGAGTCCAGTGAACGCCTCGGTGATCGGCGCCGCCGCCGGGGCGGCGCTCGCGCTGACCTGGGTCGTGCTCGGCTTCTGGGCATTCGTCCTGGTTGCCGTCGCGATGCTCGTCGGCGCGATCATCGGGCGCATCGTCGACGGACGTCTCGACGTGCGAGCGCTGGCGGAGGTCTTCCGAGGCAGGCGCTCGTCATCATGACGCTCGTCGACCCTGTGGGGAGGACGCCGGGGCGGACGACCGTCAGCGCCCGCGCGCTGCAGCACCTGGCGACCGGCTTGGCGCGCGACGCGGCCCGCGTGCCGCGTCGCGACGTCGCGGTCGCCCTCTCCGACGAACGCGGCCAGCTGCGTGTGTCGGTCACGGTGCCGGTCGCACTCGCCGACGACGGCGGTCGATCTCTCGTCGCGAGCGCCGAGGGGCTGCGGTCAGCCGTGATCGGCGGGATGTGTGAGCTCGCAGGGCGGGCAGTCGGAACAGTGGATGTGCGCTATTCGGGCGTGCGGAAGATCAGCGAGAGGAGGGTGTCATGACGAGCGAACGATCGGCCTACCGGCGTGTGCTGCGGCGTGAGACGCACTCGTCTCGAACCGCACCGGCCGTCGTGACGGCCGTCGTCGCGATCGTGATCCTGCTGGTGCTCGCGGTCGGTGGAGTGTGGGGACTCCTCGATCCGAGCATCCGCGGCACAGCGGGTGCCTGGCTGGATCGGGCGGTTCCGCCGCGCAACCGACCCGAAGCGCTCGTCATCGCGGGTGCGGTCGCTTCGGTGATCGGGCTCGTCCTTCTCGCTCTCGCCGTGCTCCCTGGCCGGCGCGCCCGGCGGGCTCGCACCACGGAGCGCCTCGCACTGCTGGTCGACGACGGAGTCCTGGCGGACGCGGTGGCGGATGCCGTCGCCCTCCGCTGCGGAATCGATCGCCGGCAGGTGGCGACGACGCTGGGGCGTTCGCGGGTGTCCGTGCGGATCACCCCGACCAGCGGCATCCGTGTCGATGAGAGCGCAGCGGAGGCCGCGGCATCCGAGGCGGTGTCCGCCCTCGGCTTCACCGTGACACCCCGCGTGCACGTCGCTTCGACGGGTGTGGTGGCATGAACTCGACCAATCGGGTCCTCAATCGTGCTCTGCTGCTCGTGTCCGGTGTCGTCCTGCTCGTCGCTGGGGCGACGTGCGTGGCGGTCGGACTCCAGCCGATGTGGTTCCAGCCGTGGCAGGAGCGCGCGGTCGAGGCGGCCTCTCGAATCGGAGAGCCGAGCATCGAGATGGGTAGCGGGGGCGCCGTCTCGATCGCGGCACTGGCGGGTCTGGGGGCAGCAGTGCTGGCAGCCTTGCTGCTCGTCGTCTTCGTCTTCACGCGGGGGCGCGGGAAGACGAAGAGCGTGCTGAAGGTCGATGCGGAGCGTGGGCGAACCGTCGTCGATCGCAACGTCGCCGAGACGGTCCTCGCAGGCTCTCTCGCCGAGCGGCCCGACGTCCTGTCAGCCCGCACCGGCGCGTATCTCGTGCGGGGAACGCGTGCCGTCGAACTGGCCGTGACCGTGCAGCGCGGAGCATCTCTCGACCGGGTGCTCGCCGCCGCAGAGGACGCGGTGCGCGCGTGGGACACCCTGCTCGGAGAGCGCGCCCCGATCATGGTGCACCTCGCCGATCGCAGTTGGCGGGACGCGCTGAGACCACGCACGAGGGTGCGTTGAGGCGAGACGGACAGGGCGAACAAGGCATGTCGCTCGATCCAGCACGCGGGGCGGAAGCTGTGGACAGCCACGCGCTGAACCACGAGATCCATCATCGACAGGATTCGGTCGCGAGATCCGCGACCGAGCAGGGAAAGGAGACGCCATGAGCGCTCAGGACAAGATCAAGGCGGCAGCGGAGAAGGTCGCAGGCAAGGTCGAGGAGACGGTCGGGACCGTCACCGGTGACGACGGGCTCGTCGCCGAGGGTAAGGCAAAGCAGGCGCAGGGCAGCATCAGGAAGACCGCGGAGGACGTCAAGGACGTGTTCAAGAAGTAGCGGACTCAGACGCATCCATCTCACATCGAAAGGACAAGCACCAATGAGCTTCTTCGGATTCCTTCTCCTCGGCCTGATCGCCGGCGCGATCGCCAAACTCCTGATCCCCGGCAAGCAGGCGGGAGGGTGGTTCGTCACACTGCTGCTCGGTGTCGTGGGCGCGATGCTCGGAGGCTGGCTGGGCGGCCTGCTCTTCAACGTCAGCCTGGAGTCGTTCTTCTCGCTCGGGACGTGGGTTCTCGCCATCGGCGGTTCGCTGATCGTGTTGCTCATCTACGGATCGATCGCGGGTCGACGCGCGAAGGCGTGAGGAAGCAGACAGAACTCGGCGGCATCGGATGCGCGCTGCGCAATGCTGGGGTCGGGGCATCGGCGACGATGCCTCGACCCGACCGAGGGTACCGGGGCGAAAGGGTGGGGGATGGACGTCAGACGTTCGAGCAATGCGCTTGAGCGCGCGGACGATGCGATCGTCGCCGGGCGGGCGATGGACGGCGATGTCGCGGCGTTCGCTGTGCTGGTGCGGAGGTACACGCCGATGATGCGGGCCTACACGCACCGGATGCTGAACGCATCCGCCGACGTCGACGACATCGTGCAGGAGGCGTTCGTGACCGCATGGCAACGCCTGCCGGAGCTCGACGACCCGGCGAAGGTGAAGAGCTGGCTGATGCGGATCGTCAGCCGCAGGGCGGTCGACCGGTTGCGGGCGACGCGCCCGGCGGTGGACATCGACGACCTTGAACAGCCGGCTCCCTCGCATGCCTCACCGTCACGGGTCGCCGAGGCGAAAGCCGAGGTCCAAGCGCTCGGTGCGGCACTGAACGAACTGCCCGAAGGGCAGCGCGAGTGCTGGGTGCTGCGCGAGATCGGCGGATACTCCTACGACGAGATCGCCGAGGAGCTCGACATTCCCGTGAGTACGGCGCGCGGACTTCTCGCTCGCGCCAGGAAGTACATCATCGTGCGGATGGAGGAGTGGCGATGACCGACGAACGAGACGCACCTGAGCTGCGCCGGCTCGGGCTCGAACCTGCTGACCTCGACGGGCACACGATCGAGCAGCTCACGGACTACCTCGATGCGGGGCGGATGCCGGCCGATCCCACAATCGACGACTCGGCCGGATGCCGGCTCGCGTTGGACGCCCTCGAGCGGCTGCACGCCGTCACCGGTCGGCTGATGGCCGACGACGAGGCCGCCGAAGCAGAGGCGGACGAGAGCTGGGTGGACCGCGTCCTCAGCGGCATCGTCCTGGACGCGCGATCCGGACGCCGCGTCCCGATCGAATCCTCATCCCCGACCGCCGACCTCGGGATCACGGAGGGGGCTGTCCGCGGCCTCGTCCGGGCCGCGGAGAACAGCATCCCCGGAGTTCTCGTCGGGCGTTGCCGGCTCGACGGCGACATCGAACAGCCGGGGGCGCCGGTGCGCGTGCTTCTCGATGCCAGCGTTCCCTACGGAGATCCCATCTCTGACGTGGTCCAGCGGCTGCGCGCGGAGGTGGGCGTGCGGCTTCGTGCCCACACGGAGCTGAACGTGACCGGCATCGACATCATGATCCGCGATGTCAGGGATCCGTCGTCGTGGAGTGAGGAGGACCACGGATGACAGAACTACAGCAACCGTCTCTCGCGGCGCAGATCGAGTCCGCGCTGCGATCGGCGCCGGGCGTGCGGAGCGTCTATCGCTCCGGTTCGCTGGTGTCGAACCTGATCGGCCGCGGCGCGGCCGCTCTCGGTCTGGGCGACGGCGATGAACCTCTCGTCGCCGTGATGCGCGATGGCGAGAGCGCCAGCGTGGAGGCATCGATCGCTGTCGACGGCGCCCAGAGCACAACCGAGACGGTGCGATCGGCGCAGACCGTGGTCGAGCGTGTGCTCGGCGCAGCCGGTGTGGAGATGTCAGAGATCCGGCTCACCGTCGTGCATGTGCAGGAGCCCTGACCGCCGCGGTGCGACAGATGGGCGCTCAGGCTGCGGCTCTCGTCGTCGGCGGATGTTCGCCGGCGTCGCGAGGGTCGAACTCGGCGCCGCCGATCATGAAGATGCCACGCTGAGGCATCCAGAATCCGCCGAGCCTGGTCTGCTCGGCGAGCGGGGCGACCGGGCCCAGACTCTCACCGTGCAGCGAGGCGAGTGAGGACTCGACCACCCACATCCGGTCGAGTCTCGCTCGGAAGCGCTGTCGGTTCGGGGTGTCGCCGGTCATGCCGATCCGTCCCGCTCCGAGCGCGGGTCCGGCCATGCCGCCGAGCATCGAGAGAAAGCGCTCGCTCTGCCAGGCGGCATGGGGGAGCCCGCCCGCCATGGCTGACATCATCCGCGACATCGGAGTGGTGGTGAGGACGACGTCCCAGCGCAGATCGATGTCGTCGTCGATGCGCACGGAGAACCGGCGATCGTCGCTCCAGTCGACGGCGATGTCGTGCACCGAGGTCGCCTCCAGCGCGCTGCCGAAGTAGCGAGGGCACGAGAGGCTCGCGTCGATGGTCGTGTAGATGCGCCAGGCGCCGTCGGGGGTGCGCGACCACACAGAGGTGTACCCGGGTCCCACCGAGGTCACGGGGAACCGGCGCAGCCCCAGCACCTGGCCGGAGGCGAACGGCAGGCTCATCAGGGCGTAGCCCAGGAACCGCTCCGTCGGGCCCGGCGGGAGTCCCGCCAGAGCTTCGACGTCGGCCGCGAGATCGCGTGCGCTGGGCATGATGCCTCCGGTGCTGACGCTACTCCCGCGGCCGACCTCGTGGGGGTCGATCTCTCACGACGGCCCGGGCCGACCGCCTCAGGCGGCGGCGCGCAGACCCTCGACGAGCGGAGTGGTCGGGCGGCCGATCAGGCGCGAGAGGGTGCCGTCGGTGTCGGCCAGTGCGCCGTTGCGGATGCCGGCATCCAAGGCCGACACGAAGCCCACGGTGCCCTCGTCGAGACCGAAGCCGCGAAGGGCCGCGACCTGCTCGTCGAAGCTCAGCGGCGCGTAGGTCACCTCGCGACCCGAGATCTCCGAGAACGCTGCGGCCAGATCGCCGTAGTTCCACGCGACGTCGCCGCCGAGCTCGTAGACCTTGCCGATGTGCCCGTCTTCGAGCAGGACCACGGCCACAGCTTCCGCATAGTCCTTGCGGCTCGCCGAGGCGACCCGTCCGTCTCCCGCGCCCGACGACAGCACGCCGGTCTCGGCGGCCGTGGCGAGGTCTCCCAGGTAGTTCTCGGTGTACCAGTTGTTGCGCAGGATCACGGCGGGCAGTCCGGCCGCGGCGATCGCCTCTTCCGTTGCCTTGTGCTCGGGGGCCAGCACGAGGTCGCTCGTCGTCGCCTTCGGCGCGCTGGTGTACACGAACTTCGACACGCCTGCCGCCGCGGCGGCATCGATGACGGCCTGGTGCTGCGGCACGCGCTGTCCGACCTCCGAGCCCGACACGAGGACGACGGAGTCGACGCCCTGGAGCGCGGCGGTGATCGACGCCGGGTCGGTGTAGTCGAGGTGCACGGCCCGCACGCCGAGGTCGGCGGCCTTCGACACGTCGCGGGCGCCGGCGACGATCTGGTCCGCTGACGCGCCGCGCTCGAGCAGGCTCGCGACGATGAGGCGGCCGAGCTGGCCGGTGGCGCCGGTGACGAGGATGGTCATGGGGTGTCCTTTCGTAGGTGACCTCTGCGACAACCTCCTGACCCCTCGGGAACATTCCAGCCGGAGGGTACCCACTTTGAAGTAAGGTACCTACATGACGGTGAGTTTTGCAGAGATCAAGGCCTCGATGCCGATGGTGTTCGAGTCCGGATGCTCGACCCGGGTCATCCTCGACCACATCATGAGCAAGTGGGGAGTGCTCGTCCTCGCGGCTCTCTCCGACGGCACCAGGCGATGGGGCGAGCTGCGCCGTGAGGTCGACGGCATCAGCGAGAAGATGCTCGCGACGACGCTGCGGACCCTGGTCGATGACGGCATCGTGCATCGCGAGTCGTTCCCGACCGTTCCGCCGCACGTCGAGTACAGCCTCACTCCTCTCGGACGCGATCTGATGGAACGGATGCTGCCGCTGATCGGCTGGGTCGCCGACCATGCCGACGCGATGGTCGTCAGATCCTGATCATCTGCGGAATCCATCGTCATTCGCTCGTAACAGATATGTAATCCGTTGTTGTCTCCGGCCGCTTGACGCGAGAAACGTGGTCGGCATACTGTTCTGTTCATGTCAACGACGCCAATTCACCTTGAACGACCCGACGGCAAGGGGCTGGCAGCTGGAACACTGGGGCTCTGGGGATCGACCGTCATCGGATTGGCGTCCACCGCACCCGTGTACTCGCTGGTCGCATCCCTCGGCTGGGTGGTCATCGCGGTCGGGGCGCAGGCGCCGATCGCGTTCGTCCTCGCCTTCGTGCCGATGCTCCTGATCGCCTTCGCCTATCGCGAACTCAACAATGCGGTGCCCGACTGCGGCACCACCTTCACCTGGGGCACCAAAGCGTTCGGTCCGTGGGTCGGCTGGATGGGCGGCTGGGGAGTCGCCGTCGCCGGCATGGTCGTCCTGGCCAACCTCGCGCAGATCGCCTCGGTGTACTTCTGGTCGCTGATCGGGCAGGATCTCGAGAACAACGACTGGCGCGTCATCCTCGTCGCCGTCGTCTTCATCGCCGCGATGACCTGGGTGAGCTGGCGCGGCGTCGAGATCGGCGAGCGCATCCAGAACGTCCTGCTCGGCATCCAGTACCTCGCCCTGGTCGTGTTCATCGTGGCGGTGTTCTGGCAGATCGCGAGCGGCAACGCCCCGAACTCCATCGAGTTCTCGTGGGAGTGGATGAACCCGTTCGCCTTCACCTCATGGTCGGGGTTCACCGAGGCGATCCTGCTGGCTCTGTTCATCTACTGGGGCTGGGACACCTGCCTCGCGCTGAACGAGGAGACCAAGGACCCCAAGCGCATTCCGGGTCGTGCGGCGCTGCTGACCTGCGTCATCCTGCTGTTCACGTATGTCGCAGTGACGATCGC
Organism: Microbacterium sp. ZW T6_19; assembly: GCF_044987465.1. Lineage (NCBI taxonomy): Bacteria > Bacillati > Actinomycetota > Actinomycetes > Micrococcales > Microbacteriaceae > Microbacterium > Microbacterium sp. ZW T6_19. The sequence continues at coordinate 103,285 of NZ_JBJDRH010000012.1, read as the reverse complement.
GGCGATGATGTACGCCGGTCTCGGCGAGACCGGAACGGGCCTCGGCAACGAAGAGCACGCGGACGACTTCTTCCTCGCCATCAAAGACGGGCTGCTCGGCCCGTTCGGCTGGGTGCTCGTGGTCGCCGTCATCATCTCTGCGGTCTCGTCGACGCAGACCACGATCCTGCCGACTGCGCGCGGCACGCTCGCCATGGGCGTCTACCGCGCGCTCCCGGCGAAGTTCAAAGACGTGCACCCCGTGTACAAGACGCCGTCGTTCTCCACCATCGTGATGGGCGTCGTCGCGGTCGCGTACTACGTCGGCATGACCTTGATCAGTGACAACATCCTGCAGGACTCGATCCTGTCGCTGGGCCTGGCCATCGCCTTCTACTACTCCATCACCGGTTTCGCCTGCGTCTGGTACTTCCGCAAGGACCTCGCGAAGTCGGCTCGCGACCTGTTCTTCAAGGGCATCTTCCCGTTGCTGGGCGGACTCATGCTCGCGGGGGCCTTCGTGCAGTCGGCGATCGACATGTGGGACGTCGACTACGGCTACACCGTGCTGTTCGGCATCGGCGGCACGTTCGTCGTGGGGATCGGATCGCTCGCCGTCGGCCTGGTGCTGATGTTCCTCTGGTACCTTTTCCCGCGGTCGAAGCGGTTCTTCGCCGGGGAGAGCCTGAACATGGACACGGAGGTCATGGTGCCCGAAGACGTATCCGAATTCCCCCGTTCGATCGACGGTGGCATCTGATGGCGATAGCCACTGCCGATCTGTACGACGAACTCGAAGAGAGCCTCCAGTCGCTGCCGCTGCAATTGCGTTCATTCGGGCTGCGCCGGGCCTTCGACGGGAAGATCCGCACCGTGCGCTGCCACGAGGACAACGCACTGTTGAAGTCGGTGCTGTCGACACCGGGGGAGGGCGCCGTGCTGGTCGTCGACGGGGGAGGCTCATTGAACCGTGCGCTCATGGGCGACATGATCGCCGCCCTCGCGGTCGAGAACGGCTGGGCCGGCGTGGTCATCAACGGGGCGATCCGCGACAGCGTCGCGATCGACGGGCTCGATCTCGGCGTGAAAGCGCTGGGGACCAACCCGCGCAAGAGCACGAAGCTCGCCACGGGGGAGGCCGACGTCACGGTGTCGTTCGGCGGAGTCGACTTCGCGGTGGGCGCCCACCTGTACAGCGATGAGGACGGCATCCTGGTCGAGCGACTGTCCTAGTCTTGATGCGTGCGCATCCGGCTCGACATCGCTTATGACGGCACCCATTTCCGCGGATGGGCGAAGCAGCCGGGGCTGCGCACCGTGCAGGGGACGCTCGAAGAGGCGCTCGCCCGCATCGTCGGTTCTGATGTGCAGCTCGTGGTGGCGGGGAGAACGGATGCCGGCGTGCACGCTGCGGGCCAGGTCGCTCATGTCGATCTCGACGAGGAGCAGTGGGGTCGTGTCGAGGCGCGACACGGTCGCGCCGCTCACGATCCGGCAGGCTCCCTCGCCGGTCGCATGCGCGGGGTGCTCGGCGCATACCAGGACGCGACGGTCGCCCGCACATCGATCGCTCCCGAAGGGTTCGACGCCCGCTTCTCGGCCGTGTGGCGTCGGTATCGCTATCGGCTCGCCGACGATGTCGCAGGCTACGACCCGCTGCGACGCGCGAACACGACGACGCATCGCGGCGCTCTGGACGTCGCGAGGATGGATGCCGCCGCGCAGACGCTCATCGGACTCCACGACTTCGCCGCCTACTGCAAGCCCCGTGAAGAGGCAACGACCATCCGCACTCTTCTCGAGTACCGCTGGGAGCGCGACGCCGAGGGGATCCTCGTCGCGGAGCTCAAGGCCGACGCCTTCTGCCACAGCATGGTGCGCGCTCTCGTCGGCGCCTGCGTCGCCGTCGGCGAGGGGCGGCTCGATGTCGCCGATGTCGTGACGCTGCGCGATGCGCTCACGAGGACGAGCGAGTTCAAGGTGCTCGCCGCGCGAGGGCTCACCCTCACCGAGGTGGGGTATCCGGCCGACGAACTGCTCTCGGCGCGGGCTGAGCAGACTCGCGCGCGGCGGTCGATCGACGGCTGATGGGCGCGTCCTTCGTCGAAGTGTCCTCGCCAGGTTGGGCGTTCTGGCGCGCGCTCGCCGATGCGTGCACCGGCGCCAGCGCGGGTGCCCTGTACGCCTTTCTCGGCATCCTGATCGCGGGCATCGTGGGGGAAGAGGCGCTCTGGTCTCTCTATGCGGGACTCGACCTCGACCCGATCTTCCGGGCCGGCATGGGCGTTTTCCTCGTGGTCGCGGCGGTGCTCGGCGTCGGCGTGCCGCTGGTCTTCGTCGCCGAGAGGATCGCGGCGCTGCGCGCCGTGGAACGGCTGCCGAGCGATGCCGTCCCGCCGAGTCAGTTCCGACTCAAGTTGACGACGTCGCCGTTCGCGCTCATGAAGACGACAGGGACGGTGATCTTCTGGTGCGTTGCGGGGGTGGGCGCGTTCTTCGCGCTCGCCGCAGCCTTCGACGAAGACCTGCGCGGTGACGTCGAGACCTGGATCGCGATCGGCGGCTGTGCGGCGCTCGCGCTGGTCGCCTATGCACTGCGTGTGACCGGCCGACGCGGAGTCGACCGCGCTCACGATCGCGGCGCCGCGATGCGGTCGGGCTGGAAGAGAGATGTTCCGCTGGCCGATCGATCCGATCGGATGCGGCGCGAGGCGGCGCCCGAGGAGCTGGTGCCACGGTGGCTGACATCTCCGAGCGCGAAACTGATGAACCGCCTGGCTATGGTCTTGCTCAGTGCGACGCTTGCTTCTCTGGGTGCCTTCATGCTGTCTGTGTTCCTGCGCCAGCAGTGCCGAAACTGCGAACCCGTGTACTGGAGCGATCCGGTGGAGACCGGGATCGACGTGCTGAGCCTGGCCAGCGGCATCGCGATCCTGGCGTGCGCGACCGTCGGGGCCGTCGCGTGGATGGGCAGCATCGCAGTGCAGTTCGTGCGCGAGATCGCGCTGTCCCGATGGGTGAGCGACGGGGCGCCGCGACGGATCGACGTCTCGTGCGTCGCTCCTCTGCTCGTCGAACGGCGTGCCGCGGTGCGCGCCGGGCGCGGGCTCTGCGGCACGGGAACGATCGTGTTGATATTCGGGTGGGGTGTGCTCTGGGCGGATGCCGAGATCGTCGACGGCCGGGCGCTTCTCGGGATCGGCGGAGTGCTGCTGCTCATCGGCTTCTTGGTCGCATGGACGGACGCTCCGCGCAGCAGACGGGAGCGCCAGGCGATCCGCGACGTGCTGGCGCCCGGTGACGTCGCTCGGGCGGGGGACAGGGCGAAGCGGCCGGAGGGGAAGATCCATCGGCGCAGGCGGCGGTCTTAGCCCGCCGCTGCCGGAGATCCGGGGCTCCTGGGCGGGAGCGCTTCGGGCATGACCTGCGCCCGAAGGTTCGTCGCGGTCGCTCTCCCCACAAGAGCGACCCCGACGTGATCCGCGACGCGACCCCAGTCGTTACGGCGGTGCGATTCGCCATAGGGGGAGGCATCGGCGATCCGTATGCTGACTCTAACGAGTGCGTGTTCACGGAGCGGGAGGGAGAACTGTGATGGGCGGTTCGTCTGCTTTCGCGGCCGCGCTGCGGATGGCGATCTCGGAGCGCGGCGTCAGTCTCTCCGGGCTGCACAGCCAGCTCAAGGAAGACGGCAACCCCGTGTCGATGGCGACTCTGAGCTACTGGCGCTCGGGCGACCGGCATCCCGAGGGAGCGCACTCGCTCAGCGTCGTCGAGGGTATCGAGGATCGCCTCGGACTCGACCGGGGGCATCTGACGAGCCAGCTCGGTCCTTCGTCGCGGCTCGGGACCGTCGCGCCGCCGCGGCTGCCTTTCGACGAGGAGCGCGTGCAGCGCGAGGCCGACGAGACTCTGGCCGCGCTGAGGGCTGCTCCGCAGGACGCGCTGCGAGATCTGTCGACGCAGATGACCGTGCACGTCGGGATCGGCGGCACGGTGGAACGCGTCGTGACGAGGGCGCTCGTGCAGTCGACCAAAGGGGTGCTGAGCGAGGTGCCTCTGATCGATGCTGCGCCCGTCGAGACGGACGAGATGCCGGTGATCTCCGACGTCAAGGGCGGGCGGCTCGATCGCGAGTACCTGCATCCGGGCAGACTTCTCTCGGGGGTCGTGATCGCGCTCGATGAGCCGATCTCGACCGGCGGAACGACGCTGTTCGAGTTCACCGAGACCTTCCCCCGGGGCTATCCACGGAAACAGTCCGCATGGCACGCGACCGCCCGCGCCGCGCGGGAATCACTGATCTGGGTGCATTTCCATCCCGACGCGCTCCCGGCGTGGTGCGAGTCGTACGCCGAGACCGAAGAGGACTACGTCTCGACGATGCTGTCGGTGAAGAGCGGAGCGGTCCACCTCGCCAGACACGGATTCGGCCCTGGCGTGCTCGGCGTCCGCTGGGGATATGACGAATGATTCCACGCCGTCGCACAGCATCCGCGAGTAGCGTGAATCCGTCATGAAGGTCATCTCCTACAACCTGCAGAAGCACCGCGCGGCCGGAGAGCTCGTCGAACTGGTCCGCGCGCACGACCCCGATCTCCTGTGCCTGCAGGAGTGCGACGTGGCGGGGCTCCCCGAGCAGATCGGCGACCTCGCTCTCGCCGAGGCCACGCAGGGCAACCGGCTCGGGCTCGCGCTGTACTACCGTGCGAGCACCTACCGGGTGCTCGCAGTCAAGGCCATCGAACTGAAGAAGTCGCTTCACGATCGCATCGCGAAACCGGCGCATGAGCGCGTCCTCGGAGCCCGACTGCACGACATCGACGAGGGGCGCGAACTCATCGTGGCCTCTTTCCACGCCGCCCCGCTCACCGCACTGAACTCACTGCGTCGGCACCAGATCCGCGCCGCGCTCACACAGCTGTCGGCGCTCGGGCCAGGATTGCCCCAGCTCATGGTGGGGGACTACAACTATCCGGTCTTCAAGGAGAACCTCGGCCACGCGATCAGGGAGCACGGGTACGCGCTCACCCTCAGCGACGATCACACCTACACGCGGTATCGGGTCTTCCGCGGGCACTACGACTTCGCGACGTCGACCGGGTTCGAGATCGAGCGGGTGACCACTCTTCCGCAGGGATCGAGTGATCACCGGCCGATCCTCGTCACGGCCAGGTTCGACTGATCCGGTCAGCTGCCGTACGGACGTCGGGCGGCGCCTTCGTCATGCGGCGCCTACACGGAACGCCGCGCGGTGCGCGGCGGGGCTCACGCCCAGACGCTGCCGGAAGTGCAGTCGCAGCGACACCGCGCTGCCGAAACCCGCGAGTTCCGCGATGCGCTCGACCGACGCGTCGGAGCTCTCGAGCATCGCGCGAGCGGCCTCGACCCGCTGGTCCAGCAGCCACTGCTGCGGACTGGTCCCGGTGCGCTCGCGGAACCGTCGAGTGAAGGTGCGGCGCGACAGATGAACCGATCCCGCCCAGTCGTCGACGTCGAAGGAGCCCGCGAGGTCGGCGCGGGCACAGAGCATCGCACGCCCGATCGGATCGTCAGCGGATGCGGCGACCACCGGCGCCGGGATGTACTGCGCCTGTGAGCCGGTGCGATGCGGAGCGAGCACGAGCGCGCGGGCGAGTGCCGCAGCGGCGACGCTGCCGTGATCGGAGCGGACGATGTGCAGGCAGCAGTCGAGTGCGGCCGCCGCTCCGGCGGACGTGATCACATCGCCGAGGTCGGTCCACAGCACGTCGTCGCGCACACCGACCTGCGGCTGCTCGGATGCCAGTCGCGATGCGGCGGCCCAGTGGGTGGAGACCTCGCGTCCGTCAGCCACTCCGGATGCCGAGACGACGAACGTTCCGAGACACAGGCCGACGATCCGGGCGCCGCGGGCATGCGCTGTGCGAACCGCGTCGAGCAGCTGTTCGGAGGGCGTCATGCCGTTCCGCCAGCTCGGGATCACGATGAGGTCCGCGGTCGTCATCGCGTCGAGCCCGGCATCCACCTGAATCGAGTAGCCGGCGCCGGTGGGCATCGAACCCGGATGCTCGGCGCACACCGTGACGTCGTAGAGCCCGTCGACGCTGTCGAGTCCCGCCCCGCCGAACACGAGCGTCGGCACCGACAGGTGGAAGGGGCTGATGTGCGGGAAGGCCAGAACGGCGACCCTCCCGCCAGGGCGCGAACGACTCATGGCCTGATCTTATCGAATAGATGCCTTCAGGCCACTGGATCGTGAACGACGGATGCCGAAGACTGAAGCCATGACACGCATCTCCGCACTTCTCGTCGGCGGCCCGACGCTCCACTTCACGTACGCCGGACTGTCGATCCTCACCGACCCCACCTTCGACGAGCCCGGCGTCTACCCCGGCGGCGCGACGCTCTACAAGCTGGCCGGACCGGCCGTCCCCGCATCCGCACTAGGAGAGATCGACGTCGTCCTCCTGTCGCACGAACAGCACGCCGACAACCTCGACGAAACCGGTCGTGCGCTGCTCGCCGTCGTGCCGCAGGTGCTGACGACGATCGAATCCGCCGAGAGGATCGCACATGCGACCGGACTCGTGCCGTGGCAGCAGCATCGAGTCGGAGATGCGGTCATCACCGCCGTCCCCGCGCTGCACGGCCCGGAGGGGGCCGAAGCGCTGAGCGGCGCCGTGACGGGGTTCGTCCTCGAAGCCGACGCGCATCCGACCGTGTACGTCTCGGGAGACAACGCCTCGGTCGACCTGGTCCGCGAGATCGCCGAGCGGTTCCCCGACATCGACATCGCGGTGCTGTTCGCGGGTGCGGCCAACGTCGGACGCTTCGGTGACAGCGACCTGACCCTCAACGCGCGCACGGCGCTCGAGGCTGCAGAGGTGCTGGGGGATGCCGTCATCGTCCCGGTTCACGCCGAAGGGTGGTTCCACTTCTCGGAGACGCGCGAGCGCCTGATCGGCATGTTCGCGCACGCCGATCGTGCGGATCGCCTGCAGGTGCTCGAGCCCGGGGAGCGAGCGGACATCGGCTGAGTCCCGCCCGGGGCGGATGCCGCAGAGAGCGTCCGCCCCGATTCGCAAAACCCTGCTCCCATGGCGTAAGCTGTCACTTTGGTACTCGACTGCCGAGTGCCGCGAACGTGAGCCCTCCACTGGCGTGTTCCCCGAAGTCCTGTCCGCAGGCCACAGGGAACCACCCCGGAGTGGGATTCACGAACTTCTCCGTTCGAACAAGAAAGCAGCACTATCGTGACGCGCACTTACACCCCGAAGGCCGGCGAGGTCCAGCGTGACTGGGTCGTCATCGACGCAACCGACGTCGTTCTCGGCCGTCTCGCTTCGCACGCCGCCGCGCTCCTGCGTGGCAAGCACAAGCCGACCTTCGCCAACCACATCGACTCGGGTGACTTCGTCATCATCGTGAACGCCGACAAGGTCGCGCTCACCGGTCAGAAGCTCCAGAAGAAGCTGGCCTACCGCCACTCGGGTTACCCGGGCGGTCTGAAGTCGGTCACCTACGCCGAGCTCCTCGAGAAGAACCCGGTCCGCGCTGTGGAGAAGGCCATCCGTGGCATGCTCCCCAAGAACAGCATCGGCCGCCAGCAGCTGACGAAGCTCAAGGTGTACGTCGGTGCCGAGCACCCGCACGCCGCTCAGCAGCCGCAGACGTACACCCTCGACCAGGTCGCCCAGTAAGCGCCGGACCTAAAGGACTTAAGGACATACTCGTGGCTGACATCCAGGACACCACCGAAACCCCCCAGAACTTCTCGACGTCGACTCCCGAGACCGAAGCAGTCGAGGTGGCTCCCCGCCCCGTGCTCAGCGTCCCGGGTGCCGCTGTGGGCCGTCGCAAGCAGGCCATCGCCCGCGTGCGTCTGATCCCCGGCTCGGGCACCATCACGGTCAACGGCCGCACGCTCGAGGACTACTTCCCGAACAAGCTGCACCAGCAGCTGATCAACGACCCGTTCACGGTGCTCAACCTCGCCGGCGGCTACGACGTCATCGCGCGCATCTCCGGTGGCGGCCCCTCGGGTCAGGCCGGCGCACTGCGTCTCGGCATCGCTCGCGCGCTGAACGAGATCGACGCGGAGAACAACCGTCCGACCCTGAAGAAGGCCGGCTTCCTGTCGCGCGACGCTCGCGTCAAGGAGCGCAAGAAGGCCGGTCTCAAGAAGGCCCGTAAGGCGCCTCAGTACTCGAAGCGCTAAGGTCTCACCGACCGATGCCGATCTTTGGCACGGACGGCGTGCGAGGGCTTGCCAATGGCACCCTCACCGCCGATCTGGCGCTCACCCTGGCCCAGGCGACTGCTGTCGTCCTGGGCCAGGGCCGTACTGCGGAGGCTCGCAAAGCCGCTGGCAAGCGACTCACCGCAGTCGTGGCACGAGACCCTCGCGTCTCCGGCCACTTCCTCGAAGCAGCCGTCGCGGCGGGACTCGCCTCCTCCGGTGTGGACGTGCTCGAAGCCGGCGTCATCCCGACGCCGGCGCTCGCCTTCCTCATCGCCGATCGTGATGCCGACTTCGGTGTCATGATCTCCGCATCGCACAACGCTGCTCCCGACAACGGCATCAAGATCTTCGCCCGCGGCGGAGTCAAGCTGCCCGACGTCGTCGAAGAGCGAATCGAGGCCGCGATGGCCGGCGAGAAGCTCCGCCCGACCGGCGCGAGCGTGGGCCGGATCATCCGCTTCGCCGACGCCGAAGACCGCTACGTCGTGCATCTGCTCGGCTCGATTCCGCATCCGCTCGACGGCATCAAGGTCGTCCTCGACTGCGCGAACGGCGCGGCGTCCGGCGTCTCTCCCGAGACGTTCAAGGACGCGGGAGCCGACGTCACCGTGATCGGCGCCGATCCCGACGGCTGGAACATCAACGACGGCGTCGGCTCGACCCATCTCGACAAGCTGGCCGAAGCGGTCGTGCGCCTCGGCGCGGACATCGGCATCGCCCACGACGGCGACGCCGACCGCTGCCTGGCAGTCGACGCAGAGGGCAAGATCATCGACGGCGATCAGATCATGGCGATCCTCGCCGTGTCGATGAAGGAGCGCGGTCACCTGACCGACGACACCCTCGTCGCCACCGTCATGAGCAACCTCGGCCTGCATGTCGCGATGCGCGAGCACGGCATCACTGTTCGGCAGACCGCTGTCGGCGACCGCTACGTGCTCGAAGACATGAATGCCGGCGGCTACGCGCTCGGCGGCGAGCAGTCGGGTCACGTGATCATGAGCGAGTTCGCCACCACCGGCGACGGTCTGTTGACCGGCCTGCACCTGGTGAGCGAGATGGCGCGGCAGAAGAAGACCGCAGCCGAGCTCGCGAGCGTCATGACGGTCTACCCTCAGGTGCTGATCAACGTCCGCGGTGTCGACAGAGACGCGCTCGAAGGCGACGAGGTCGTGCAGGCCGCGGTGCGCGAGGTGGAGGCCGAACTGGGCGACACCGGACGCGTGCTGCTGCGCAAGTCGGGCACCGAACCCCTGGTGCGGGTCATGGTCGAAGCGGCGGATGCCGAGTCGGTGCAGACCTATGCCACTCGTCTGGCCGACGTCGTGCGCGAGCGCCTGGCGCTCTGAGAGAACATTCGAAGCGGGCGGATGCTGTCACGGCATCCGCCCGCTTTCTCCGTCCCGGGTGCGAGAGGATGTCACCATGACTCGCACCGCACTCGTCCTGGCCGGCGGAGGATCCACCGGCAACGCGTGGATGATCGGCGTGGCGGCGGGCCTGCTCCACGGCGGCCTCGATGTGACCGACTCCGACCTGGTGATCGGCACCTCCGCCGGCGCGACCTCGGCCGCGCAGCTGGCGGCCGTGCCGCCCACAGAGCTGTACGAAGCGTCTCTGGCCCCCGTTCCGGCACGGGTCGGGCCCGTGCACACGCAGGCTGCGGCCGACAACATGGCGCGCACAGCCGCGATCATCGCGGAGGCGGCGGATGCTGCGGACATGCGGCGCCGGATGGGCGCCGCCGCCATCGCCCTCGACCCCGACGGAGAGAAGTCCGCGCATTGGCGCGGCATCGTCTCCCGGCGCCTGCCGGAGACGGAGTGGCCGGAACGCCGGCTCAGGATCACAGCGGTCGACGCGCGCACGGGTGAGCCGGTCGTGTTCGATCGCGACAGCGGCGTGGATCTCGTCGACGCCGTCGCCGCGAGCTGCTCGAGCGGCTTCGCCTACGCGATCGGCGACGAGCGGTACATCGACGGCGGATACCGGCGCAACGAGAACGCCGATCTGACTGCCGGGGCCGACCGGGTGCTGGTGCTGTCGCCGTTCGGCGGGCGCACCCGGCATCCGCTCTCGTGGGGCACCGATCTTGCGGCCCAGGTGGCCGAGCTGCGGGCCGCCGGCAGCAGGGTCGAGACGGTGTTCCCGGGTGAGGGGACCGAGCGGATGCAGGGCGCCACCGCCATGGACCTCGCGTTGCGCGCAGAGGCGGCCCGAGCCGGGTTCGATCAGGGACGCGTACTGGCGGAGTCGCTCGCGGAGTGGTGGCGCTGAGCGTTCGGCAGCCGGGTCAGGCCCGACCGCTCCAGCTGAGCTGCTCGGTGTAGCGCAGCAGCACACCTTCGCGCAGCGCCCACGGCGACACCTCGAGTTCGTCGATCTTCAGCATCGTCATGGCGGTGTGCAGCGAGACGGCGGCCGCGACGATCTGCAGCGCCCGGTCGGCGGTGATTCCAGGCAGCTCCTGACGAGCGGATGCCGGAATCCGCGCGAGCCGCGGAATCCACGACCCGAGCGACGAGCGCGACAACACGGTGCGGTCGAAGCCGAGACCCGTCACCTCGCGGCCGGCGAGGTTCGCGAGCGAGCGGATCGCCTTCGACGACCCGATGACGTGGTCGGGGCGGGGGAGGGCCATGATCCTCTCAGCCACGGGAGCGAGCACCGTCTCGGCATGCGCGCGGAGCTGAGCTGCGGCATCCTCGCCGGGCGGGTCGTCCGGCATGAACTGCACCGTCATGCGACCGGCACCCAGAGGCACGGATGCCGCGACCTCGGGCACCTCGTCTGCCCCCGCCGCGAACTCGAACGAGCCGCCGCCGATGTCGAAGAGCAGTATGCGCCCGGCATCCCATCCGAACCATCGGCGCACCGCGAGGAACGTCAGCTCCGCCTCCTGCTCGCCGGTCAGCACCTGCAGGGGCTGTCCGAGTGCCGACTCGATGCGGGCGATCACGTCGTCGCCGTTGAGGGCTTCGCGCACCGCGCTCGTCGCCGTGGCGAGCAGGGTGTCGACGCGCTCGGCCTCCGCCATCGATCGTGCGCGGGTGACCGCTGCGACCAGCGCCTGCACGCCTTCTTCGCTGATGGCGCCTTCCGGAGTGAGGTAGCGCATGAGCCGCACGACCGTGCGATCGCTGGTCGTCGCCAGAGGGCGGCCTCCCGGGCGGGCATCCGCGGCCAGGAGGTGGACGGTGTTCGAGCCGATGTCGAGAATTCCCAGACGCACGGGAAAGAGACTACCTGCGCCGCGGATACCATTGAGCCGTGACCACTGTCGACCCCACGCTCCCGCTGTCTCCCTATCGGGAGATCGGCCGGGCGGAATGGGCACGGCTCGCAGCGGGGCTGGACCAGCCGCTCACCGAGACCGAGGTCGTCGAGCTCCGTGGCATCGGAGACCGACTCGACCTCACCGAGGTGCGCGAAGTGTATCTGCCGCTGAGTCGCCTGCTCTCGCTGTACGCCACCTCGACCAAGAGACTCGGGGCCGCCACATCGTCATTCCTGCAGGAGGACGATTCGACCACTCCCTTCGTCGTCGGCGTCGCCGGGTCTGTGGCCGTGGGCAAATCGACCATCGCTCGTCTGCTGCGCGAGCTGATGAGCCGCTGGCCTGGCACGCCCCGCGTCGAGCTCGTGACCACCGACGGGTTCCTGTATCCGAACGCCGAGCTCGAGCGCCGCGGCCTCATGGAGCGCAAGGGCTTTCCGGAGTCGTACGACCGAAGATCGCTCATCCAGTTCCTCACCGAGGTGAAGAGCGGTGCGCCCGAGGTGCGAGCGCCCTTCTATTCGCACATGCGCTACGACATCGTGCCCGACGCGCACGTCGTCGTGCGGCGGCCCGACGTCGTGATCGTCGAAGGGCTCAACGTGCTGCAGCCACCGGCGGCGCCGAACGACGTGGCAGTGAGCGACCTCTTCGACTTCTCGATCTTCGTCGACGCCGACACCGCGCACATTGAGAAGTGGTACGTCGACCGCTTCCTCGCGTTGCGGCAGGGCGCGTTCTCGAACCCCACCTCGTACTTCAACGTGTTCGCGCACCTCACGGATGCCGAGGCCATCACGACGGCGCTGGGCTACTGGAACGAGATCAACATGCCGAACCTCGTCGAGAACGTCATGCCGACGAAGCACCGCGCGCGCCTCGTGCTCAACAAGGGCGCCGACCACGCTGTGGAGAGCGTGCTGCTGCGCAAGCTCTGACACGCGACGGATTAGTGCGCGGCGCGCGTTGCTCCGTCGGCGGTCGATGTTGAGCGGGCGATGGTCGTTGAGTGGGCGAAGCGAGACGAAACACACTGACGAGTCGGCGGTGCCACGGCATCCACTATTCGTACGGGCTCCTGCCAAAACTTCGCGCTTACCCTTGAACTTATGTGTGGAATCGTCGGATACGTGGGCCCGCGCCCCAGCCAGGACATCCTGCTCGCAGGGCTCGCCCGCCTCGAGTACCGCGGCTATGACTCCGCTGGCGTCGCCGTCATCGATGGCGACGGCACTCTCGGTATGCGCAAGAAGGCCGGAAAGCTCAGCATGCTGCGCGATTCGCTCGCCGAGGCGGCTCTGCCCGACGGGAGCACCGGCATCGGGCACACCCGCTGGGCCACGCACGGCGGCCCTACCGACGTCAACGCGCATCCGCATCTGGCGGACGACGACAAGCTCGCCCTGATCCACAACGGGATCATCGAGAACTTCGCCGAACTGCGCGATGAGCTACTCGCCTCCGGCGTGAGCTTCCGCAGCGAGACCGACACCGAGGTGGCTGCGGCTCTCCTCGGCCGCGAGTACCGCGAGAACGGCGGCGATCTGCAGCTCGCCTTCCGCGGTGTCGTGAACCGTCTTGAGGGTGCGTTCACGCTGCTCGCCATGCACCAGGACCACCCCGGCCTCGTCGTCGGCGCCCGCCGCAACTCGCCGCTCGTGATCGGTCTCGGCGAGGGCGAGAACTTCCTCGGCTCCGACGTGGCCGCGTTCGTCGAGCACACCCGCAAGGCTCTTGCCATCGGCCAGGACCAGATCGTGTCGATCACCCCTGAGGCCGTCACCGTCACCGACTTCGCCGGCACCCCCGTCGAGGCCGAGCCTTTCGACGTGTCTTGGGACGCCGCAGCCGCGGAGAAGGGCGGATGGTCGTCGTTCATGGCCAAGGAGGTCGCCGAGCAGCCCGAAGCTGTCGCGAAGACGATCCTCGGACGCATTCATGACGGCGAGGTCGTGATCCCCGAGCTCGACGGCCTCGACGAGCTCTTCATCGGCATCAACCGCATCATCATCACGGCATGCGGCACGGCATCCTACGCCGCCCTCGTCGGCAAGTACGCGATCGAGCAGTGGGCTCGCGTCGCGGTCGACGTCGAGCTCGCGCACGAGTTCCGCTACCGCGACCCGGTGATCGGCGCGGACACCCTCGTCGTCTCGATCAGCCAGTCGGGCGAGACCATGGACACGCTGATGGCCGTGAAGTACGCACGCGAGCGCGGCGCACGCACGCTCTCGATCTGCAACACCCAGGGTGCCACGATTCCCCGTGAGTCGGATGCCGTCGTCTACACGCACGCGGGCCCCGAGGTGGCCGTCGCCTCGACCAAGGCGTTCTCGGCGCAGATCACCGCGCTGCTGCTGCTGGGCCTGCACATGGGACGCGTCCGAGGCACGGTGGCCGATGCGTCCGCCGATGTCGCCGAACTGCAGGCGCTGCCCGAGAAGATCGCCAAGGTGCTCGCCTCCGAGCAGGAGCACGTCGAGCAGCTCGCCGGCTGGATGGCCGACACCCGCTCGGTGCTGTTCCTCGGACGCCACGTCGGCTTCCCGATCGCGCTCGAGGGTGCGCTCAAGCTCAAGGAGATCTCGTACATCCATGCCGAGGGCTTCGCAGCGGGAGAGCTGAAGCACGGTCCGATCGCGCTCATCGAGCCCGGCCAGCCCGTGTTCGTGCTGCTGCCGTCGCCGCGGCACTCCGCGCTGATCCACTCGAAGGTCGTCTCGAACATCCAGGAGATCCGCGCTCGCGGCGCCCGGGTGATCGTGGTGGCCGAAGAGGGCGATGTGGCGGTTCTGCCGTTCGCCGACGAGGTCATCCGCATCCCTCTCGCGGGTGCGATGCTCGAGCCGCTGCTGTCGGTCGTGCCGCTGCAGATCTTCGCGATGGCGCTCGCCACCGCGAAGGGGCTCGACGTCGACCAGCCCCGCAACCTCGCGAAGTCGGTCACGGTCGAGTAAGAATCGTCTCCGTTGGACTGGACATTCCGGTTCCTCTGGTCCCGTCGGTCGGCTCAGATTCCATCTGCAAGCCCAGAACCCGGTTTTCGGCCTGCAGACGGAATCTGAGCTTGCAAACGGGACACGGCTGTCATGCCATCGAGCGCGCCAGCGCGGCCAGGATCGCCGCGACTACGCGATCCCACTCGTAGATAACCATCGCGTAGTCGAAACGCAGCGTTTCGTAGCCTAGGACCGACGACTTCGCATCGCGAGTCAGGTCGTTGTGGCGCCGCTCGGCGCCCGCGTGATTCTCGCGTCCGTCGACTTCGAGGATCACCCGGTCGATCACGAAATCCACAGTCCCGACACCGGGGATCCTGACCTGTGACTCGAGCGTGAGACCCAGTAGATGCAGCCGGAACCGCAGCAGCGATTCCAGCCCGCTCTGCGCGTCCGGGCGCGCCAGGTCCAGCATCCAGCCCGCGGAATCAGGGAGCTCTTTGCGGATCCGGCGGCGATCGGATGCTGAGATCTTTCGTTGATTCCAGGCCGACTCGTACGCGGCGAAGAACGCTTCGCGATCGAGGCAGCGAAAGGCGTGGATGAGTGCGACGACGACTGGAGCGTAGCCGAGTCTCGCCGTGCCGGGAGAGAAGTGCGTCGTGCAGAAGGCCTTGCATTGAGGATGCGCATGCAGGCGGCCGGAATCACCGAGCCAGACATGCACCTTCTGATCGGGTCGAGGCAGCGTCCAGATTCCGTGATGGCGCAAGGCATCGGCGCAACTCAGCGCGCCGCCGTGCCGCGCGGCGATGATGAGTTTCGGGTCGGCGTCGGGCAGGGCGAGAACTCCGCGGCGAAGCCGCGCGACGGCGCCGGCGGTGACGGCATCCGCCAGTTCTCGCTTGGTGCACCCGTGGCGCATGAGCCACGCGGTGCGGGCGACGCCGTCGGTGTTCGTGAGGAGTCCGGCCGGAGTGAGCATCGCACCAGCATCCGACATCCGCTTGGTCATCCGGATGCCGGAGCACGTGATTGTGGATGGATTCAGCGGATGGGCGATTGTGGAGGAGAAGTGGCCGTCCCGTTGGTCGGCTCAGATTCCGTCTGCAGGCCCAGAACCCGGTTTTCGGCCTGCAGACGGAATCTGAGCCTGTAGACGGGACGGGATTAGGGACGGGACCAGGGACAGGGATGGGGAGGCCAGGAGTCGGAGGGGCCGGACCGTACGGCGGGATCGCCGGGCCCACGGGTAGGCTGAACGGGTGATCATCGGGACCGGCATCGACCTCGTGGACATCCCGCGGTTCGAGCGGACCGTCACGCGGACCCCGAAGCTGCTCCAGCGGCTGTTCACCCCCGCAGAGCAGACTCTGCGCCTGCCGTCGCTCGCGGCGCGCTACGCCGCGAAAGAAGCCCTGATCAAGACTCTCGGGGGCTCCGACGGCGTGCACTGGGCCGAGATCGAGATCGCCTCGGCGGCCTCCGGCGCGCCCCATTTCGTCCTCAGCGGCAGCACGGCTCAGGTCGTGCAGGACAGGCGGATCACGAAGCTGCATCTGACTCTGACCCACGACGCCGGATTGGCAGCCGCGTTCGTCGTCGCCGAAGGAGAGCCACTGTGACCCTTTTCCGAGAGGCGACGATCGACCTCGACGCGATCAGCGACAACGTCCGCCACTTCCGGCGTCTCACCGGTGTGCAGGTGATAGCCGTCGTGAAGGCCAACGCTTACGGTCACGGTGCCGCCGCGACCGCGGTAGCTGCACTCGCCGGGGGCGCCACCCGACTCGGTGTCGCAGAGATCCCCGAGGCGCTCGAACTGCGCCGTCAGGGCATCACGGCGCCGATCGTCGCGTGGCTGCACGCCCCTGGGGAGAGGTTCGAGTCCGCCGCGGCACAGAACATCGAGGTGGGCATCTCCTCGTTCGACCAGCTCGAGGCGGCCGCGAAAGCCGCTGAGGTCGATCGCCCCGTCGGCGTGCATCTGAAGCTCGAGACCGGTCTCTCGCGCAACGGCATCCCGCCGGCCGACTGGAACCGTGTGCTCGCCGAGGCCGCGCGTCTCGAGCGCATCGGCCGATTGCGCATCGTCGGTCTCTTCAGCCACCTGTCCAACGCCTCGCCCGACGACGACCGCGCAGCGCTCGCGAAGTTCCAGCAGGGTCTCGCGACCGCCGAGGGATTCGGCATCCGTCCCGAGATCCGGCACATCGCCGCCACCGCGGCCGCGATCGACCTCCCCGAGACGCGCCTCGACGCCGTGCGCATCGGCATCGGCCTCTACGGTCTTTCGCCCTTCGACGACCGCTCGTCAGCCGAACTCGGACTGCGGCCCGCGATGACGCTGCGCGGATCGATCGCGGCTGTGCGCCGGGTGCCTGCCGGCACGGGCGTCTCCTACGGATACGATCACCGCACCGACCGGGACACGACCCTCGTGCTCGTGCCCCTGGGGTACGCCGACGGGGTGCCGCGCAGCGCCTCCGGCAAGCTGCCCGTCTCGATCGCGGGCCGTCGGTTCGTCAACGTCGGCCGCATCGCGATGGATCAGTTCGTCGTCGACGTCGGAGACACGGCGGTGTCGATCGGCGACGAGGTGGTGCTGTTCGGCGACCCCACCCTCGGCATGCCCTCGGCCACGGAATGGGCGGATGCCGCGGGCACGATCAATTACGAGATCGTCACCCGTATCGGCGGGCGGGTGCCCCGGAGGGCGTCGTGAGCGTCGATCCTTCTCTGCTCGGCCGGCGTGACGTCGCCACGAGCGAGGAGATGGAGAGGCTCGGCTTCGCCCTTGGCGAGACCCTCGAGCCGGGTGACCTGCTGATCCTGACCGGCCCCCTCGGTGCGGGCAAGACGACCTTCACGCGGGGGCTCGCCGAGGGACTCGGCGTGCGCGGCCCCGTGCAGAGCCCGACCTTCGTGATCGCTCGCACGCACCCCAGTGTCATCGGACGCGCGCCGCTCGTGCATGTCGACGCCTACCGTCTCGGCTCCGGCGCAGAACTCGACGATCTCGACCTGGATCTCGCACGCTCGGTCGTCGTGATCGAGTGGGGACGCGGCATGGCCGAGGACCTCGCGGACTCGTGGTGGGACGTCGAGCTGGAGCGCCCGGTCGGGAGCGACGACGACCTCGACCCATCCGAGCTCGACGCCGATGCACCGCGCGTCGTGACGATCACCCGGGTGACCGCTTCCGCCGCGTGACCGCACCGAGCGGATGCCGGGCCCCTGCCGCAGACCGCGGCGGTGCGCCTTCTGGTCGCGCGTTCGCGCGGGAGCGGCGTGAACGCGCCCCTCGACGTCTCGGGACGGAATCGACCCCCGATCGCTAGAATGCGAGACACGGATTCGCGCGACCCATGGCGCGCGGGCGCTCTCAGCGTGGGGGAGACATGGTCGAGCACAGTGCACGTGCGCGTGTCGCGGTCATCATCGAAGACGACCCGGATGTGCGGAGCCTGCTCGACGAGGTCTTTCTCGCGGCCGGCTTCGCGACCGTGCTCAGGAGCGATGGCCCGTCAGGACTCGCGGCGATCACGCGGCACGAGCCTGCGATCACCACACTCGACGTGAACCTGCCCGGCATCGACGGGCTCGAGGTCGCTCGCCGCATCCGCACGATGAGCAGCACTCACATCATCATGATCTCGGCACTCGGCGATGAATCCGACGTGGTGCTGGGGCTCACCAGCGGTGCCGACGACTATCTCGTCAAGCCATTCCGGCCACGCGAACTGCGTGCGCGGATCGAGGCGTTCATGAGGCGCCCGCATAGTGCCGCCACCGCGGAAGTCCAGGCTGCGCGGCAGTCGAGCACGCCGCAGACCACGGCTTCTTCGCGCAGATCCATGCGGCATCTCGATCTCATCGTCGATCCCGACACTCACACGGTGCAGGCCGGGACGGGCGAGGTCGTGCTCACCCCGACGGAGTTCGTGTTGCTCTCGGCACTTCTCGAGTCGCAGCGGCGCGTGCAGAGCAAGGCCGACCTGGCCCGGCTGGTGCGCACCGCATCGGGTGCGGCCTCTGACTACATCGCGGCCTCAGACAAGCGTGCAGTGGAGGTGCACATGACGAATCTGCGCCGCAAGATCGGCGACACCCCCACGAGTCCGCGCTACATCGAGACGGTGCGGGGGGTGGGGTACCGGCTCACCACGGGGGAGGAGAGCGGATGATCGGTAGCCGACGAGGCCGCGGCTCCCCAGAAACCGCAGCCTCGGCATCCGCTTCTCCCCAGAACGCGGACCGGCCCCACCCAGCATGCTAGGGCTCTCGAGCTTTCGAGTACGTCTGCTCAAGACGTTCTTTCACCAATCTTGCGTCAACCTTGAGGAAGCGAGGGGATCATGACCCGCACGCTCTCCATATGGCGATGGCAGCTGATCTTCACCGGCAGCATGATCGCGATCACGGTCGCGATCGCGGCCTTCAAACCGGCCTCGTTCGGCAACCCCCTCGTGGTCGCGGGTCTCGGGATGATCCTGGCGACGACGATCGTGACCCTCGCCGTGCCGTGGCAGAAGCTGCCGCGCTCTGCGGTGGCGGCGGTGCCCTTCCTCGACGCTCTCGCGATCGGATTCACGACGAACGCTCCGGACAGCCGGCTCGGGTTCCTGTGGGTCTTCCCGATCACGTGGCTCGCGACGTTCTTCACGCTGCCCTGGGTGTTCGGGGGCATCGCGTTCGTCGCACTGTGCCTCGCCGTCTTCGCAGACCACAGCGGCACGCAGGCCGACATCGTGCTGCGCATTCTCAGCGTGGTGTTCACGCTGAGCTTCCTCGGAACGACGGTGCGCCTCGGCGCGCATCGGTCCCGCGCATCTCGCCGCCTCCTGAAGCGGCAATCGGAGCAGGCGGCGAGAGCGGCCGAGCGCGCGGAGATGCAGCAGATGAGGGTCATTCAGATCATCGACGCTCTCGACATCGCCCTCGTCGTCGTCGCCGAGGACCAGCGGATCGTCAGGATGAACGGGGCCTACCGCACACTGTACGGACGCGACAGGTACGGAGCCGTTCTGCCGTCGGCGTCCGTCGAGTACGACGACCGACGGGGAAGCCCAGTCCCACCCGAGCGCACGACCCTCGTTCGCGCCGCGGCGGGTGAGCGGCTGCAGAGCGAGCGGGTCTGGCTGTTCGACAGCGGCGGGTCCTGGCACGCCCTCGATGTGAGCACGCACGCGATGGCCGGCGACGCCGATCAGCTGACTCTCGTGATCATCGATGACATCACCGCCCTGATCGACGCTGATGTGGAGCGTCGAGCGCTCACGGCGATGGTCTCGCACGAACTGCGCAATCCCCTCACCGCGATCATCGGCCATGCCGACCTGCTGCTCGAGCGCGACGATCTGCCCGAGCGCGTGATCGGGCAGGTCGGGGTGATCGTGAACGCGGCCGAGCGGATGCAGCGACTCGTCACGGGTGCGCTCGACGATCCGCGCGGCGGTGAGGCGGAGCACCAGCGTGTCGACCTGCGCGAGATCGTCGAAGCCTCCGCCGCCTCCTACGCGCCGATGGCTGCTGCCGCCGGGCTCGATATCGGCATCCAGGGAGCGACCGAGCTCGTGATCCTCGGTGATGCGTTCCGGCTGCGCCAGGTCATCGACAACGTTCTCAGCAATGCGGTGAAGTACACACCTGCCACGGGCAGTATCACCGTCGTGCTGGTCGCCGGTGAGGCAGCCGAAGTCGTGGTCGTCGACACCGGCATGGGCATCGCCGAGGCGGAACTCGGCAGACTGTTCGAACCCTTCTTCCGCACCGATTCGGCGATTCGCGCCTCGATCCCCGGGACGGGCCTCGGCATGGGCATCGCCAGAGACATCGTCGCCATGCACGGCGGCACCATAGACGTGCACAGCGTCGAAGGCGATGGTACGCGCGTCACCCTGCGTTTCCCGATTCCGCCCGCCCCAGCCGGCGCCGACTCTTCAGTCGGCCCTTCAGAAGGAGTCCTGTGATCAGCGCAGCCCTCGCGCCGTTGAACGTCGACGTGACGACCAGCATGGTCGCCGTCGTCACCGTGCTGGCGGTCTTGGTATCGGGCCTCGCCACGCTCGCCAAGCCGAGTCGTGCCACGATCGCGTGGGGCACGGCGTACGCGATCGGCATCTTCGGCGCGTACCTCTGGCTCGGCGGATACCAGCTCGACGATCCCGTGATGCGCGCGGGAGCCTCGGCGATCCTGTTCAGCTTCGAACCGCTCGTCTGGTGGGGGCTGCGTGCTTTCGCGGGAAGACGCCCGATCTGGTGGCCGGTGATCGCGTTCATCGCGCTCGGTCCCGTGCTGCTGCTTGGCACCGCGGGGCACCCGGCATATCAGGTCGCGTTCCGTGCCCTTTTCCTCACCGCGAGCGTGTTCGCGGGGCTCATCGTCTACGAACTGATCCGAATGAAGAACGTCGACCGCGACATCACGATGCCGCTGATCCTCGCCTCGGCGACGTTCGTTCTGCTCGCCGTCGTCGCGGTGATCTCGGCGTTCGCGGTCGACGGGCTGACGGCCGAGCAGCAGCTCGGCATCCTCCGCGGCACGAACAGCACGGGCGCCATGGTGATGAGCACATGCGCGGCGTTCACTCTGATCCTGCTGGTCCGCACGGATGCGCCGAGCCGGGGCGGCTGGGACGAGCAGATCGAACGGTCCCGTCGGCGTCTGGCCCGAGCAGAGGCCCAGGGCGATGACGCGTGGTCAGTGCTGGATGTGCATCTGGATGATCAGGTCGATCTGCGCGAGGCCCTCTCGGCGACGGTCTTCGCGGAGGTCCGCGATCGCTTCCACGCCGATGTCGAGCGCTCCGTTCCCGCGGCGGCAGACATCCATTGCATCGACGACGGCCGGGTCATCGTCGTGATAGGCGCAGGGGAAGAGGCGATGAGGCACCATGTTCCCGCACTGTTGAGCCGGATATCGTCGATGGGCGAGGGGACGGCGGTGCCCGGCATCCGCGTCTCGGCGAGCGTCGGATGGGCGACGGCGACGACCTTCGGGTTCGACTACGACATGCTCGTGGTCGCCGCGCATCGAGCGGCGGATGCCGCGCGCGCCGCAGGAGGTGACCGCTGGGCGCGCGCGGAAAGACCGGCCTCAGCTTCCCCGGCTAACCTGGAAGCGTGATTCTCGCCGTCGACACCTCTCTCGGTACCGCCGTCGCCCTCGTCGACGACGACGGAACGCTCCGCGCCGAGGCGGCGACGACCGACCCGCTCGGCCATGCCGAGGTGATCGGTGACCTGCTCGCCGATGCGCTCGCCGAGGCAGGCGCCGGTGAGATCACGCACGTCGTCTCCGGTATGGGCCCTGGTCCGTTCACGGGGCTCCGCATCGGCATCGCGGCCGCTCGTTCCTTCGCGATGGGCCGCGGAGTTCCTGTGATCCCTGTGCCCAGCCATCTCGCCGCCGCTCTCACGCACACAGGTGACGGTCGCTTCGCTATCGTCACGGACGCCCGCCGCCGCGAGGTCGCGATCACCGTGTTCGACGGGACGGATGCCGATGGCCTCCCCTCGGTCGTCGCAGAGACGACGCTTGTGCGCGCCGTCGACGCGGACGCGCATCTCGCGGGCATCCGGCGCATCGACGTCGTC
This sequence comes from Microbacterium sp. ZW T6_19, assembly GCF_044987465.1. Taxonomy (NCBI): domain Bacteria; kingdom Bacillati; phylum Actinomycetota; class Actinomycetes; order Micrococcales; family Microbacteriaceae; genus Microbacterium; species Microbacterium sp. ZW T6_19. The sequence continues at coordinate 81,267 of NZ_JBJDRH010000012.1, read as the reverse complement.
ACTCTCTCGGGTGCCGATCTCGCGCGCGTCGGCGCGCTGGCGCTCGCCGCACAGCGCACGCTGACCGACGACGAGCCGCTGTACATGCGCCACCCCGACGTGGTCGTTCCCGGAGCGCCGAAGAAGGTGGGGCTGTGACGCTCAGAGCGGCGACTCCTGACGATCTCGACGGCATCATGGCTATCGAGAAGGCGTCTTTCCCGACCGATGCGTGGAGCGCCGAGGCGATGGCCGCTGAACTCGCCTCTGCCCACAACAGTTATCTCGTCGATGAGGCAGACGGTTTGGTGATCGGCTACGGAGGTGTGCGCGCTCTGAAGGGAGGGGCGGATGCCGACATCCAGACCATCGCTTTCGACGCCGCACAGCGGGGAAGGGGTCTCGGGCGGGCGCTGCTGCGGGCGCTACTCGAAGCGGCGTCGGAACGCGGGGCGCGCGAAGTCTTCCTCGAGGTGCGCGCGGACAACCCCGCAGCCGAGGGCCTGTACCTGTCGGAGGGGTTCGCGGAGATCGGGCGGCGCCCCGGCTACTATCAGCCGGATGATGTGGACGCGATCGTGATGAGGCTCGATCTTCGGCGTCGGGCGCTCTCGGCCGCCGAGCGAGCGGAGCGAGTCGACGTGACGACGCGCGCGGTGGATGACGAGAGCGGGGTGCAGGGATGACTGGACCTCTTGTCCTCGGCATCGAGACGAGCTGCGACGAGACCGGCATCGGCATCGTCCGCGGCCGCACGCTGCTTTCGAACACGATCGCGTCGAGCATGGACGAGCACGCCCGCTACGGCGGCGTCGTGCCGGAGGTGGCCGCGCGCGCGCATCTCGAAGCGCTGCAGCCGTCGATCGACGCGGCGCTGACGGAGGCGGGCGTCGCTCTCGACGACCTCGACGCCGTGGCCGTCACGAGCGGACCCGGCCTCGCCGGCGCCCTGATGGTCGGGGTCGGCGCCGCGAAGGGCCTCGCCGTCTCGATCGACAAGCCCCTGTACGCCGTGAATCATCTGGTCGGGCACATCGCCGCAGACATCCTCACTCCTGATGCCGAGCCGCTCGAGTATCCGACGATCGCGCTGCTCGTTTCCGGCGGGCACACGTCGTTGCTGCATGTGCGAGATCTCACGACCGATGTCGAGCTGCTCGGTGAGACCGTCGACGACGCGGCCGGCGAGGCGTTCGACAAGGTCGCGCGGCTTCTCTCCCTGCCCTACCCCGGCGGGCCCGAGATCGACCGGGCGGCGCTCGACGGCGACCCGAAGGCGATCCGCTTCCCTCGTGGCCTGTCGAAGGCGTCGGACCTCGCGAAGCACCGCTACGACTTCTCGTTCTCGGGTCTCAAGACCGCGGTCGCACGATGGATCGAGCGATGCGATGCCGAGGGCATCGACGTGCCGGTGGCCGATGTCGCCGCGAGCTTCCGTGAAGCCGTAGTGGATGTGCTCGTGACGAAGGCGCTGGCCGCCTGCGAGGACCTCGGTGTTCCACGCTTGCTGCTCGGCGGGGGAGTGATCGCCAACCGCCGCCTGCGCGAGGTCGCGCTGGCCCGCGCCGAGGCCGCCGGGGTGACCGTGCGCATCCCCCCTCTGTCGCTCTGTACCGACAACGGAGCCATGATCGCGGCCCTCGCCGCCGAGTTGATCTCATCGGGGCGTCGTCCCTCGACGCTCTCGTTCGGGGCGGACTCGACGCTGCCCGTGACCGAGATCCAGGTGGCCGAGCGATCATGACCATGTCCGACGACGGGCTGCACGCCAGCATCGACAAACCCAGCGGCGAGGTCGAACGCCCCGCCGGGGCCGCGCGGCTGCCCGGCGCTCGTCGGGAGGGTTACACGAAGCTCCCCACCGGGCCGGTCGGCATCGAGCCGGTGGTCGCGACCGGCCCCCACCTCGAAGCGGATGACGGCGACGAGGAATGGTCGCCGAGCGACGCTCCCGCACGGGCCGACGACGCGCGCCTCGCGCCGTGGGCGCTGCTGGCGTCGATCGTCGCACTGTGCGCCTCGTTCTTCGTCGGATGGGGGGTCCCTGTGGCGATCGTCGCGGTGATCGCGGCGATCATGTCACTGCGACGCCCCCTCGAGAACCACGCGATGGCGCGCTGGGCGCTCGTGCTGGGCCTCACCGCCACCGCCTACAGCCTGGGCTGGCTGGTCTGGGCCGGTCTGCAGTTCGAGCGGTTCGGCTGAGCGGATGCCGGACGCCGAGGCCATCGTCGAGCTGCGCTCGCTGCAGGAGCGCGCGTACGGTCGTGGCGGAGGTCTGTCCGATGCGGATGCCGCACGGTTGAGGGAACTGGAGGGGTTGCCGGCTGTCGAGCGAGGGAGTGCGACGGCTGAGGAGCCCCGGGTCGTTGAGCGAGGGAGCGAAGCGACCGAGACGAAACGCGGTTCTTTGCATCGATTTCAGGGCACGGGCGATTCGTCTCCGTCCGGTCGCTCGACGACCGAGGCGCGCTCGACGCCCCGGCTGCGAAGTGGCCTTCGTGCCCGAGGCGCGGCGTTGGCAGCCTTGATCGTCGCCATCCTCGTCGGCGTGCTGGTCGGATGGGCGCTGTTCTCTCCGCGCGCGTCGCAGGCGGTTCCGTTGAGTGCGGAGCAGCAGTCCTGGCAGAACGAGATACTCGTGTCCGCGGTCTACGACTCGGGCTCCCTGCGCCCGATCGCCGAGGAGGACGGCACGATCGTGTGGTTCGCGACACGCGACGGCGGAGACATCGTCTGCGCGATCATCAGTGACGGTGAGACGACCGCACCCGCCTGCCGTGAGCGGGATGTGGCGATCATGCGAGGCCTCCAGACCAGCCTGAGGCGAGAGGTCGATGGCGGAGAGGGGCTGGTCGAGGCGCAGATCCTGTTCGACGCCGAAGGCGATCCGGCGGCGCTGACCTCGCATTCGCTGATCACGAGGAGTTCCGATGACGCCGATTCCTGAGCCCGACGAGCTGCGCGCGCTGCAGCACAAGGCCTATGGCCGAGGAGGCGGACTGACGGATGCCGAGGCGGCGCGTCTGCGTGAGCTGGAGCAGCCTGAGCCTCCGCGAGTCGACTCGCCCGATGCGCACTCGAGGCCCGACCCTCGTTCATCGACCGACGAGCTCCCGGCGGTTGAGCGTGGGAGCGAAGCGACCGAGGCGAAACACGTTCTCATCTCTCGGCCTCAGGGAACAGACGTCTCGTCTCGGCTCTTCGACTCGACTGCGGCGCGCTCGACGACCGACGCTCGCGAGGCAGCCGAGGAGCCATCGGAATCCACGTCTCGCGGCGCTCGCCCGACGACCGAAGAACTCTCCTGGCGCCCGACCCTCCGCCGTCACTGGAAGGCCGTGGCCGCGGCATCCGCTCTTCTGCTCATCTTCGGGCTCGGGGCAGGCTGGGCGCTGTTCGCACCCCGCGTGCGTGATGCCGTCGCCCTGACGGAAGACGAGGTGCAGCACAAGCTCGAACTCGACGAGAAGTACGAGTTCGATGAGGGCACGTTGCGCGCGGTCGCGCGAGACGACGATGCGCTGGTGTGGTTCGGCACACAGAGCGACGGCGATCAGAACTGCCTCGTGCTCGAGGCCGCCGGACAGAGTCAGATCGGATGCGCGCGGGCCGACGACGTCAACCTCGCCTACGGCCTGAACGCCACCATCTCCCTCCCGCCAGAGGAGGACGCGGCCGAGGGCGATTTCGGAGCCTCGATCAACGCCTACGGGATGCTCTCGACCGCGGGAGAGCCTATGGTCGCCATCCAGCGCTGGGACAACGACGCCTCGATGCTCGACCAGTTCGAGGGGGACGAGCGCACGCGCGCGCAGGCGCTCATCGACGAAGGGTACCTCGCGGGCGTCTCGCTCGTCGGGTACGTCCGCGAGCAGCCGGCCTGGATCGCCTACCGCTTCACGGACTCCGACCAGAACGAGCGCTGCCTCATCGTCGACGCACTCGGTGCGACCGCCTGCGGCCTCGATTCCGACACCCTCCAAGACGGGCTCACCCTCACGGCCGAAGACGAGAACGGGCGCATCGAAGTGTCCGCACAGTTCACGAACTGGGGAACGCCCTATCTGACGATCACCGAGAACGCCGGCGGCGCGTCGACGATCGTGATCGATACCGAGACCGGCGACCCGATCGAGGTGACAGACCCCGACGGATGACCTACGACGCGGCGGGCACCCGATCGGCGAGGATCGCGAGCCTCCGGGAGCCCACGCGCGTGAGGATGAGCGTCGCCGTCTCGGCGCCCTTGAGGGTGAGCTTCTTGCGGAACGCCGCCGGATCGACATCCATGCCGCGCTTCTTGATCTCGATCGTGCCGATGTCGTGGCGCTTGAGCGCGTCGCTGATCGCCTTTGGATTCGCCGGCATCGTCTCGCGTACACGGAAGGACTGCACGAAGGGGCTCGTGAACGCGGCATCCGACGTGAGATAGGCGATGTGCTCGTCGAGCATGCCCGCGTCGAGGCTCCGGGCGACGTCGCCGATCAGGCGGGCGCGGATCACGGCTCCGTCGGGCTCGTGCAGGTACGCGCCGAGCTCGCGTACAGGTGCGTCGTCGGCGTCGGCGCCAGAGGTGAGTTCGTACGAGCGGTCGCCCCGGATGACCAGGGCGGAGCGACGGATGCCGGGGCGCGCGAGGACGCCCGTCCAGACGACGAGCTCGACCACGCTGCCATCGGCGCTCACCCACTGAGCTTCGCAGTCGGCGGGGAGCGCATCGCGGTCGTGCGCGGGGCCGAGTTTGATGCCGGTCGGAACCTGCGAGGCCACGTCGAACGCCCAGTCGAGCGAGGGGGAGTAGTCGTCGGCTGAGACGCGACGAGTCTCGCTGTGCCCCGAGGTGCGGCGGGCCGGATCCATCCAGATCGCTCGAGCACCGCTCTGTGCCGCGCGCTTCCCTCGGTCTTGTGCGCCTGCCTCGGCGGAATCCGGAGAATCCGACCGAGGGAGGGGAACATCTCCGAGCGCGGCGTACGCGTCTTCGGCCGTGCCGTGACGCACCTCCGAGTCGAACGGGGCGAGGTTGTAGGCGGCGATGGCCGCGGTGACCTCGTCGGCGTCGACGGCGAGCACCTCGAGGCCCGCCCCCGCGAACGCGAGCGCATCTCCTCCGATGCCGCACCCGAGGTCGGCCACCGCCGTGATGCCGGCCGCGCGGAGTCGCTGGGCGTGGCGGGCGCCGACTCCGAGCCTCGTGGCCTGCTCGAGGCCCGCGCGGGTGAACAGCATCCGCTGGGCGAACTCGCCGAACTTCGCGGTCGCCTTCGCGCGCAGATGCGCCTGACCGACGACCGCCGACACCAGATCAGGCGAGTGCCCGGCGGCGCGAAGCCGCGACACCGCTTTCGCGACCTCGCCCGTCGACTCGATCGGGCCCAGGGCGTCGAGCAGCTCCAGACCGTCGGGGGTGAGCAGGGCGCGCAGCTCGGACATCTCCACCTGCTCAGCTTAGGCGGCGGGTGGCTGGCACTCGCATTGCGTGAGTGCCAGCCGACCGCCTAGACTGGATTAGCACTCTCGGGTTGAGAGTGCGAACGAGTCTTTCGTGTCATCGTCAAGAAAGAAGAGGTAGACCGTGTCGGTTTCCATCAAGCCGCTCGAGGACCGCATCGTCATCAAGCAGGTCGAGGCCGAGCAGACCACCGCGAGTGGCCTGGTCATCCCTGACACCGCCAAGGAGAAGCCCCAGGAGGGCGAGGTCGTGGCCGTGGGCCCCGGCCGCATCGATGACAATGGCAACCGCGTCCCGCTCGACGTCGCCGTGGGCGACCGTGTGCTCTACAGCAAGTACGGCGGCACCGAGGTGAAGTTCGGCGCAGACGAGTTCCTCGTCCTGTCGGCTCGCGACGTGCTGGCTGTCGTCGTCCGCTGATACGGCGTACAAGACGAGAAGGCTCGGATGCTTCGGCATCCGAGCCTTCTTCGTTGCCCGGGCATAGGGTTGCGTGGTGACCTCAGAAGCGACCAGCGCCACCCGGACCACGGGGGCACTGTACGCGATCGCCGCATACCTCCTCTGGGGTCTGCTGCCGCTGTACTTCCTGCTTCTGACGCCGACCGGACCCTGGGAGCTCGTCGCATGGCGAGTCGTGCTCTCGCTGGTGTTCTGCGTGGTCCTGCTCACGGTCACCCGCGGGTGGAAGGCGCTCGGCGCGATCATCCGCCGGCCCCAGCTTCTCGCCCTCACCGCGCTCGCGGGCGTGCTGATCTACGTGAACTGGCAAGTCTTCGTGATCGGTACTCTCAACGATCAGGTCGTCGAGACGAGTCTCGGTTACTTCATCAACCCGATCACCACCGTGCTCCTCGGCGTGTTCGTGCTGCGTGAGCGCATACGGGTCGCACAGTGGGTCGCGATCGGCATCGCCGCTATAGCCGTCGTGGTGATCATCGTCGTCTACGGGTCGTTTCCGTGGATCGCCCTGTCGCTCACGGCGTCGTTCGGGGTGTACGGGTTGATCAAGAAGAAGATCGGACCAGCGGTGGATGCCGTCAGCGGGCTGACCCTCGAGTCCTTCTGGCTGATCCCGATCGCCGTCGTGCAGCTCATTCTCGTCGCCACCACGCCTGAGGGCATCACGATGGGGCAGAACGGCGCCTGGCACGCCGTGCTCCTCGCGTTCGCGGGCGTCGCCACCGCGGTTCCGCTGCTGCTGTTCGCGGCAGGCACCCGTCGGATCGATCTCACCCTGATCGGGATGATCCAGTTCATCACCCCGATCATGCAGTTCCTGCTCGGCGTCGTCGTGCTCGGCGAAGCCATGCCGCCCGCTCGCTGGGCCGGATTCACCCTCGTGTGGATCGCGATCGCCGTATTCGTGGTCGACATGCTGCTCGCCTCTCGCCGCGGACGCCGAGTGGAACGCCCCGAACTCGTCTGATTCCGGGACGCACATCGTGTGAAACCCGGTACCGGATCGTTAACGCACCGAAACACTTGCGACCCCTGCGCGCGCACCTCGCGTTCTAGGGTTAGAGCACCCGATCGTGGTCACGATCCACGCTCAGTTACGCAAGGGAGCATCATGAACGTACTGAAGGGCTCGCGCACAGCGAAGGTCCTCGCCGGCATCGCGCTGGTCAGCGCATCCGCACTCGTCATGTCGGGCTGCGCGAGCAGCACGCCGTCCGATTCCGGTGACGATGGCGGCAAGCCCGCCACCGACCTCACCCTCAAGCTGGGATCGCTGCTTCCGCAGACCGGATCGCTCGCCTTCCTCGGCCCGCCCATGGAGTCCGGTGTCGGACTCGCAGTGCAGGAGATCAACGACGCCAAGGCCGGTATCACGATCGACCTGACGGCCGAAGACGAGGGCGACACCGACACCAAGGCGTACGAGACCTCGATCACCAAGCTCCAGGGCGCAGGCGTGTCGGCGATCGTCGGCGCCGCGGCATCCGGCGTCTCCAAGCTGATCCTCGACGGCAATGTCGCCGCGGGCATCCTGCAGATCTCGGCGTCGAACACCTCGCCCGACTTCACCAGCTGGGACGACAAGGGCCTCTACTTCCGCACCGCCCCCAGCGACCTGCTTCAGGGCGAGGTCCTCGGCAACCTGATCGCCGAGGACGGCCACAAAACGCTCGGCATCATCTACCAGAACGACGCCTACGGCACTGGCCTCGACGCGGCGATCAAGAGCACGTTCGAGGGCACCGGCGGCGAGGTCGTCGCCGAGGCGTCTTACAACGTCGGCGACGCGCAGTTCGACGCCCAGGTCGAGACCATCAAGGCGCAGAACCCGGATGCCATCGCGATCGTGTCGTTCGAGCAGTTCAAGACCATCGCCCCGCTGCTGGTGAACGCCGGCATCTCGGCCGACAAGTTCTACATGGTCGACGGCAACCTGTCCGACTACGGAACCGACATCCCTGTCTCCCTCGAAGGAGCTCAGGGCACGAAGGCCGGCCCGGCGCTCGCCGACGACTTCACCGAGCGTCTGCAGACGTACTGGACCGGCGAGGGCAACGCCGAGGTCAAGGATTTCACCTACGCGGGTGAGGCCTACGACGCGGTCGTCCTCGTCGCACTGGCCTCGCTGGCTGCGGGCTCGACCAAGGGCGCGGACATCGCGGCCAAGATGGAAGAGGTCTCGGGCGGTTCTGGCGACGGTGAGGCGTGCACCACGTTCGCCGACTGCGCGAAGATCATCAACGACGGAAAGGTCGCCGACTACAACGGCTACTCCGGCGATGTGACGTTCGACGAGAACGGCGACCCTCAGGGCGCCACCATCGGCATCTACAAGTACGGCGCGGACAACACCATCACCCGCACCAACTGATGTGAGCAGAGCGAAGGCCCCGGATGCGAGCATCCGGGGCCTTCGTCATGCCTGCCGCGCGATCGCGTCGGAGTTCCGGTCGCAGTTGATGCCGCTTCTCGCTCGGGGCTGGGCTTTCCGGGTGCAGTTGGCGCCGCTTGTCGTGCGCGGCGACGGCGCTAACTGCGCCCGGAAGGCGGGGGTGGATGCCGGTGGCGGCGTGAACTGCAACCGGAACGCGGCCGCGGTCAACGACGAGCAACCGGTCGTTGAGCGAGGGAGCGCCAGCGACCGAGACGAAACGCGTGCTCCGACGAACGGCTGGAGCTCGTGCGAGCCTCGCTGCGTTTCGTCTCGCTGCGCTCGCTCAACGGCCGAGGGAGGGCGTCGTCTCGCTGCGCTCGCTCAACGGCCGAGGGTCCGCCGCGCGCTCAGGCGGCGTCGGTTCCCAGTGTGCCGAGGTACAGACCGATGACCTTCGGATCGTTCAGCAGGTCGCGGCCGGAGCCTTCGTAGGCGTCCTTGCCCTGATCGAGCACGTAGCCGCGGTCGCAGATCTGCAGGCAGCGGCGGGCGTTCTGCTCGACCATGATCGTCGTGACGCCGGCCTTGTTGATGTCGGAGACGCGGATGAACGCGTCGTCCTGTCGGACAGGGGAGAGCCCCGCCGACGGCTCGTCGAGCAGCAGCACGGACGGGTCCATCATCAGCGCGCGCGACATCGCCACCATCTGACGCTCACCGCCGGAGAGCGAACCGGCTCGTTGCTTGAGGCGCTTGCCGAGCTCGGCGAAGATGCCCGTCACGAACTCGAGCCGCTCGGCGTAGATCTTCGGGTTCTGGAAGAGCCCCATCTGCAGGTTCTCCTCGATCGACAGCGAGGGGAAGACGTTGTTCGTCTGGGGGACGAATGCCACGCCGCGGCGGACGAGCTTGTCGGCCTTGAGCCCGACGATGCTCTCTCCGTTCACGGTGATCTCTCCCGATCGGACGTTGACCATGCCGAAGATCGCCTTCAGCAGTGTCGACTTGCCGGCGCCGTTCGGCCCGATGATGCCGATCAGCTCGCCCTGCCTGGCCACGAGATTCGCGCCGTTGAGGATGTTCACCCCCGGCAGATAGCCAGCATGGACGTCTTTCAGCTCGACGATGACGGTGTCGTCGCTCATGCCTTGCCCTCCTCGGGTGCGTGGATCTCGGATGCCGGGTCTGCAGTCGAGCTCGCAGCCAGTTCGGCTTCGGCCTCTGCTTCGATCTTCTCGCGCAGTCTCGCGGCCGCGGCATCCTCCAAAACGGCGATGCGGCCGGTCACCGCGCCCAGATCGAGATCCTGGTGGGCGCCGAGATAGGCGTCGATGACCGCCGGGTCCTCCATGACCTCCTCGGGCGGGCCCTCGGCGACGACCCGGCCCTCGGCCATCACGACGACCCAGTCGGCGATGTGCCGCACCATGTGCATGTCGTGCTCGACGAAGAGCACGGTCATGCCCTGTTCCTTGAGGTCGAGGATGTGGTCGAGCAGCGACTGCGTGAGGGCCGGGTTGACGCCAGCCATCGGCTCGTCGAGCATGACGAGATGGGGATCGCTCATCAGTGCGCGCGCCATCTCGAGCAGCTTGCGCTGACCGCCCGAGAGCGCAGCGGCGAAGTCCTTCTCCTTGGCGTCGAGCTTGAAGCGCTTGAGCAGTTCACGCGCCTTGACTTCGATCTCGCCGTCCTGCCGTCGCCATAGGAAGGGGAACAGCGAGGCCCAGAAGCCCTCGCCCTTCTGACCGGGCGCACCGAGCTTCATGTTCTCGAGGACCGTGAGCAGGGAGAGCGCCTTCGTCAGCTGGAAGGTGCGCACCTGACCCATCCTCGCCACCTTGAAGGAGGGGACTCCGGAGAGGCTCCTGCCATCGAAGGACCAGGTTCCGCTGTTGGGACGGTCGAAACCGCAGAGCAGGTTGAACAGGGTCGTCTTGCCAGCGCCGTTCGGTCCGATCAGGGCGGTGATCGCTCCGCGCGGGATCTCGAGGTGATCGACGTCGACCGCGACGAGTCCGCCGAAGCGGCGCTGCACGGCATCGACCACGAGGATCGGGTCGACCTTCGCGACACCGGGAGCCGCGGGCCCCTTGGTGAGTCCGGTGGTCTTCGGGCGGCGGATGCTGCCGGTGGGCGTCTCCGCAGGCGCGTCGGCGTCAGGGGTCAGTTCACTTGACAAAGGTCATCTCCCTCTTGTCTCCGAGAATGCCCTGCGGGCGGAAGATCACGAGCAGCATCAGGGCGATGCCGACGAACACGAACACGAGCGTCGACGCCTGGCTGTCGGACATGGGCAGGTATCCGGCCTTCGCCAAACTGGGCAGGAGGTTCGCCAGGAAGGCGAACACCACCCAGAACAGGATCGCGCCGAGCGTCGGGCCGAACACAGTCGCGGCACCGCCGAGGAGGAGGATCGTCCACAAGAAGAACGTCAGCGAGGTCGTGTAGCTGCCGGGCACCACAGCCGAGGGGAGCACGAAGACGATCCCGCCGGCTGCGCCGATCACACCGCCGACCACGAGCGCCTGCATCTTGTAGGCGAACACGTTCTTGCCGAGCGAGCGGACCGCATCCTCATCCTCGCGGATTCCCTTGAGCACGCGGCCCCAGGGGCTGCGCATCAGCGACCAGACCAGCAGCACCGACAGGGCGAGCAGGAGCACGCCGAACACCCGGTTCCACAGATCGTCGGCCGAGTAGACCCACGGGCCGAAGCCGTAGGTGCCCTGCGGGAACGGGTTCGCATCGCGGAATCCGCCGTTGTACTGAGCGAGCCCGTCGGCGGAGTTCGTCCACTCGTCGAACAGCTGAGTCGTGAACAGCAGTCGCACGATCTCACCCGCGGCGATGGTCGCGATGGCGAGGTAGTCGGCGCGCAGTCGCAGAGTCGGGATGCCGAGGAGCACAGCGAACAGCGCGCCGCCTGCGAGGCCGATGAGCATGCCGAGCCACCAGGGCAGGCCGAACGAGAGCACGGAGATCGCGTAGCCGTAGCCGCCCACCGCCATGAACGCGGCCATGCCGAAGTTCAGCAGCCCGGCGTAGCCGAAGTGCATCGCGAGGCCCGTGGCGGCCAGCGCATATGCGATGGTGACCGGGCTGAACAGATAGACGGCGGTGTTGGAGAGGATGCTTCCGAAGTCCATGATCAGCCCAGCCTTTCCTTGCGCCCGAGCAGGCCCTGGGGCCTGACCAGCAGGATGATGATGAGGACGACGAGCGCACTCGCGTACTTCAGGTCGGAGGGGATCCACAGGGTCGAGATCTCGACGGCCATGCCCACGATCAGCGATCCGACGAGAGCGCCGAATGCCGTGCCGAGTCCTCCGAGCGTGATCGCCGCGAACATGAGCAGCAGCATCTGCCCGCCCATGTCCCACTTCACACCAGGGCGGAAGTACGCCCACAGGATGCCCGAGATCGCGGCCAGCACGCCGGCCAGGATCCAGACGATGCGGATCACCCTGTCGACGTCGATGCCGGAAGCGGCGGCGAGCTGCGGGTTGTCGGAGATCGCCCTGGTCGCCTTGCCGATGCGCGTGCGGGTGAGGAACCACGCGACGATGAGGATCACGACGATGCTCACGCCCATCGCGATCAGGTCGATGTACGACAGGGAGATCGGGCCGAACTGGATAGGCGTGGGGCTGGCGCCCGGCAACTGGTAGGTGCCGCCGCCGATGAAGTACTGGAACACATAGCGCAGCGCGAGCGAGAGACCGATGCTGACGATCATCAACTGCACCGTGCCGAGGCCCTTCCGGCGCAGGGGACGCCAGATGCCGGCATCCATTCCCCAGCCGAAGAGACCGCCGCCGATCACGGCCGCGGCGATGCCCGCCCACAGGGGAAGGTGCCAGAAGGTGGTGGTCACCAGCGCGAGCATGCCGCCCCAGGTGACCATCTCGGCGTGGGCGAAGTTCGACAGGCGCGTGGTGCCGTAGATGAGCGCCGCGCCCATCGATGCGAGGGCCAGGAGCAGTCCGAAGTTCAGCCCGCCGACGAGACGCGAGAACAGCTGATCCCAGAACGAGACAGTGATGCGCTCGCCCTCGCCGAGGAAGAGGTTCATGATCTTCGTGCCGGTGAGTCCGAACTCGACCTCGAACGATGCCGTGGTGCCCGCGATCGGCTGCGTGCCCTCGGGCAGTTGCGCCGCGTCGACGATGACGCCGTCGGGAAGGGTCTCCTCGTCGACGGTCAGGGTGTACGTCTCCTTCTCGGGAACGTACAGGCGCCACTTGCCGTCGGCGTCGGTCTTGGTCTCGCCCTCGAAGCCGTTGCCCTTGATGGTCATGACGACGTCGGGAACCGGCTCGTCATCGAAGGTGATGACGCCGGCGAAGTAGAAGTCGGTGACTTCCTGTCCGTCATCCGTCGTATCGGCTGACGCGGCCGTCGCGGGTATCAGCAGGAGCACGAAGGCGAAGAGCGTGCCGAGGAGGGCGCTGACCCACCGGCTGCCGCTCCGTTTCGCCGAGATCGTCGGACTCACAGAACCTCCCAGTCCAGTACACAGGCCATGACAGGGTGTTCATCAGCCTTGATGTACGACGCTATGAGCGTAGTGTGTCGATTCTGTTTCGACCAAGACACGATCGTGCGCATCATGGGGAACCTGCCCGCTGAACGACTGCGGCACAGGGAATTTACGCAGGGTCCTCGCGCTTAGAATTGGTACACCGTCGCCACACTCGCGCTCGCAGGAGGACACCCATGGAACAGCACGACCCGTTCGGATTCGTCGGACTCACCTACGACGACGTGCTGCTCCTGCCGGGACACACCGACGTGATCCCGAGCGAGGCCGACACCTCCTCTCGCATCACGCGCCGGATCTCGGTCGCGACCCCGCTGCTCTCCAGCGCGATGGACACGGTGACCGAGTCTCGCATGGCGATCGCGATGGCGCGTGAGGGCGGCATCGGCATCCTGCACCGCAATCTCTCGATCGCCGATCAGGCGGCGCACGTCGACCGGGTGAAGCGCAGCGAATCGGGCATGATCACCGACCCGATCACCACCACGCCCGATGCCACGGTCGAAGAGGTCGACGCGCTGTGCGCGAAGTACCGCATCTCGGGCCTGCCGGTGGTCGACCCCGACGGACGCCTGGTCGGCATCATCACCAACCGCGACATGCGCTTCGTCTCGGGCTTCGAGCGTCAGACCACCTTCGTCAAGGACGTCATGACATCCGAGGGCCTCGTGACGGCGCCCGTCGGTGTCGCCGCCGGAGAGGTCATCGCGCTGTTCGCGAAGCACCGCGTCGAGAAGCTGCCGCTGATCGACGGCGACGGCAAGCTCGCCGGACTCATCACGATCAAGGACTTCGACAAGAGCGAGAAGTACCCGCTCGCCACCAAGGACGATCAGGGCCGTCTGCGCGTCGGCGCGGCCATCGGCTTCTTCGGCGACGCCTGGGAGCGGGCAGAGGCGCTGCGCGACGCGGGGGTCGACGTGCTCGTCGTCGACACCGCCAACGGCCAGTCGCAGGGGGTCATCGACCTCGTCAAGCGCCTGAAGGCCGACGAGTCTTTCGCTCACATCGACGTCATCGGCGGCAACGTCGCGACCCGCGAGGGCGCCCAGGCGCTCATCGACGCCGGAGTCGACGCCGTCAAGGTCGGCGTGGGCCCGGGCTCGATCTGCACCACGCGCGTCGTCGCCGGAGTCGGTGTACCGCAGGTCACCGCCGTGTACGAGGCGTCGCTCGCCGCTCGCCCCGCCGGTGTGCCCGTGATCGCCGACGGCGGTCTGCAGTACTCGGGCGACATCGCCAAGGCGCTCGTCGCCGGAGCGGATGCTGTGATGCTCGGCTCGCTGCTCGCAGGCACCGACGAGTCGCCGGGCGAGATCGTCTTCCAGTCGGGCAAGCAGTTCAAGCAGTACCGTGGCATGGGCTCGCTCGGCGCGATGCAGACCCGCGGCAAGCAGACCTCGTACTCGAAGGACCGCTACTTCCAGGCAGACGTGCCCAGCGACGACAAGCTCATCCCTGAAGGCATCGAAGGTCAGGTGCCGTACCGCGGCCCGCTCTCGGCCGTCGCTTATCAGCTGGTCGGTGGCCTTCGCCAGTCGATGTTCTACGTCGGCGCCCGCACCATCGAAGAGCTCAAGCAGCGCGGCAAGTTCGTGCGCATCACCTCGGCAGGGCTCAAGGAGTCGCACCCGCACGACGTGCAGATCGTCGTCGAGGCGCCGAACTACAAGCGCTGAGACAGACAGTGAAGGAGGGGACGGATGCTGCGGCATCCGTCCCCTCCTTCTGCGTCCCGGGTCAGCGGGCGGCGAGGGCCGGTTCTTCCTCTACAGCCTGGACTGGGATGGGGGCGGTCGACTTCCCTGACGGCAGCCACAGCGCGACGACGGTCGCGGCGAGCAGCACGGCGGCGCCCGTGAACACGGCGGGCTTTGCCGCGTCCACGTAGAGGTCGGGGGTGAGCTGGCCACCAGCGCCGACGAAGATCGCGGTCATCACCGCGGTGCCGAGCGCGACGCCGAGTTCGCGGACGGTCGAGTTGACGCCCGCCGCCTTTGCGTGGTCGACGAGCCCGAGGGTCGCGAGCAGCGCCGTCGCCGACGGGGCGAACACAAGTCCCATGCCGACGCCCGCGATGATGAACGGGGCGATCAGGTTCGGGTAGGGCAGGTCGGGAGCGGTGATCTGCGCTATCCACGCGAGGGCGATGCCCTGCAGCAGCAGGCCGGGCACGAGCAGTGCGCGTGTGCCGATGCGCGGCGCGATCATGCCGGCGAGCGGCGCGACGAACATCGGAGCGAGGGTCCATGGAGTGGTCTGCACCGCGGCCTCGAGGGGAGTCGATCCCTGCACGACCTGCAGGTACTGGATCAGGATGAACACCGAGCCGAAGGTGCCGAAGCTGAAGGCGAAGCCGACCACGTTCGTGATCGAGAAGGAGCGGTCTCGGAACAGTCGCAACGGCACCAGCGGCGCGGTCGCACGCTTCTGCCAGATCACGAATGCCGCGAGCAGCACGGTGCCGAGCGCCAGCTCGTGGATCACGCCGAGCGAGTCCCAGCCGTCGTCGTTGCCTCGAACGATCGCGTGGACGAGAGCGAGGACGCCGGATGCCGCGAGCACGGCTCCGGGGATGTCGATACGGGAGCGGGCGCCGAAGTCGTTACGGAGCACGAGCAGAGCGAGGGGGATGGCGACGATCGCGACGGGGATGTTGATCCAGAAGATCGCCTGCCAGTTCCAGCCTTCCATGATCGCGCCGCCGACGAGCGGCCCGACCGCGACCCCGAGTCCTGAGACGCCGCCCCAGATGCCGATGGCGAGCGGGCGGCGGGATGCGGGGACCGCTCCGGTCAGGAGAGCGAGGGAGAGGGGCATCACGGCTGCCGCGCCGAGGCCCTGGACGGCGCGTGCGGAGATCAGCTGACCTGGGTCGGTGCTGAGGGCGGCGAACAGGGAGCCGGCGCCGAAGAGGGCGATGCCGATCGCGAAGACCGTGCGGCGGCCGAACCGGTCGCCGAGCGCGGAGGCGATCAGGATCGCTCCAGCGAAAGCGAGAGCGTAGGCATTGACGAACCATTGCAGCTCCTCGACGCTCGCGCCCATCTCCTGGTGCAGCACCGGCAGAGCGTTGGTCATGACGAGGTTGTCGAGTGTGGCCATGAACATCGGGAGGGATGCCGCGGCGATGACGAGCGCGACCGGGCGGCGGCTGATCACGGGGGTGGGCTGAGACATGATGCTCCAGTTGTAATTGAATGATTACTTGTCTTGAAGCAATGTAGTAATCGAATGATTACAAAGTCAAGTGATTCGCTGATAGCCTTTCGGCATGAGCTCAGCTGCGGCATCCGGCGTCCTCTCCGACGAGTCGGGCAGGCGACTCTCTTCGGACGAGCGGCGCGCGCAGATCGTCCAGGCGGCGCTCGCGGTGTTCGGTGCGCGCGGGTACGAGGGCGCGAAGACCGACGAGGTCGCCAGAGCGGCCGGCGTGAGTCAGCCCTACGTCGTCCGCCTCTTCGGCTCGAAGGAGAACCTCTTCCTCGCCGCGGTGGACGAGGCGCTCGCTCGACTGCTGACGTCGTTCCGAGCGGCGCTCGCCCGCGACGACGACCTCCCTGTGGGCAAGCGCATCGGCGAGGCGTACGTCGACCTCATCGAGGTGCGCGGACTGCACCAGACGCTCGCGCACTCCTACCTGCTCGGCAGCCACCCCGTGATCGGCCCCGCCGCCCGCCGAGGCTTCGCGCAGGTCTGGCGCTTCTTCCGAGACGAGGTCGGGATGGATGCCGACGAGGCGCGGGCCTTCTTCGCGGAGGGCATGCTCATCAGCACCTTGATCGGGCTCCGCATCGTCGACGACTACGGCTCCGACCCGCAGATCACCGAGCTTTTCCGCTCCTGCTTCCCGAGCGAGCTGCCGCACGTGCTCGACGTGCTCCCGCGTGGCGCCGAACGCTGGTGACCGCGGTGAGAACGACGTGATCCGGCTCTCGGTCGCGGTGACCAGCGTCTGCATCTCCGGAGACATGCAGGGCAGAGACATGCAGGGCACGTTCTTCGTCCCAGGAACCGAGGGACTGCGTCAGGGATGAACCGGCCGCACACCTCGTGTGTCGCGCTGTGACGGCGGGTGACCGCGGGTGACGTCGCCCGCACGTCACCGTAGGTCGCCCGGATACCTTCGCCGCATGACTCTTCTCCAGGAACAGCTCTCGCTCGTCGCCGACGTCACCGCCGAGGAGCGTGCGCGGCGTCTCACCTCCGCGGGCACCGCGTGGAACGAGCGCATCACCGCCGACGTGGGTGCGGCCGCCCTCACCTACCGGGTCATCGGTCGCGGCGTCGGATCCGTGGCGACCGAGATCCGTGCGGGCAAGCACCTCTTCCTCGTCGACGAGCCGGGCGCCCTCGCCGGCGACGACGCGGCGGCGAGCCCCGTCGAGTACGCGCTGGGCGCGCTCGTCTCCTGTCAGGTCGTCGTGTTCCGCCTGTATGCACAGGCGCTGGGCCTCACGATCGATGAGATCGAGATCACAGCAGAGGGCGACCTCGACGTGCGCAAGCTGTTCGGCATCGACGAATCCGGTCGCGCGGGATTCCACGACGTGCGCGTGCGGGTCGACATCACCGGACCCGACACGGCCGAGCAGTACGAGGAGCTGCGCCGGGTCGTCGATGCGCACTGCCCGGTGCTCGACCTGTTCGCGAATCCGGTGCCCACCTCGGGGGTGCTGGTCTGAGCATCCGTTCGTCTGCGTCTGTGGCTGTCCGATCCTCGGCCGCGATCCGGTGCCGCTGCGACCGTGATCTCGGCGTTCCGGTCGCGATTCGTGCCGTCTGAATCGCTCGTCGACGGCACAATCTGCGACCGGAACAAGGCTTGAGGCTGAGGAGACGGCGCGGACTGCGACCGGAACAAGGCTTGAGGCTGCGGGCGGGCGGCCCGAATCCCGACCGGAGCACGGCGAAGCGGTGCACATCGAAAGCCTGATAGCCTGGTCGGCTCGCCATGCGGGCGGAAGGACGGCCACGCACGGTGGGGTATATCGATGTCTCCGGCGTCTCATTGACGCTCCCAGATGGCAGACCGCTTCTCGATGAAGCGACGTTCCGCGTCGGTTCCGGTTCGACGAGCGCGTTGATCGGACCGAACGGCGCAGGCAAGACGACGATGCTGCGGATCATCCGCGGCGATCAGGCGGCGGATGCGGGCGTCGTCACGATCGACGGCGGACTCGGCGTCATGGATCAGTTCGTCGGTCACGGCGAAGCGGGCCAGACGGTGCATGAGCTGCTGGTGCGCGTCGCGCCCGGGCGCATCCGTGCGGCGGCCGACGCCCTGGAGGCGGCGGAGAACGCGCTCATCGAGCGCGACGAGCACGACACGCAGATGGCGTACGCGACGGCGATCGCGGAGTATGCGGATGCCGGCGGATACGAGCACGAGACCGTATGGGACCAGTGCACGGTCGCGGCTCTGGGCGTGCCGTTCGAGCGGGCGAGGTACCGCGAGCTCACGACGCTCTCCGGGGGAGAGCAGAAACGCCTCGCGCTGGAGGCTCTGCTTCGCGGACCCGACGAGGTGCTGCTGCTCGACGAGCCCGACAACTACCTCGATGTGCCGGCGAAGCGCTGGCTCGAAGAGCAGTTGCGGCAGACCTCGAAGACCGTGCTGCTGGTCTCGCACGATCGAGAACTGCTCGCACGGGCCGCCGATCGCATCATCACTCTCGAGCCGGGCGGAGCGGGGGCGACCGCGTGGGTACACGGCGGCGGGTTCGCCACATATCACCAGGCGCGGAGCGACCGGATGGACCGGCTCGACGAACTGCGCCGGCGATGGGATGAGCAGCACGAGAAACTGCGGATTCTCGTGGCGAATCTGAAGGTGAAAGCCTCGGCCAACGACGGCTTCGCGTCGCGATATCAGGCGGCGCAGACCCGTCTGCGCAAGTTCGAAGAGGCCGGCCCGCCCGAAGAGCGTCCGCCTGTGCAGGACTTCGACATGCGCTTGCGCGGAGCGCGGACCGGCAAACGTGCAGTCGTCGCGACAGCATTGGAGCTCACCGGACTGATGAGCCCGTTCGACGCCGAGATCTGGTACGGCGACCGGGTCGCCGTGCTCGGTTCGAACGGATCGGGCAAATCGCACTTCCTGCGGCTGCTGGCTCGAGGCGGCAGCGATCCTGATCCGACCCTCGGCCATGTCACATCCACCGGTGAGCAGCTGAGCGAAGTCGCCCACGCCGGGAGGGCGGTGCTCGGCGCGCGTGTCGTTCCGGGACTGTTCGCACAGACGCATGCGCATCCGGAGTTCCTCGGACGCACTCTGCTCGACATCCTGCACCGCGGGGACGAGCGGCGCACCGGCCTGCCGCGCGACGCCGCGAGCAGCGCACTCGACCGCTACGGCCTCGTGCGGCAGGCGCAACAGAGCTTCGACTCGCTGTCTGGCGGGCAGCAGGCGCGGTTCCAGGTGCTGCTGCTCGAGCTCTCGGGTGCGACTCTGCTGCTGCTCGACGAACCGACCGACAACCTCGACCTCGAGTCCGCCGAGGCCTTGGAAGACGCCCTCGTGCGCTTCGAGGGCACGGTCTTAGCGGTCACGCACGACCGCTGGTTCGCCCGCTCCTTCGACAGATTCCTCGTCTTCGGCTCCGAGGGCGAGGTCTACGAGGCCGACGCCCCCGTCTGGGACGAGAAGCGGGTCGCGCGAGCGCGCTGAGCGTCATCGGGGCTGCTGCTCCGTGTTGACGTAGCGTTTCGTCTCGTTCGCTGCGCTCTCTCGCTCAACGACCGGTGGGTGAGGGCAGACGGAAGGGCTCGGCGGCGCGAGCTGAGGGATCGAGCGCGAGGTCGGCGAGCACGGCTCCGATACCGGGGGCGAACTTGAAGCCGTGACCGGAGAAGCCTGCGCCGACGACGAGGCGCCCGCGGCGGTCCAGCACGAACGTGCCGTCGTCGGTCGAGGTGTACGTGCAGCTCACGGGAACAGCGGATGCCGGTTCCAACCCCGGCATCCACTCCCGCACGTAGTCCGTGAGAGCGTCGGCGTGCGCCGAGCGGTGCGGGCGAGCATCCGGATCGACCTCGTCGCCGACCCGATGGAATCCGACCTTGACGCCCTCACCGGGAGTCGGCATGCCGTACACGGTGGCGGGGTAGCGCTCGGGGTCGGTGTAGTGGTTGAACGACGGCCACTGCGCAGGGCCGGTCGGCGAGAAGTGCGCCGGAGACTCCTCGGTGACGGTCAACCGCGGAAGGCCGATCGAGGGGAGCATCCGCTCGCTCCACGCTCCGACCGTCATCACGGCGACGTCGGCGCGCACCACGGAGTCGGGCAGCGTCAGCTCGACTCCGGCATCCGTCTCCTCGATGCCGAGGACCGGGGTCTCCCAGTGCACCGATCCTCCGCTCTCCACGATCCTCCGCTCCCACTCGATCAGGGCGGAGGAGGCTCGGGCGACTCCGGCGTCGCGCGAGAACAGCACGTCGCCGTCGAAGCGCATGCCGATCCACCTCGACGCGGCGTCGGCGGCGGACATCATCTCGGCGTGGATGCCGCGATCGGTGAGACGCCGGGCGATCGAGGAGAGTTGGACAGCGCCGTGCGTGACCAATCCGTGCAGACGCAGCAGCGGCTCGCCGTCGACGACCCCGAGGCGATCCCAGCCCTCGCGGGCGCGCACGAGCAGATCGAGGTAGTGCTCCTGGTCGTAGGCGTTGTTGAAGTTGCGGGTGGCGCCGTGCGACGCGCCCTCGTGGTGACCGCGCGAGAACCGCTCGAAAACGGTCGGTCGCATGCCCCTCCGCGTCAGCTCCCAGGCCGTCGCCAGGCCCATCGCACCGCCGCCGACGACGGCGACCTCCACAGCATCCGCTCGCATGCCCCCAGTCTCCCAGCCACGGGGCCCCTCACCGCACCGGGTAGTCTTGATGGGTGACCACAGAGATCGAGCTGGGCCGAGGAAAGCGCGCGCGCCGCGCGTACACGTTCGACGACATCGCGGTGGTGCCCTCACGGCGCACCCGCAATCCGGAAGACGTGTCGACCGCATGGACGATCGACGCCTTCGGCTTCGAGATCCCCGTGCTCGGCGCCCCGATGGACTCGGTGGTGAGCCCGCAGACCGCGATCATGCTCGGTCAACTCGGCGGACTCGGGGTCCTCGATCTCGAGGGCCTGTGGACCCGCTACGAGAACCCCGAGCCTCTGCTCGCGGAGATCGCGGGACTGAGCGACGAGCTCGCGACCACGCGGATGCAGGAGCTCTACTCGGAGCCGATCAAGCCCGAGCTGATCACGAGCCGCCTCGCGGAGATCCGCGACGCCGGCGTCACCGTCGCCGGGTCCCTGACTCCGCAGCGCACGCAGGAGTTCTACGACACCGTCGCGCGCGCGGGCGTCGACCTGTTCGTCATCCGCGGCACCACGGTCTCGGCTGAGCACGTCTCGAGCGTCGCCCAGCCGCTGAACCTGAAGAAGTTCATCTACGACCTCGACGTGCCCGTGATCGTCGGCGGCGCCGCGACGTACACGGCGGCCCTGCACCTCATGCGCACGGGGGCCGCGGGTGTTCTCGTCGGCTTCGGCGGGGGAGCGGCGTCGACCACGCGCGCGACCCTCGGCATCCACGCTCCCATGGCCACCGCCGTCTCCGATGTCGCCGCCGCGCGTCGCGACTACCTCGACGAGTCCGGCGGCCGCTACGTGCACGTGATCGCCGACGGCGGCGTCGGCACCTCGGGAGACATCGTCAAGGCTCTCGCGATGGGGGCGGATGCCGTCATGCTCGGCGTCGCGCTCGCTCGCGCCACCGACGCACCCGGCCGCGGCTTCCACTGGGGGCCGGAGGCGCACCACCCCAAGCTTCCGCGCGGTCGCCGCGTCGAGGTGGGCGGCATCGGAACGCTCGAGGAGATCCTGTACGGTCCGGCCCCCGTGGCCGATGGCACGGCGAACCTCATCGGGGCGCTTCGCAAGTCGATGGCGACGACCGGATACTCCGACCTCAAGGAGTTCCAGCGGGTCGAGGTCGTCCTCGCACCGTACGAGGCCTGAGAGCCGTCCGCCTCACCGTGACCACCCCTGCGCTGTTCCCGCCCACCCTGCGTGAGGTGATGCTCCGCGGGCGCTGGATTGCCATGCTGCTGCTGTGCCTGCTCGTCGCCGGCGTCTTCGCCTGGCTCGGGCAGTGGCAGCTCGGCCGCGCGGTCGACACGGCGCCACAGGAGCCCGGTGCCACAGAGCAGGTGCGACCCCTCGACGACGTGCTCCAGCCCGGCGAGTATCTCGCGGAGCCGCTCGTCGGGCAGAAGGTCGAGACCGAGGGCCACTGGATCCCCGGCGACTTCATCATCGTGTCCTCCCGCTTCAACGACGGCGTGCAGGGCTACTGGGTCACCGGCCAGCTTCGCGTCGACGATCGCGCCTCGATCGCGGTCGCGGTCGGCTGGGCGCCGGACCGCGAAAGCGCGGATGCCGCGGCGGAACGCCTCGACGCCGACTCCGATGGCGAGGTGATCACCGTGAGCGGGCGCATCATCTCGGACGAGGGGCCGGTGCTTCCGACACGCGACGATCCCGACCGCCTCGACCGCATGTCGACCGCCGCGCTGCTCAGCCGCTGGCACGATGTCGAGCAGCTCGACGTGTACCGCCCGTATCTCGCCTCGACCACGGCGACGGCGGGCCTGGTAGACATCTCCTCGCCCGCGCCCGAAGAAGGGTCGTCGGTGAACTGGCTCAACATCTTCTACGCCGTGGAGTGGGCGATCTTCGCCGGCTTCGCGTTCTACCTCTGGTACCGCCTCGCGAAGGACGCGTGGGAGCGCGAGGTCGAGGAGTTCGAGGACGCGGCATCCGCCTGATCCTCCGCGCAGACCCCTGTCAGTCCTGAGGCTCCCGCGGCGGTGCTGTCGATGAACGGACGATCAGCGTGGTGGACAGCTCGGTGTGCGCGGCCGGCGCGCGGCCCAGTCGCGATTGGACGAGTGCGTCGACGGCAGCGCTTCCCATCTGGGCAAGGGGCTGACGGATCGTCGTCAACGGGGGATCAGCCCAGGCGGCGGCGGTCAGGTCGTCGAATCCGATCACGGAGATGTCTTCGGGCACTCGCAGGCCGAGCTCGCGCAGTGCATGGATCGCGCCCAGCGCCGTGTCGTCGCTCGCCCCGAAGATGGCCGTGGGGCGGCTGGCCCGTGTGAGCAGGAGGCGAGTCGCCTCGTATCCCTGGTCGACGCCGTAGTGCGCGCGGATGATCAGACCGTCGTCGACGGGGACCGCGGCCTGCAGCATCGCGGCTTGGAATCCGGCCAGTCGAGCGATCGCGTTGTCCTGGTCGATCGGGCCGGTGATGGTCGCGATGCGGCGGTGCCCGAGCGAGATCAGATGCTGGGCAGCGTCGAAGGCGCCCTTGAAGTTGGTCGCCGCGACCGACAGCGTGCCGTCGGGAACCTGGTGCAGCGGGTCGACCACGACGAGCGGCACCCCGGCGTCGGCCAGGGCGCGGCGTGCGTGCTCGCTGGGAACCGCGACCACGCTGAGCAGGCCGTCGGTCCCGCGTGACAGCGCGTGACGCACCCAATCGTCGCAGTCGTCGGGAGCAGGGTCGACCGTGAGGACGACATCTTTGCCCTGTGCCCGCGCAGCCTCCACGGCGCCACGCACGACGGCCTCGGACCAGGCGCCGTCGAGATCGACCACACGTACGTGGAGGAACCCGGTATCCGCGGTCGCGCGGGTCCTGATCGCGTAGCCATGCCGCTCGAGCGCCTCCGTGACCCGCGCACGGGTGCGCGCTGCCACATCCGGCCGTGAATTCAGGACCTTGGAGACGGTGGGCACGGAGACACCCGCCTCGGCGGCGATCAGGTCAAGATGGACAGCCATGCTCCTCCAAGGGACTTTCCGAAAACTCTAGCGCATTGTCACACCATAAACGGCGCGACTATTCGGGGTAGACGGATCTCAGACTCAGCCCTATAGTTTCGATAATGAGGTTCGAAATTTCGGACCGGCATGTCGGAAACACGAAGGAGTGCGCATGCGCAGTTTGCGAGTCACCACAGTCACCGCGATCGCTCTCGGAGCCGCGTTGGTCCTCTCCGGATGCGGCCGCGGAGCCGAAGACGGCGCGGGGGAGAACGGATCCGTCGCCCCGGCCGCGGAGGGCGAGGCCGACGGCGTGATCGAGGTCTGGACGGCCGGAGGCCACGCCGAGAACCTCGAGGTTCTCGCGGAGCCCTGGCTCAAGGCGAATCCCGACGCCACGTTGAAGGTCACGGACGTTCCCTGGGACCAGGTCATCACGAAGGTGCAGACGGCGACCGCGGCGGGAACCGGAC
The DNA here is from genome assembly GCF_044987465.1 of Microbacterium sp. ZW T6_19. Lineage (NCBI taxonomy): Bacteria > Bacillati > Actinomycetota > Actinomycetes > Micrococcales > Microbacteriaceae > Microbacterium > Microbacterium sp. ZW T6_19. Next base: position 57,162 of record NZ_JBJDRH010000012.1, on the reverse strand, counting down.
CCGACATCATCATGACCGGCAGCGACCAGACCGCCACGATCATCGGCATGGGTGCTGTCGACGAGGTGCCCGACGGCGTGTATGACACCGATGACTTCTATCCTGCCGCCATCGACTCGGCCACCGGCGAGGACGGGGTGTACGCGATGCCCTGGTACGTGGAGACCCGCTTCCTCTTCTATCGCAAGGACATCGCCGCCGAGCTCGGCCTCTCGGCGCCGAAGACCTGGGAGGACGTCGAGACCATGTCCGCCGCGTTCCAGGCGCGTCCCGGGGGGACCTACGGCATCAACCTGCCTCGTCCGGTCGAGCAGCCTGCTCAGGTCCTCGTGCCCTTCGACGCCCAGGCCGGCGGCTCGCTGACGGACGGCGAGAAGTGGACCATCGACACTCCGGAGCTGGTGTCCGCGCTCGACTTCTACGCCGGCTTCTTCCAGCGTGGCGAAGCCCCTCTCGAGAAGACCGACGCCACGTTCGAGAACGGCGGTACACCCATGTTCATCTCGGGGCCGTGGATGCTCGACGTGTTCAGCGAGGCGATCGAGGCGGGAACCGCGCCGGCGGACTTCACGCTCGACTCGGTCGGATACAGCGTCTTCCCGACCGGTCCTGGCGGCAGCAATGACCAGTACATCGGCGGAGGCAATCTGGGCGTCTTCTCGGCATCCGACAACAAGGCATCCGCGTGGTCGTTCCTGTCTTGGGTGGGCGAGCAGGAGCAGCAGGAGCAGTGGTTCACACTGCAGAACGAGCTCCCGGCGAACATCGCGGCCGGTGACCTCCCGGCGATTCAGGAGAATCCGGTCACGCAGACGCTCATGGAGCAGATGAAGGACACGGTCGCGATGCCGAACTATCCCGCGTGGTCGCAGATCTCAGACCTCCTCGGCAAGTACTCCGAGCAGGTCGCCAGCGGCCAGATCACGAGTGAAGAGGCGGCGAAGGAGATCCAGGCCCAGGCCGATTCGATCGGCTTCGGATGGTGAGCGCCGCCCGTCCGCAACGGCCGGGGAAGGTGACTTCCCTGGCCGCCCAGCGGCGGCGTTCCGCCTTCATCGCCTGGGTGTTCGTCGCACCCTTCGTCCTGACGTTCGGGACGTTCGGACTGATCCCGCTGGTGAGCTCGCTCGCCATGGCGTTCACCGATCTCCGCGCGCGCGACATCAGGACGCCGTTCAACGTCGACTTCGTCGGATTCGCGAACTTCGTGACCGTGCTCACCGACGAGTCCTTCCTCCGCGCGCTGCGCAACACCCTGTTCTTCGTGGTTCTCGGAGTGCCGGTCACTCTGTTCATCGCGCTGGTGCTCGCCGTCCTGCTCAACTCGGTGAGCCGCCGCGTGGCGACCTTCTTCCGCGTCGGCTACTACATCCCGGTGATCACCACGATCGTCGCCGTGGCCGTCGTCTGGCGCCTCATGTACCAGGACTCGGGAGTCATCAACACGATCCTCGGCGTGATCGGCATCGACGGGCCCAACTGGCTCAGCGATCCGAACACGGCTCTCGTGGCGATCACGGTGATGGCGGTCTGGCGCAACATCGGCGGATCGATGGTCATCTTCCTCGCGGGGCTGCAGAGCATCCCGTCCGAGGTCAACGAGGCCGCAGCGATCGACGGCGCCAACGCCTGGCAGAAGTTCTTCCGAGTGACGATCCCGATGATGATGCCGACGATCCTCCTCAACACGATCCTGATCACGACGGGCTACATGCAGTTCTTCGACGAGCCGTTCGTCATGACCAACGGAGGACCGTTGGAGTCGACCACGTCGATCGCGCTGCAGGTCTACAACCAGTTCAAATACGGGAACTACTCGGTCGGAGCGGCGGGCGCCTACATCCTGTTCGCCCTCGTCGGCATCCTGGCGATCATCCAGTTCCGCTTCTTCCGGCAGAGGACCTGACCATGACACTCGCACGCACGCACCGCCCCGCCTTCCGCTGGGGCAACCTCATCGTCCTGGTCGTCCTCTCGGTAGGGCTCGCGGCGACCATCCTGCCGTTCGTCTGGATGGTCCTCGGCGCATTCAAGACGAACGCGGAGATCATGTCGCGGCCGGTCACCTGGTGGCCGCAGCATCCGACGCTCGACAACTTCAGGGCGTGGCTGTTCGAGTTCGACATCGTCCGGCCGTTCCTCAACTCGGTGATCCTCGCGGGCGCCACCGTCGCCACGACTCTGCTCTTCTCGTCGATGGTGGGCTGGGCGCTCGCGAAGATGACGTTCCCGGGGAAGAACGCGATCATCGTGGTCGTCCTGTCGACGATGTTCGTGCCGGGCATCGTCACACTGATCCCGCAGTTCGTGTTGATTGCGAACCTCGGGATGGTGAACACCTACTGGGGGCTGATCCTCCCGGGGATGGTCGGGGCCTTCGGTGTGTTCCTGATGCGGCAGTTCATGCTCGAGATCCCCGACTCGCTGCTGGATGCCGCGCGCATCGACGGGGCCGGAGAATTCCGCACCTTCTTCCAGATCGTGCTGCCTCTGTGCAAGGCGCCTCTCGCGACGCTGGCGATCTTCACGTTCATGGGGTCGTGGAACAGCTTCCTCTGGCCGCTGATCATCTCCCAGGACGATTCGATGTACACGCTCCCCGTGTCCCTGGCCCTGTTCTCCTCCGAGGCGGGCGGGCACGGCGCCGACTACGGTCTGCAGATGGCCGGCTCGTTCCTGATCGTGATCCCCGTGCTCGTGCTCTTCATCGCGATGCAGAAGCACTTCGTCCAGGGCATCACGATGACGGGCATCAAATGAGGCACCCACGTTGAGAGCACGAGAAAGGGATTCATCTCACATGACCGGACACACCCCCGCACCTCGGGGTTTCCTCTGGGGGGCGGCGACCGCCGCGCACCAGATCGAAGGCGGCAACGTCAACACGGGGCACTGGGAGCTCGAGTACGCGCCGGGATCGACCATCCCCGAGCCGTCGGGCGACGCCTGCGATTCCTACCACCGCTTTCCGGAGGACATCGCCCTCCTCGCGGATGCCGGACTCACGGCGTACCGCTTCTCAGTCGAGTGGGCTCGTATCGAACCCGAGGAAGGCGTGGTGTCGCGCGCCCAGCTGGACCACTACCGGCGCATGATCGATGCGTGCCGGGACCGCGGCGTCGAACCCGTCGTCACGCTGCATCACTTCACGTTCCCTCGCTGGTGGGAGCACAGCGGCGGCTGGTACTCCGAGCGGAGCACCGACCGGTTCCGCAGGTTCACGGAGGTCTGCACCGCGCTCCTCGACGATGTCGACTGGGTGATCACGATCAACGAGCCGAACATGATGGTCAACCAGACCGAGGCGCGGATCGACACCGAGAACGGCGTGAACTTCCCCGGTCCCTCGCCGTACCTCGCCCGCGCGATCGCGAGCGCGCACCACGCCTCGACCGAGGTGCTGCGCGGGTTCGGAGGGGTGAAGTCGGGGTGGTCGGTCGCGAATCAGGTGTTCCAGGCGGTCCCCGGGTGGGAGACACAGCGCGACGAATGGCAGTACTTTCGCGAGGACTTCTTCCTCGAGCAGGCGCGGCAGGACGACTTCATCGGGGTGCAGTCTTATCTGCGCACGATCATCGGCCCGTCCGACGACGCCGAGGGCTTCGGGCCGCAGCCCTGGCCGGAAGGCACCGAACGCACGCTGACGGGCTGGGAGTACTATCCCGAAGCGCTCGGCCATGCGCTGCGGCACACGCACGAGGTCACCGGCGGCATCCCCATGATGGTCACCGAGAACGGCATGGCCACCTCAGACGACACGCGGCGGGTCGACTACACCACGGGTGCGCTCTCGGCGATGGCCGACGCGATGGAGGACGGCTGCGATGTGCGCGGCTACCTGCACTGGTCTCTGCTCGACAACTACGAATGGGGCTCGTTCCGGCCGACCTTCGGACTCGTCGCGGTCGATCGGGAGACGTTCGCACGCTCGCCCAAGCCGAGCCTCTCGTGGCTCGGCGGACTGGCTCGCCGCAACGTCGTGCCACGGTTGCGAACGGAGTGATCACGCGGGGAAGCTGCGCATCCGCGCAGGGGAGAATGCGCAACTGAGCGGCGCTTTTGTGCGCTCCCTCCGAGCGGTTTGTCGGACCGGTGAGCACTCGGTGACGAATCGGCAAACAGCGTTGATGATGTCGGGTGCCGTCCGTATGCTCACAGACATATGTGCACCCTGGGAGACCAGTGTGCACCACGGCAGAACCCCACAAGAGTTCACCGTGACCCGAGTCCGAAACGCCGAGGAGACCAGCCGTATGATTCCCGCTCCCGACGACGACGCCCGCAAGGGCGTCGCGTCAGTACCCAGAAGGCGCGGGCGCATCGGCGTCCTCGCCGTGACCTGTGTCGCAGCTCTCGGCTTCGGCTCACTGGTCGCCGCGCCCGCCTACGCCAGCCCCGACGGAACCGGCGTGGTCATCAACGAGGCCTATCTCTCCGGCGGCAGCGCCGGTGCCGCCTACGTCAACAAGTTCGTCGAGCTGTACAACCCGACAACCCAGGCCATCTCGCTCGACGGCAAGTCGCTGCAGTACCGCTCGTCGACGGGCACGGGCGCATCGAACGGCGTCGCCGCGCTCTCGGGTTCGATCCCGGCCGGCGGTCACTACCTCGTGCAGGCGGGAAGCAACGGCGCGAACGGCGCGGCTCTTCCCAAGGCGGATGCCGTCAGCACTCTCAATCCGAGCGGCACCAACGGCACGCTCGCCCTCGTCGACGGCACGGCGGCCGTGACGCTCACGCCCGGCTCCGTCGTGGGTCAGGCCGGCGTCATCGACGTGCTCGGCTACGGCACCTCCAACACGTTCGAGGGCGCTGCGGCGACCCCGCCCACCGGCAACACCGACGTGAAGTCCTTGAACCGCACGAGCGGTGTCGACACCGACAGCAACGCGGCGGACTTCACCCTGTCGGCCACCATCACCCCCACGGCGTCGGGCAGCACCGATCCCGGTACCGACCCGGGCACCGATCCCGGGACGGAGCCGACCAAGGCGACCATCGCCGAGGTGCAGGGCACGACCGACGTCTCGCCGCTGAACGGCAAGACCGTCACCGTCGAGGGTGTCGTCACCGCCGATTACCGCACCGGCGGCTACGCGGGCGTCACCATCCAGACCGCCGGATCCGGCGGAGCCGCTGACGCGACCCCCGGCGCCTCAGACGGTCTCTTCGTGTACCTGAACGCGCTCGCGCCGACATTGGCGATCGGCGACCTCGTCTCCGTGACCGGCTCCGTGAGCGAGTACTTCGGGCAGACGCAGATCAACCCGGCCGCCCTCTCCGCCATCACGGTCGTGCAGCCGGGCGCCGGCGTCCCCGCCGCGACCCCGCTCGCCGACACCGTGCTCGGCGCCGCGCGGGAGCAGTACGAGAGCATGTACGTCGCTCCCACGGGCACCTACCGCGTGGCATCCAGCCACCAGCTGTACAACTACGGCGCGCTGTGGCTGAACGTCGGCGGGGGTCTCGCCCAGAAGAGCACCGAGGCCGCACTGCCCGGCGCCGACGCCGCCGCGATCACCGCAGGCAATCGCGCGAACCGCATCCTGCTCGACGACGGCTGGTCCATCCAGGTCACGAACAAGAACCACCCGAACGAGCAGCCGTACTTCACGAAGGACGTGGTGGTCCGCAACGGCGACACCGTCGACTTCGGCGACAACGGCTACGTGCTGCAGTGGAGCTTCGACGACTGGCGTCTGCAGCCGGTCGTGCCGATCGACAACACGTCGTCGTCCGATCTCAAGGTGGGCTTCACCGCGACCAACCCTCGTCCGGCATCCGCTCCGACCGTCGGCGGAGACGTGCAGGTCGCATCGTTCAACGTCTACAACTACTTCACGACGCTGTCGAGCGAGAACTCCAATGCGCGCGGTGCCGCGAATGCCGCGCAGTTCGCGATCCAGAAGTCGAAGATCGTCTCGGCGATCAACGGTCTGGGCGCCGACATCGTCTCGCTGATGGAGATCGAGAACTCGATCAAACTCGGCGGCACGCTCGACTCGGCGCTCGCCGACCTCGTCGACGGCCTCAACGCCGATGCGGGCAGCGAGGTGTGGGCCTACGTGCACACGCCGGATGCGCTGAACAACGCCGCGATCACCGACTACATCACGAGCGCGATCATCTACAAGAAGGGCGCGGTCTCGCCTGTGGGCGATGCCATGACCGTCGTCGACGAGACCGTCTGGGGCAATGCCCGCGAGCCGATCGCTCAGGCGTTCGACGTCGACGGCCGTATCGTCACCGTCGTCTCGAACCATCTGAAGTCGAAGTCCGACCCGAAGGACGGCACGCCCGTGCCCGCCGACGAGCAGGGCTTCTTCAACCCCGCACGTGTGGCGCAGGCGAACTCGATCCTCTCGTTCACCCAGACGATCGAAGAGAAGACGGGCAGCAGCGACATCCTGCTGATCGGCGACTTCAACGCCTACGCCAAGGAAGATCCGATCCAGGTGTTCACGGATGCAGGCTGGAGCGACGTCGCGCGCGAGAAGGCCCCAGAGGAGCACACCTACTCGTTCGACGGAGAGGTCGGATCGCTCGACCACGTCATCGCGTCGCCCTCGCTCGTGTCGTCGATCACCGGCGCCGGAGTCTGGAGCATCAACTCGCCCGAGTGGAGCGACCGCGGCTACGCGTTCGGCGCCACCGAGGCAGGCACGCCGTTCCGCTCCAGCGACCACGACCCGATTCTCATCGGCGTCTCGGCGACCACTCCTCCGGTGAGCATCGACGTCGTCACGGTGAACGACTTCCACGGCCGCATCGAGGCTGACGGGGCCGCTGCCGGCGCCGCTGTCCTCGCTGGTGCGGTGAAGCAGTTCCGTGCGGAGAACCCGAACACGATCTTCGCCGGAGCCGGCGACCTGATCGGCGCGTCGACGTTCACCTCCTTCATCAACGACGACAACCCGACGATCGACGCGCTGAACGCGGCCGGTCTCGACGTCAGCGCTGCGGGCAACCACGAGTTCGACCAGGGCTGGGCCGATCTGCGCGATCGCGTCCAGGAGAGGGCGAACTGGGAGTACATCTCCTCCAACGTGTTCCTCACCGAGACGGGAGAGCCCGCGCTCGCCCCGGCCTGGGTCAAGGAGCTCGACGGCGTGCGCGTCGGTTTCGTCGGAGCCGTCACGGAGGATCTCGACTCCCTCGTGTCACCTGAAGGGATCAAGGATCTCGAGGTGCGCAGCATCGTGGACTCGGTGAACGCCGTGGCCGACGATCTGCGCGACGGGGACGACGCCAACGGCGAGGCGGATGTCGTCATCCTCCTCGTTCACGAGGGCGCGACGACCACTGACGTCGCCAGCATCACCCCCGACTCGCCTCTCGGTGAGATCGTCTACGGGGTGGACGACGACGTAGACGCGATCGTCTCGGCGCACACGCACCTCGCGTACAACCACGTCATCGACGGCCGCCCGGTCGTCTCGGCGGGTCAGTACGGCGAGAACCTGGGGCTGATGAACCTCCAGGTCGACCCGAAGACGAAGGACCTGATCTCGATCACCAATGAGATCAAGCCTCTCGTCGTGGGCGGCGTGGCTCAGTATCCGGCGGACCCCGCGGTCGCCGACATCGTCGCGAAGGCGAAGGCCGAAGCCGACGTGCTCGGCGCCGTCAAGGTCGGAGACATCACGGGCGACTTCAACCGGGCCCGCCAGAGCGACGGCAAGACGGAGAACCGTGGTGGCGAGTCCACCATCGGCAACTTCGTCGCCGACGTGCAGAAGTGGTCCACCGGTGCCGACCTGGCGCTGATGAACCCCGGCGGCATCCGCGCGAACCTCACGTTCGCCTCGACCGGCGCGAGCGACCCCGACGGCAACGTCACCTACCGCGAGGCGGCGACGGTGCAGCCGTTCGCCAACACGCTGGTGACGTTGACCTTGACCGGTGCCCAGTTGAAGAGCGTTCTCGAGGAGCAGTGGCAGCCCGCCGGCTCCGCGCGTCCGTTCCTGAAGCTCGGCGTGTCGAAGGAGCTCAGCTACACCTACGACCCGGCCGCCGCGCAGGGATCGCACATCACGTCGATGACGCTCAACGGTGCTCCGGTCGACCCTGCCGCGAACTACACGGTGGCCGCGAACTCGTTCCTGGCCGGGGGTGGCGACAACTTCGCCTCCTTCAAGCTCGGCGCGGGCAAGCGCGACACCGGCAAGATCGACCTGCAGTCGATGGTCGACTGGTTCGACGCGAACAAGACGGCCACGCCCGACTACGCGCAGCGTGCCGTCGGCGTCACGGTCAGCGCAGCGGACGCCGACGGCTACAGCGCCGGTGACCAGGTGACCGTCTCGCTGTCGTCTCTCGCGTTCAGCGCCGGCGAGCCGGCGCCCGGCGAGGTCTCGCTGACGCTGGGCGACACGGTTCTCGCGACCGGCGCCGTCGATCCCACGGTGGTCACGGCCACGGATGAGGTCGGTCGCGCAGTGCTGACGTTCGCGGTTCCCGACGGCGTGTACGGAGAGCAGTCGCTCACCGTCTCGGTCGCGGGCACCGGAACCACGGCGCACGTGCCGTTCACCATCACGGGCGAGCCCGAGCCGGAGTTCAACGGCGCGATCACGCTCGACTCGTCGAAGGTGGCCGCGGGCAAGAAGCTCACGATCTCCGGAACCGGCTACCAGCCGGGCGAGACGGTGACCGTGCAGCTGCGGCCCAAGAAGGGCGAACCCATCTCGGTCGGCACCGTCCAGGTGGGCGCCGAGGGCTCGTTCACGGCATCCGTCACTGTTCCGAAGGGCACGCAGCCCGGCAAGTACACCGTCGCAGTGGCGCAAGCCGATGGAGACGAGGCGACCGCCACGGTCACCGTCAACCGTTCGGGCGGCATCATCAAGGACATCATCGACTGGCTCTGGGATCTGCTGACCGGCTGGTTCTGACCACGATGATCTGAGGCCCCCTCGGGGGGAGAGACGAAGGCCGTCGGGAGTGATCCCGGCGGCCTTCGTCGTTGTGGGGATGGCTCCGAAGACTTCTTGTGTTTGTGTTGTTCTTTGTTGTAATGTGTGGGAAACAAATCCCCGTCAACGGAGTCGGCATGTACGCAGTGGAGCGCCAGCAGCGCATCGAACGGATCCTGGTCGAAGAGGGCCGCGTGGCCGTGGTCGACCTGGCCCACCGTTTCGACGTGACGACCGAGACCGTGCGTCGTGACCTCGCCGTCTTGGAAGAGGCCGGATCTCTCGTACGAGTGCACGGCGGAGCGGTCGCGAAAGACGCCGACAGCACGAGCGAACCGACCGTCGTCGAGCGTGCGAGCCGCCACGGCGCTGCCAAGAACGCGATCGCCGAACGGGCGCTCACGGCTCTCGGCCCCGGGTTCCACGGTTCCGTCTTCATCGACGCGGGCACGACCACCGCCGCTGTCGCGGCGGGACTCGCCGAGCGCCTGAGCGCGGTGCAGCAGGGCAGCCGGCCCATCGAAGCAGTCACTCACTCGCTCACGATCGCACCGGCTCTCGCGGCGACCGACGACGTCTCTCTCACGGTGATCGGCGGACGCATCCGCGGCATCACCGCCGCGGCCGTCGGCGTCGAGACGGTGAGCGCCATCCGCCGGCTCCGTCCTGACGTCGCGTTCATCGGCACCAACGGGGTCTCCGCCGACTTCGGGCTCAGTACGCCCGATCCCGACGAGGCATCTGTCAAGACCGCGATCGTGCAGTCCGCGCGTCGTGTGATCGTCGTCGCCGATGCGAGCAAGCACGACCGGGAACTGCTCGTGACGTTCGCCTCGCTGGAGGACATCGACGTCCTCGTCACGGATGCAGAACCGCCCGCCGCCCTCGGCGCGGCTCTCGCCGACGCAGGAGTGGAGGTTTGGATCGCATGATCGTCACCTTCACCGCGAACCCCGCACTGGATCGCACCATCACACTGGGCGCCGCGCTGCGACCCGGAGAGGTGCAGACCGCCGACTCGGTTCGCGAGGACGCCGGAGGCAAAGGCGTCAACGTCTCGCGTGTGGTCGCGGTCGCAGGCGTCGAGACCATCGCGGTCCTGCCCATCGCTGTCGACGATCCCTACGGCCCCATCGTCGCCGCGGCCGGTGTTCCGATGAGGGCCGTCCCCGTTGCACGCCACGTCCGCACGAACCTCACGATCGCCGACCACGAGGGCGTCACCACGAAGATCAACCTGTCGGGTGAACCTCTGGCCGATGCTGATGCGGTGGCCGTCACCGCGGCGGTCGTGGAAGCCTGCGAAGGCGCCCGCTGGCTCGTGCTCGCGGGCTCTCTGCCGGGAGGCGTGGCCGACTCGTTCTACGTCGATATCGCGGAGGCCGTCCGTACGCGTTGGGGCGGGGATGCGCCGCGCATCGCCGTCGACACCTCGGGGCCGGCGCTGCGCGAGGTCGTCGAGCGCGGTGCCGCCGATCTCATCAAGCCGAACGACGAGGAACTCGTCGAACTCACCGGCCTCGCGCTCGATGAGGGGGTGCTCGCGGATGCGGTCCATCGCGTCGCCCGTCGCATCGTCCCCGCGCGCGCAGCATCCGCTCTGGTGACTCTGGGCGGCGCCGGGGCCGTGCTGGTCACCGCTGAGGGGGCATGGTTCGCCGAAGCTCCTCGAATCAAGGTGGCGAGCACCGTCGGAGCCGGAGACAGCTCGCTCGCCGGTTACCTGCTCGCCGAGCTCACCGGCCTCGCACCGGCGGCTCGACTGCAGTCGGCCATCCGCTACGGCGCCGCCGCGGCATCCCTGCCTGGAACCCAGGCGCCCACCCCCGCCGATCTCGGCACCGGCGACATCGCCGTCCGTTCCCTGTAATCCCACGACCACTGGAGGTCATCGTGTCCGACACCATCACCGCCGAGCTCGTCAGCATCGATGCTGACCTCGGTGCAGACAAGGCGGCGGTCATCCGCGCACTCGCCGACCGCGTCGCGGCACAGGGCAGAGCCGACAGCGGTCAAGCCCTGTTCGACGACGCCTGGGCACGCGAGCAGAAGGACGAGACCGGACTGCCCGGCGGCATCGCGATCCCGCACGCGAAGAGCGCTTCGGTGACCACGCCCACGCTCGCCTTCGCGCGTCTCGCGCCGGGCGTCGACTTCGGAGCTCCCGACGGTCCCGCCGACGTGGTGTTCCTCATCGCCGCGCCCGACACGGCGGCCGAAGCGCACCTCGCGATTCTCTCGAAGCTCGCGCGCAGCCTCATGCAGGACGAGTTCACGGGCGCGCTGCGCGCGGCGGACACCCCTGACGAGATCGTCGCGATCGTCGACGCGGCGATCGGGGAGGGGCCTGCTGCGACGCCAGCCGCCGCTCCCGCTGAGAGTGCACCGGCTCCGGCATCCGATGCCGCACCCCGGGCTCGCATCGTCGCCGTCACGGCCTGCGCCACCGGCATCGCGCACACGTTCATGGCTGCGGATGCGCTCACGGCTGCGGGCAAGTCCGAGGGCGTGGACCTCATCGTCGAGCCTCAGGGCTCGAGCGGATACAAGCCGCTGCCGCAGAGCGTCATCGACGAGGCGGATGCCGTGATCTTCGCGGTCGACGTCGACGTGCGCCAGCCGGAGCGCTTCGCCGGCAAGCCGGTCGTGCGTTCGGGCGTCAAGCGAGGGATCGAGGAGCCGAAGCAGATGATCGCCGAGGCGATCGCCGCGTCGAAGGATCCCGCAGCTCCTCGAGTCTCCGGGGCCGCGGCCACCTCGTCCGCTGCGACTCCTGCGGGCTCGCAGTCGCTCGGCCGCCGCATCCAGCGGATCCTGCTCACGGGTGTCAGCTACATGATCCCGTTCGTCGCCGGCGGCGGACTGCTGATCGCGCTCGGCTTCCTGTTCGGCGGCTACAACGTCACGGAGCACGCGAAGGACGTCGTGCTGAACAACGCGCTGTGGGCTCTGCCCGACGGAGGCCTCGGCCAGTACCTCGGCTCGGTCTTCTTCATGATCGGATCGACGTCGATGGGCTTCCTGGTCTCGGCGCTCGCGGGCTACATCGCCTTCGCGATCGCCGACCGTCCGGGCCTCGCGCCCGGCTTCGTCGCCGGTGCCGTGGCCGTGCTCATGAACGCGGGCTTCATCGGCGGCATCGTGGGCGGTCTGCTCGCCGGTTTCATCGCTGCCGCGATCGGGCGCATCGAGGCGCCGCGGTGGCTCCGCGGCCTGATGCCTGTCGTGATCATCCCGCTGCTGGCGTCGATCGTCGCGTCCGGACTGCTGCTGCTGTTCCTCGGCCGCCCGATCGCCTGGCTCATGCAGGTCATGAACGAGTGGCTGACCGGTCTCGCCGGCACCTCGGGCATCGTCCTCGTCGGCGTGATCCTCGGCCTCATGATGTGCTTCGACCTCGGCGGGCCGGTGAACAAGGTCGCCTACGCGTTCGCGACCGCGGGGCTCGCCTCGGCCACCGCCGACAACCCGGCGCCGTACCTCATCATGGCTGCCGTGATGTGCTCCGGCATGGTGCCGCCTCTGGCCATGGCGCTCGCATCGACCGTGCTCGACCGCCGCCGTTTCACCACCGTGGAGCGCGAGAACGGCGTCGCTGCATGGCTGCTCGGGGCCTCGTTCATCAGCGAGGGCGCGATCCCGTTCGCGGCGGCCGACCCGCTGCGCGTGATCCCGGCGTCGATGCTCGGCGGTGCGCTCACCGGCGCCCTCAGCATGGTGTTCGCGGTCCAGTCGCTGGCCCCGCACGGCGGCATCTTCGTCTTCTTCGCGATCAATCCCGTCTGGGGCTTCCTTATCGCCCTCGCAGCGGGCACGATCGTGAGTGCACTCGCCGTCGTCGCACTGAAGCGCTTCGTGGGCGCGAAGACGCCGGCCGCCGAAGCCGTCGCAGCCTGACCATCGACACCACTCAAAGGAGAACAGAAATGACCGAACGCCAGGCCACCATCGCCAGCAGCTCCGGACTGCACGCCCGCCCCGCGAAGCTCTTCGTGTCAGCGGTGAAGGAGAAGGGCATCCCGATCACGATCTCGGTCGAGGGCGGGGCCGAGCTCAACGCCGGCAGCATCCTCGCGCTGATGGGCCTCGGAGCGGCGAAGGGATCGGTCGTTACTCTGCGGTCCGACGCCGACGGCGCGGACCAGGCTCTCGACGAGCTCGTCGCCCTGCTCGAGACGGACCTCGACGCGGAGTGACGACGCACGAAGGCCGCCGGGGGAGACCCGGCGGCCTTCGTCATGTGCGGGGCCCCGACTCCCTGACACGACGCGCGGGGCGGGGCCGCGCAGCGGCCGTTGCGTCGAGGTGCGCGGTACGGTCGCCTTCTTGAGAGAAGGTGGCATCGAGGCGCACCTCGGCTCCTGAGCGCACCAAGTTCGGTGGTGCGACCGGATGCAGGGCAGGGATGCTTTGGATGCCGCGTCCTGACCGTTGCGTCGAGGTGTGTGTTGCGGTCGCTCTCTTTGGGAGAAGGCGGCATTGGAGCGCACCTCGGTTGGGCGCGCATGCGCGTGTCGTCCCCGGCGCGGCGGGCAGCGGCGGTCGCTGCGTCGAGGTGCGCGGTGTGGTCCTCTTCTTGAGAGAAGGCGGCATCGCGGCGCACCTCGGACGGGCGGAGGCCGGCATCCGGCACCCACACCGACGGGAAGCAGCCAGGCGGTGCGGATGCCGCGCCTTACACCTCCACGGGCGACCAGACGAATCCGTCAGGATCCTCGGCCGAACCCGGCGTGCCATGTACGGTGATCCGGTGCGAGCCGCTGCCTTCCGCGGACACTCCTGCGGACTTCGCGAGGGCCGCACGTCTGTACAGTCCGAGGCCGATCGTGCCCTTCGGGGTATCGAAGTCGACGTAGCTGCCGAAGCTCTTGCGCACCTCGAATCCCTGCTCGGTGTAGAACGCGCGACTGGCGCGGACATCGGCGGCTCCGATCAGCAGCACGAGGTCGTCGAAGCTCTTCGTCGCCGGAGCGGAGTCCTTCTTCGACGAGGTCGCGATGTTCCAGAGCGCTCCGTCGGGCGCCTCGACCACGCCCCCGAAGCCCCAGAGCGACTTCGCCGCGGGTTTGCGCATCGAAGCCCCGGCCGCCACAGCGGCATCGAACAGGAGACGCGCATCAGCGGGCTGCGCGACGATGAGCGAGAGCGTGTATCCGCGGAATCCTGAGGAGGCGGTATCCGCTGTGCGCAGTCGCAGCCGCCCGCCGAGGTCGAAGGCCTCGTCGTAGAAGGCCTGGGCTGCGGTGACATTCGGAACGTCGAGGGTGAGGGAATCGATCGTGCTGTTCATGTCTCAGACGGTATTGCCGGCGGCCGGGTCAGGACTTCTCGATTCCTGACCGATGGGGCTCACGAGCTGACGACATCGACTTTCGCCTGCGCGAGAGCCGCGGCGAGCTCGCCGCCCGGGGGAGTGTCGGTGACGAGGAAGTCCGCCCGGTCGAGTGGAGTCACCTGCGCGAACAGGCGCCGGTCGAACTTCGAAGAGTCGGCCAGAACGGCGACCCGCTCCGCTCTCTGGATCATCTCGCCCATCATGGCGGCGTCGCCGAGGTTCGATGTCGAGTAGCCGTTCTGATCGACGGCGCCGACGGCGATCAGCGCCAGATCGCAGCGGATGTCGACTTCCGGTCCGCCGGCTGTCATGCGGAACGCCACCGGCCCCGTCGTCGCCTGCGTGATCGCGCGCACGGCGCCGCCGAAGACGTAGAGATCCCGGAAGGCGGAGGGGGCGATCTCCGCAGGGATCCTGAGATTGTTCGTGGCGATCGTGAGGTCGTGATGGTTGCGGAGGGCCCTCGCGAGGGCGAGGGTCGTGGTCCCCGCGTTCAGCATGATGACGGCGCCGTCGTCGATCAGCCCCGCGGCGAGCCGGGCGATCTTGTCCTTCTCCTCGGTCTGCATGCGCAGGCGCACGTCGAGAGCGCGATCCTTCGGCTGTCCGTCCGCTGCGCTCACCGCGCCGCCGTGCGTACGTATCACGACGCCCTCGCGATCGAGCTGATCCAGATCGCGGCGGATCGTGTCGATCGACACGCCGAAATGCTCGGCCAGATCGCCCACGGTCACCTCTCCCGCCTGCTCGACGTAGGCGGCGAGGTCCGCCTTCCGTCCCGCGGGGAGTCGACGTCTGGCAGATGTTCCCGGTGCTTCCATGCAGATATCTCTAGCACATCCGGGGCCGATAACAAGCGTACTCCGGCATAAAACAGCAGATCGACGTATGTAAGCCGCGTTTCTGGTCCACCTCGGATGCCAGCTGCAGCCGGATTTTTCTGCAAGTCCCTCTTGACGTTCTTGCAAAGCACGGCATAACATGGCGTAAAACCGCATGAACGAGCACCCGAAGCGCGTGATGCGGCACGATCTCGAAGAGGAGAAGTGATGATCACAATGGGGCGAGCACGCCGACGCATTCTCACGCTGGCCGGCGCTGCCACTGCAGTCGTCTCGGTCCTGGCGATCTCCGGTTGCTCCGGTGGAGACGCCGGCACCGAGGGCGGAGACGGGGGAGACGTCACGATCGAGTTCGCGCAGTGGTGGGAGCCTGAGCTCCCCGACGGCGAGTTCCGTGCTCTGATCGACAAGTTCGAAGAGGAGAACCCGGGCATCAAGGTCGAGCTCGTCAGCGGCCCGTACGCCTCCACCAAGGAGCAGCTGTTCGCGGGTGCCGCGTCGGGCACGATGCCGGACGTGGTCGGTCTCGACGGTGCATGGGTGAACGATTTCGCGTCTCAGGGCGTCATCGCCGATCTCAGCGCGCTGATGAAGGAATACGACTACGACGACAGCGAACTGGCGAGCCAGATCCAGGTCGACGGCAGCACCTACATGATCCCGGTCGTGAACTTCGTCTACCCGATGTTCACGAACGACACTCTGCTCGCCGAAGCCGGCGTCACGGCGCCGCCGACCACTCGCACCGAGTTCGCAGACGCCGCGGCCAAGGTCTCCGCCCTCGGCGGCGACGCCTCCGGCTGGGTGCTCCCGCTGTCGCTCGAGGCCCCCAACGGCGTGCAGAACGACGTCATGTCCTGGGTCTGGGCATCCGGCGGGTCGATGCTGAAAGACGGTCAGCCCGACCTGACCAACGACGACGTCACCTCCGCGGTCGACTTCATCAGCGACCTCTGGAACGACGGCTCGATCGCCTCCGGTTCCTTCACCATGAAAGAGCAGGACAAGGTCGAGGAGTTCACCAACGGCCGCGTGGGCATGATGATCGACTCGTTGGCGCACATCAACCTGATCCGCGAGACCAACCCCGATCTGAAGTTCTCGATCTCGGCGCTTCCCGCCGACGACGGATACGACGGCGAGCGCGGCATCCCCTACGCGTCCTGGGGCATCGGCGTCGCCGAGAACTCCGAGCACAAGGAAGCGGCCTTCAAGCTGGTCGAGTTCCTGATGAGCGAGGACACGAACTCCGAGCTGTCGACCATGGCGAAGGCGTTCCCCGGCAACTCGAAGTCGGTTCCCGACTTCGTGAACGACGACGAGCTGTTCAAGAAGGCCTTCGAGATCTATCAGGCCGGCTACCCCGCCAACGAGTTCACCGGACTGCCCGTCGCGGAAGAGCTCATGCGGCAGCTCGGAGAGCAGCTGCAGGCGGCGTTCGACGGCCAGCAGTCGGTCGACGACGCGCTGAAGAAGGCGCAGGAGGCGTGGAAGGCGGAGTTCTGATCCTCCTCCTCGCCGCATGAACGGGGTGCCGCATCGCGAGATGCGATGCGGCACCCGACCAACCAAGGAGCATCGGTTCCCCATGAGCCTCAGAACCACGGACGACACCGAGGTGATCGTCACCGGAGTCTCGTTGTCCCGCAGACGCCGCCAGCTGCGCAAGACCACCGAGTCGTACGCCTTCCTCTCGCCGACCCTCATCCTGCTGTTCGTGCTGATGATCGTTCCGATCGTCATGGTGATCGGCTACTCGTTCCAGGACAACGTGATCCTGAACAAGTCGCCGCATTTCGTCGGCGTCGCGAACTATGTCGAGATCCTCTCGGACCCCGGCTTCTGGAAGGCCACCGGCAACACGATCCTCTTCACGGTCGCGAGCGTGATCGCGCATCTCGTCCTCGGTCTCGGCTTCGCGATGATGCTGAACAGCCCGCTCCTCGGACGCTTCTCGCGTTCGTTCTTCCGGGCGCTGTACATCCTCCCGTGGCTGTTCACCGTCGCCGTGATCGCCGTCCTGTGGCGCATGCTCCTCGCGCCGAACGGTGTCGTGAACTTCTTGCTCAACACCGATATCGAATGGCTCGCCTCCCCGCAGCTCGCGTTGGGGACCATCATCTTCATCAACATCTGGGCGGGCTACCCCTTCTTCATGGTGAGTCTCCTCGCCGGTCTTCAGGGCATCCCCAACGAGCTGAACGAGGCGGCGACGGTCGACGGTGCGGGGGCGATCCAGCGGTTCTGGAACGTGACGATCCCGCAGCTGCGGCCGATCATCGTCAGCCTCGTGCTGCTCGACCTCATCTGGACTTCTCAGCAGTTCGCGCTCATCTGGATGACCACGGGCGGGGGCCCGATCGACGTCACCGAAGTGCTCAGCACCTTCACCTACAAGCTCGCCTTCGCCAAGTACGACTTCTCGCTCGCGGCGACGTCCGCCGTGTTGGTCCTCGCCATGTCGATGGTCCTCGCCGTCTTCTACGTCCGTCACCAGAAAGCGAGGGACTGACCATGGCTCTCACCGTGCAGAGTCAGCGTCGCGCCGCAAAGGCCGGCCTGATGATCGGCCTGATCCTCGGGGCCGTGTTCGCAGCGGGCCCCGTGCTGTGGATGCTGTCGAGCTCGTTCAAGTCGAACACGCAGATCTTCGAGCTGCCGCCGCGCCTGATCACCGACACGTTCTCGTTCGACGCGTACATCGCGATCTTCACCAACCCCGAGACGATGCGGTTCTTCCTGAACAGCTACATCGTCGCCGGAGCCGTGACCGTCCTCACTCTGCTCGTCGCCATCCAGGCGGCATACGCGTTCAGCCGCTTCGACTTCCGCGGCAAACGGATTCTGAACGTCATCATCGTCAGCGTGCAGGCGGTCCCGCCGATCACGCTTCTGATCCCGTATTTCGGGCTGATGGTGGCGCTCGGGCTGTACAACTCGTACCCGGGACTCATCCTGACCTACATGGTGTTCACGCTCCCTTACGCGATCATCATGATGACCGGCTACTTCAACACCCTCCCGAAGGAGCTCGACGAAGCCGTCCGGGTCGACGGAGCCGGCTCGATGACCGCCCTCTGGCGCGTGCTGGTGCCGATCTCGATCCCCGGCATCGTCTCGATCGGGATCTACACGTTCATGATCGCGTGGAACGAGTATCTCTTCGCACTCACGCTCACCCGCACGATCGACATGCGCACTGTTCCGATCGGCATCCAGCTGCTCATGGGCCAGCACTCGTACGAGTGGAATCAGATCATGGCGATGAGCGTGCTCGGGTCGATCCCCGTGCTCATCCTCTTCCTCTTCTTCCAGCGGTACTTCATCAGCGGCCTCACGGCGGGGTCCGTGAAGAGCTGACGTCGCCCGCTGACGCACACACACCACCACGAAACAGGAGAATCACGTGCTCTACACCGGAAAATCCATCCTCGACGTCGCGAACGCGAACAACTTCGCCATCCCCGCGTTCAACATCAGCGACTGGGCGATGTTCAACGGGATCATGGACATCAGCGAGGAGAAGTCCGCCCCGGTCATCATCGCGATCCACCCGGACGAGGTCTCGCACATCACCACAGATCTGGTCGCCGCGATGCATTCCCGCGCGCACCGCTCGAGCGTGCCGGTGGCGATCCACTGGGATCACGGCGGCAGCTACGAGCAGATCATCACGGCCATCAAGGCCGGCTTCACCTCCGTGATGATCGACGCCTCGCTGCTGCCGTTCGACGAGAACGTCGCCCTCACCCGCAAGGTCGTCGACGCCGCCCACGCGGTGGGCATCCAGGTCGAAGGCGAGCTCGGCACGATCGGCGCGAACGACAGCTACGGCGAATCGGGGGCGGCGGAGATCATCTACACGAATCCGGCGGATGCCGTGCGCTTCGTCGAGGAGACCGGCGTCGACAGTCTCGCGATCGCGATCGGCACCTCTCACGGCCTGTACCCGAGCGACAAGAACCCCGAACTGCGGCACGATCTTCTCGAGGAGATCAAAGCCGCCGTCGGGATCCCTCTCGTGCTGCATGGAGGTTCCTCGAACCCGGATTCAGAGCTTCGCCGTGCGGTCGAGCTGGGCGTCAACAAGATCAACATCTCGAGTGATATCAAGGTCTCGTACCACAATCGGATGCGCCAGATCCTCGGCACCGACGAGCGTCTGCGCGAGCCGAACGCGATCCAGCCGGCCGCGCTCGAGGCCATGAAGATCACCGCTGCGGAGAAGATCGACCTGTTCGGGGCGGACGGCAAGGCAGCACTGTACTGAGCAGGGGCATGGGGGAGGAGAGAGGCGACGTGGGCAGAACCTTCGTGCTCGGGCTCGGCGGCACCGTCGACTACGAGCTGGTGTGGGATCCGGCGGTGATCGACAGGCTCGCTCTCGATCACGGTGTGCGGCGGCACGAGCTCACCACGACGGCGCCGATCACCGACGAGCGCTCGCTGCTGGTGGCGGTTCTCGCTTACCTGGCGTCGGGTGCGGGTGCCGAACGTTTCGTGACGTCGTCAGAGGTCATCGAGTCCTTCGTCTCGCATTTCGTCCACCGGATCACGCTCGGGGGCACGGGGGTGCGGGCAGGACTCGTGCTCGACGCCCTCGGCATCCCCAGCGTTCAGCATCTGGTGAGCATCGACGACAACGTGCGTCGACTGCTGCCCGCATCGGTCTCGTACATCTCCTCGGCCGAAGAGGACACCCTCGATCCGCACCTCATCGTGCAGTATCCGGTCGGCGCACGGGTGCAGGTGGTCGACGGCGAGGTGCTCTCGCCGGCATCCAACCGCCTGATCTTCGCCAACGACCCTCCGAATCGGCGGATGCTGCTGTCCCCCGATCTTGCGAGGTCGCTCGCCGATGCGTCGATCTTCCTCGTCTCCGGTTTCAACACGATGCAGGATCATGACCTCCTCGAGGTGCGCCTGTCCGAGCTGCAGCGGGCGATGCGGAGCCTGCCCGACGATGCGCTCGTCTACTACGAGGACGCGGGCTTCTACGCTCGCGACTTCGCCGACACCGTTCGCGCGCATCTGCTGCCGCAGATCGACGTGTACGGCATGAACGAGGACGAGCTGCAGGAGTATCTCGGCCGCTCGGTGAACCTCCTCGACGCGGACGACGTCATCCGCGCCCTGCGAGAGGCGCACACGATCATCCCCGCCCGTGCACTTGTCGTGCACACGCGCTATTGGGCGATCGCCGTCGGACCGGATGCCGCACGTCACAGCGCTGCGCTCGAGAGCGCCGTTCGTGTGGCGGCGACCCGCTATCGCGTCGGCGACGCCCTCCGTCTCGCAGACGTCGACGACACGGCGACGATGCGGCGACACGATGGTGGTGAGGCCGTCGTCGCCGCCGTCGGGAGCGCGCTTGCGGGTGCCGTCGGCATCGCGGCGTTCTCACTCGACGTTCCGAGGCCGACCACGGTCGGCCTCGGCGACACCTTCGTCGGCGGCTTCCTCGCCGGCGTCGCGCGCTCCGCGGAGCGAGCATGAAACCCGTGCGTCTCGGTTCGAACCGCCCCGCGGAGCGCTTCTACCGTGGTGGTGCTCGCATCAGCGCCTTCCGCGGCGAGGGGACGTCGGCGACCCGTGAGCCAGAGGACTGGATCGCGTCCGCGACCACGGTCCGCGGCGAGCCGCTGCTCGGTCTCTCCCGGTTGCCGGACGAACGGCTGCTGCGCGACGCGATCGCCCAGGACCCGGTCACCTGGCTCGGCGACGAGCACGTCGTCCGCTGGGGCTCCGATACGCGCCTGCTCGTCAAGCTGCTCGACGCGGGTCAGCGACTGCCGGTGCACGCGCATCCGCACGACGACTTCGCAGCGACGCACCTCGGAGCCGCTCATGGCAAGGCCGAGGCGTGGTACATCCTGCAGGGCGGAACAGTGCACATCGGCCTCCGAGAGGACGTCGCCGCGACGGAGCTCCTCGGGCTCGTCGCCCGCCAGGACGTCCCGACCCTTCTCGGCCTTCTGCACGAGGTCGACGTCGCAGCGGGAGACGTCGTCTGGGTTCCGCCGGGGGAGCTGCACGCGATCGGCGCCGGCGTCCTGCTGCTCGAGCTGCAGCAACCGGAGGACCTGTCGATCCTCCTGGAGTGGGAGGGATTCGAGATCGATGGGCCGGCGCTCGGTCATCTCGGACTCGGATTCGAGACCGCGCTCGCCGCGGTGAACCGGCGGGCGCGGTCGAGCGCCGGTCTCTCGGGGCTGGTGGCGGCCGCACCGGCATGGGGCTCGGTCTTCCCTCCGGCGGCCGACGAGTACTTCCGGCTCGAGCGGATTCCGGTGGAGGGCGCCGCCGTCGTCGAACGCGGCTTCTCGGTCGTTCTGGTCGATGACGGCGAGGTCTCGATCGAGGGAGAGAGCAGCTCCCGCGGCAGCACCCTGCTGGTGCCCCATGCGGCCGGCGCGCTCGACGTGACGGGGGAGGGCGAGCTCCTGGTGGCGCGCCCGCCGACACCGTGACCCCGGATCGGGCACGAGTCGCGGCCGTCTAGAATGGACTCATGCCCGAACCGAAAGTCGCCAGTTTTCCGGCGATCCGCGGTGCGCTGAAGTTCTACCAGATCGCCTCGATCATCACCGGAGTCATGCTGCTCCTGCTGGTCGCCGAGATGGTGCTCAAGTACACGCCGATCCACCTCGAGCTCTTCCTCGGCGGATCCGGAGGCTTCCTCTGGTTCGCTCAGGTCGTCCAGGGACCGGAAGGCCTCGTGTCGACCGGCGACGGACTCAACCTGTCGCTCGGCATCCTCGTCGCGCACGGCTGGTTCTACGTCGTGTACCTGTTCGCGTGCTTCCGCGTGTGGAGCCTGATGCGCTGGCCGTTCCTGCGTTTCATCATGCTCGCCCTCGGCGGTGTCGTGCCGCTGCTGTCGTTCTTCATGGAGGCGATCGTCGCCCGCGAAGTGAAGGCCTATCTCGCCACCAGGGAGGCCGCTGAGGCTCCCGCCACTGCCACGGAAGGTGTCCGGTGACCGAACAGTCCGAGACCCAGCAGCGCCCTGCGCTCGTCGTCGATTTCGGCGCGCAGTACGCGCAGCTGATCGCACGTCGCGTCCGCGAAGCGGGTGTGTACAGCGAGATCGTGCCGCACACCGCGACAGCCGAGGAGATCGCCGCGAAGAACCCGGTCGCGATCATCCTCTCCGGCGGACCGTCGTCGGTCTACGAAGAGGGCGCCCCGCGCCTGGACCCCGCGGTCTTCGACCTGGGCGTGCCGACGCTGGGCATCTGCTACGGCTTCCAGTACATGGCCCAGACCCTCGGCGGCGAGGTCGCGAACACGGGCCTGCGCGAATACGGCGCGACGGATGCCGTCGTCACCGGCGACGGCGGAACGCTGCTCGGCGGGCAGCCGGTCGAGCAGAACGTGTGGATGAGCCATGGCGACCAGGTCGCGAAGGCTCCTGAAGGCTTCGAGGTCCTCGCGACGACTGAGGCGACGAAGGTCGCCGCGTTCGCGAACGAGGAGCGCGGCTTCTACGGCGTGCAGTGGCACCCCGAGGTGAAGCACTCCGACCACGGCCAGCGCGTGCTGGAGAACTTCCTGCACAAGGGCGCCGGGCTCGCATCCGACTGGAACAGCGGCAATGTGATCGCCGAGCAGATCGAGCGAATCCGCGAGCAGGTGGGCGATGCCCGCGTCATCTCCGCCCTGTCCGGCGGCGTCGACTCCGCCGTCTCGACGGCTCTCGTGCACAAGGCCATCGGCGACCAGCTGACCGCCGTCTTCGTCGACCACGGCCTTCTCCGCAAGGGCGAGCGCGAGCAGGTCGAGAAGGACTACGTCGAATCGACCGGCGTCCGTCTCATCACGGTCGACGCGGCTGACACCTTCCTCGGCCACCTCGCCGGTGTCACCGACCCCGAAGAGAAGCGCAAGATCATCGGGCGAGAGTTCATCCGCGCCTTCGAGAAGGTGCAGCTCGATCTCGTCGCCGAGGCCAAGGCATCCGGCGGAGCTCCCGTGAAGTTCCTCGTACAGGGCACCCTGTACCCCGACGTGGTCGAGTCCGGCGGCGGTGCGGGCACCGCGAACATCAAGTCGCACCACAACGTGGGCGGGCTGCCCGACGACCTCGACTTCGAGTTGATCGAACCGCTGCGCGCCCTGTTCAAGGACGAGGTCCGTGCAATCGGCCGCGAGCTCGGCATCCCCGAGGCGATCGTCGGACGCCAGCCCTTTCCGGGGCCCGGTCTCGGCATCCGGATCATCGGTGAGGTCACCGCTGACCGTCTCGAGATTCTGCGTGAGGCCGACGCCATCGCCCGCGAGGAGCTGACCAAGGCAGGCCTCGACCAGGAGATCTGGCAGTGTCCGGTCGTGCTGCTCGCCGACGTCCGCTCGGTGGGCGTGCAGGGCGACGGCCGCACGTACGGTCACCCGATCGTGCTGCGTCCGGTCTCCAGCGAAGACGCCATGACCGCCGACTGGACACGCCTGCCCTACGATGTGCTGTCGAAGATCTCGAACCGCATCACCAACGGCGTCCGCGACGTCAACCGCGTGGTGCTCGACGTGACCTCCAAGCCGCCGGGGACCATCGAGTGGGAGTGATGCGGTCGCTCCCGCTCGGGTGAATCGCGCGAAGGGCGCGGACTTCGGTCCGCGCCCTTCTGCGTACCCTTCGACGAGGGAAGCGCGCACACGGGCCTCGCGGTCGTGCGCGGGGACCGGGCCTAGAACCGTCGACCCCCGGAGCGGCCGGATGACCGGCTTCCACCGCCGAACGATCCGCCGCTCGAACGACCGCTCGAACGGCTTCCCGAACGGCTTCCACCGGAGGACCATCCGCCGGACGAACGCGACGATCCGCCCCACCCCGAGGAGCTTCCGCTCCCGCCGCTGCTCCCGTTGCCGAATGCGCCCGAGAGGGCGCCTAGCACGGCGCCACCGAGCACGAACAACACGATGACCCCCGGTTCGTCGGCCGCCACGCCCAGGCCGCCGAAGAACCCGACCGCGCCGCCGCTGAGTCCGCCGACCGCGGCCTTCCCGGCCATGCCGTCGTCGGAATCCGTCGAGGAGTACGAGCGGCGCCACTCCGACGCTTCACCCGCGTCTGCGGAGTCGTACATGACGGCCTCGTCCGCAGCGGCGCGAGACGGTCTGACGAATCGACGGCTCTCGGGTGCGATCGGCGCGCCGACCAGCGACTGCACCTGCTCTGCCGCGGTGAGTGCGGCCTTCGCGTGCAGGTCTCCGTTCTCGGTGCCCGCGGCGTCACGCGCCAGGGCGAGTTGCCGTTGTGCGGAGCTCAGTCGCGTCAGGAGGAACGAACCCACCTGGCCTGGACGCGCCTGCACCGACTTCTCCGCCGCCTGTACGGCCGCAGTCGCCTGATCCAGGATCGAAGCGGTCGCGCCGGCAGTCGACTCGCCGGGCTGCGATGCGGTGCCCGCATCCGCCTGCACCGTCGAATCCGCATCGGCCGGCACCGTCGAGCGCGCGGCGAGGGCGTCGGCCTGAGCGGCGACGGCGTCGTGCAGGTCCTTCGCTTCGGCGAGGAGCCGCTCGATCTCGTGCACGGCCTGAGCCACGGCTCGGGGCTTCCGGCCGTCCGTGGCCTTCTGCAGCACGTCGAGCTGCGCGTCGGCCTCCAGCAACCGCGCTCCGATTTCGTCGGCATTGTCTGCGACACCGACGAGATCCGCGGGCGGGAAAGCGGCGGCGAGGACTGCGAGTCGTTCGGCGGCTTCCGTCTGGAGGAGCGCAGCATCCGCACGCGCCGACCTCAGCCGGGCGAGGTTGTCCGAAGCACCGTCGGCAAGAGAACGCAGCGATGCGATCTTCTGCGTGCGCGCGTCGAGGTCGGCATCGATCTGTGCGCAGAGCTGAAGGATCTCATCGGTCCATGACCGGGTCTCCTGGGGCGTGTCCTCATCGGCGTCCTGGAGCTTCTCCAGGATCTGGAATCCTCGCTGCAGGCGCGCTCGGTTCTCGGCGAGCACGTCGGCGAACTCGGCCGTCGTCTCTTCGCCGAACTCCGCGGTCACGAACCCGAGCTCCTGCTCGCTGGTGCGAACCGCCTCATCGGCCTGGACGAGTCGTTGCGCCGTGCGCTTCTTCTGCCCGTCGAGTGTCCGCAGCTCGGCGGCCAGCGCCGCGCGACGGCGCAGGAAGACCACCAGACGCGTGACCGCGAACACGATCAGAGCGAGCACGACCAGGCCGAGCACCCATACCCACCACGGCCAGGGGGTCTTCGAGAACTCGTCCGCCACGTATCCGATCCCGCCCGCCCAGTCGTCGCCCGACAGATACTCGGATCCCAGCCGATCCTCGATCTCGAGGATCCTGGACTCGGAGAGCGGGCCAGCCTCGACGCCGTCGCCGCCGTACTCGGCCGAGATGGCAAGGCTGCGGCCGTCGGTGGCGATCGCGAGAAGATACTGGTCGGGGGCGAGATTGTTGCGCAGTGCGGTGTCGTCCGCCCAGGCGAGGGCGTTGCCGGGGCTCTCGAAATCGGGCACGAGGACGACGAAGAGCTCAGGAGCGCCGTCGGCGGATGCCAGTTCGTCGAGTTGCTGTTCGAGCTGCGCCTCGTCCGCGTCGCTGAGCACGTCGGAGCGATCGCTGATGTACCCGGGGCCGAGCGACGGCGGAGCGTCCGCACTCGCTGCGGACCCCCAGGCGAGTCCGGCGAGCACCGCCAGCAGCCCCGCTGTCGTCGCCGCTCGCAGCATCCGGTTCCTCATCGCGCCCCCTCGCTCGGAATGCGGTTCCCGAACATCATGACACGGGTGCCTCTTCAGGCGAGGTGCTTCAGCGCCTCGCGTTTCGACAGACCGCTGAGCTCCGCCTCGTGCGCGCGGACGAAGGCGCGCACCCACTCCGGATCTGACTTGGCGTATTCGCGCAGCGCCCAGCCGATCGCCTTGCGGATGAAGAAGTCGGTGTCGTGGATGTTGGACTCGATGGCGATCGTGAGCAGCTGACGGTCGGTGGCGTGCTTCCGGCGCAGTTGGGAGATGATGCTGACACGTCGGATCCACATGTCGTCGTCGGCGGTCCACCGCAGCATCAACTGCGTGACCTCGAGCGGGTACGCGTCGAGCACCTCTGCGATGCGCCCGGCGACTTCATCGACATGATCCCACCAGGCGCCGGTGCGGATCATCTCCTCGTGCAGGTCGAGCATCTCGATCCGCGCCCTCAGCGCACGAAAGCCGAGCAGCGTGGTCGCGGCGTAGCGCTCCTCCCGGTGAGTCGCCTCACGCCAGAGCAGCGTCGCGGCGTGCCGCAGCTGCTCCGGGTCGTCGACCTCGCGCGCAGCCTGCTTCGTCAGACGGCGGGTGAGGGGCAGCGTCACCCCGAGGTACGGCATCGCGGACTTCATGTAGGCCTGCTGCCCGGGTGCCAGGGCCGGATCGGCGGCATCGCGCAGGGCGAGGCGGATGCTGTCGACGAGTTCAGCCGCGGTCACCCCGCGAGTCTAGAGCGGGGTGCAAGAGAATTCCGAGAAGTTTTTCGCACGGATGTCGATCGGCGGCATTCCCGTTCGACGTCTTCAATGAGAGGGTCGAGACACGGCCCACCGATCAAGGAGATCATCATGAAGTACATGCTCATCATGCGCGCGACCGACGAGGCTGTGGAGGCCTACAAGGAGATGCCGTTCGAGCAGGTCATCGAGGCCATGGGCCAGTACAACGAGTCCATGATCAAGGCGGGTGTCCTCGCCGCAGGCGAGGGATTGACGGATGCCGCCGAAGGCTTCGTCGTCGACTTCAGCGCCGAGACGCCCCTCATCACCGACGGCCCTTACGGCGAGACCAAGGAGCTGTTCAACGGCTTCTGGATCCTCGAGGTGTCCTCTCGTGAAGAGGCCGCCGAGTGGGCGAGTCGTGCACCGCTCGGGAAGGGTTCCTTCCTCGAGGTGCGTCGTGTGACCGACGCGTCGGACTTCCCGGCTGACAACGAGTGGATCGAGAAGGAAGCCGGCTGGCGCGAGGAGCAGGCGCAACGCGCCCAGCAGTGAGATGACCAACTCACCCCTCAGCGAGACGGCGCGCTCCGCCCCCGACACGGGAGCTGCGGAGCGTGCCGTCGCCGCGGTGTGGCGAATCGAGTCGGCGAAGATCGTCGCCACGCTGACGCGGCTGGTCGGAGACTTCGGGCTCGCAGAGGACCTCGCGCAGGAGTCGCTGATCGACGCGCTGGCACAGTGGCCAGTCGACGGCGTGCCGCGCAACGGCGCGGCGTGGCTCACGGCCGTCGCGAAGCGCAAGGCGATAGACGGTTGGCGGCGGCGGGAGCGCCTCGATGAGCGCATGGCCCTCCTCGCACACGATCTCGAGCGGCAGCAGGACGAGGCTGCCGATGCCCTGCCCTGGGACCCGGATGCCGTCGACGACGACGTCCTCCGTCTGATCTTCATCTCGTGCCACCCCGTGCTCTCGCGGGAGGCGCAGGTGGCGCTGACGCTGCGTGTGGTCGGCGGCCTGTCGAGCGAGGAGATCGCGAGGGCGTTCCTGGTGCCCACCGCGACGGTGCAGCAGCGCATCGTGCGCGCCAAGAAGACGCTCGCGGCCGCGCACGTGCCGTTCGAGATGCCTGGTCGTGAAGAGCATGCGGTCCGGCTCGGCGCGATCCTCGGCGTCCTGTACCTGATCTTCAACGAGGGCCATTCGGCGTCGAGCGGCTCGGACTGGATGCGCCCGGAACTCAGCATCGAGGCCATCAGGCTGTGCCGTGTGCTCGCAGCCCTCATGCCTCGTGAGCGTGACGTGCACAGCCTGCTGGCTCTCATGGAGCTGACGGCGGCTCGGTTCCCGGCTCGTCTCGACGCGCACGGCGACCCGGTGCTGCTCGGCGACCAGGATCGACGGCGCTGGGAGCGAAGCCGCATCTCCCGCGGACGTGCGGCGCTCGCGACAGCCGACGGGCTCGGGGGCGGGCGCAGCGCATTCGGACTGCAAGCGGCGATCGCCGAATGCCATGCGATCGCGCCTTCGGTGGAGCAGACCGATTGGGAACGCATCGTGCTGTTGTATGAAGCGCTGGGGCGTATCGCGCCGTCACCCGTCGTCGAGCTGAACCGGGCGGCGGCCGTCGCGATGGCGACGGGACCGGCATCCGCCCTGCTGATCATCGACGCGCTGAGCGCCTCGGGAGCGCTGCGGGGCTATCACCTGCTGCCGGCGACCCGGGGGGAACTGCTGCTGAGGCTCGGCAGGATCGAGGAGGCGCGCAGCGAATTTGCGACGGCGGCTGCGCTGGCGGGCAACGATCGCGAGCGGATGCTGCTCGAAGCGAAGGCCGCCGGGCACTGAAAAACCCGCCCCCTTCGACCGCCGTGGCGTTCGAAGGGGACGGGCGTGCTCAGGTCGTCAGTCAGTCGCGCACGCGCTGACCGCGGCCGGCGATGAGGCCGTAGATCAGCAGCACGATGATCGAGCCGACGATGGCGAGGAGCCAGGTGCCCAGGTCCCAGAACTCGGTGAGAGGACGGTTCAGGATCAGGCTGCCGAGCCATCCACCGAGCAGCGCGCCCACCACGCCGAGCAGAAGTGTGATGAACCACCCTCCGCCCTGACGGCCGGGAAGGATCAACTTCGCGATGGCCCCGGCGATGAGGCCAAGAAGAAGAAAGCCGAGAAAGCTCATGGTCAGCTCCTTTATGTCGGGAGCCCCGGGGATACCGGGGCTTCGTGTGATCCACTTTCCGCCAGTCGGATCATGTTGAACACCCCCTTGCATCTCTCGCCCGGATATGCCAAGAGGCCCGCCTCCCAAGGGAGACGGGCCTCTTGTGCTGAGATTTCGACTCTGCGTTTCGTCTCGCTTCGCTCGCTCAACGACCGGCTTGCCGGGTCGCGGCGTTGTTCCGAGACGTCAGTTGCTGCGGGCGATCGCGATCATGCGCAGGATCTCGACGTACAGCCACACGACGGTGACCATGATGCCGAAGGCGCCGAGCCAGCCGTACTTGCGCGGAGCGCCGTTGCGCACGCCCTGCTGGATCTGATCGAAGTCCATGACCAGCGAGTATGCGGCCATGAAGACGACGAGGACGCCGATGATCAGCCCGAGCGGGATGCCGGCGATCTTGGCGTCGCTGAGGAGGCCGAACGCTCCCTGGGAAACGTTGGTCCACATCAGCACGACGTTCAGCAGCGAGAAGACGAGGTAGCCGCCCATCGCGATCATGAAGATCTTGGTCATCTTCGCGGTGGCGCGGACTTTGCCGCTCGCGAAGAGCGCGAGGGTGACGGCGACGACCGAGATGGTCGCGAGCGTGGCCTGCATCACGATGCCGGGCCACAGCACCTCGAAGAACGCCGAGATGCCGCCGATGAACAGGCCCTCGAACACCGCGTAGGTGAAGATCAGCGCCGGGCGCACCTTCTTGCGCGAGGTGAACGAGACGACCATCGCCAGGACGAAGGCGCCGAGTGCGCCGACGATCCAGGGAAGCATGTTCGGAGCGAACTCGTTGTAGGGGTCGCGTTCGGGGACGGCGACGCCGCCGAGCGTGAACACCCAGGCGATCGCCGCGGTGACGAGCATGATGCCGAAGAGGGCGGCCGTCTTCCAGACCGTGTCTTCGACGGACATCCGGTCGGTCTCGATCGCGCCGGCCGGGGGAGCGGCGTACATGCCCTCCAGCTGTGCGTTCACGGCCGCGTCGACGCCGGCGTGCTGGAACGATGCGGCCTGTGCACCCTGAGCCGCCTGCGGTGCGCCAGGGTAGGTCGCGACGTTCCGCGGATCCTGCTGCTGGAACGCCGGATTGTTGAATGCGAAGTTGCTCATGGTGGGCCTCACTCCAAAGTGGTTGTAGGTCGCTTTCTTCCACGATACCGGGGAGGGGGACGTCGGTGGGTGTTCTACGCTGAGAGCGTGCCCAGGAAAACACCGCTCGTGATCGGGCATCGGGGTGCTCCCGGCTATCGTCCGGAGCACAGCCGCTCGTCCTATGAACTGGCCTTCGCGATGGGTGTGGATGCCGTCGAGCCCGACGTCGTGGCAACGAAAGACGGGGTTCTCGTCGTCCGCCACGAGAACGAGATCTCCGGCACGACCGATATCGCACGGCATCCGGAGTTCGCCGACCGCAAGACCACCAAGCGGGTCGACGGTCAGGCGCTGACCGGATGGTTCACCGAGGACTTCACGTGGGCCGAGCTCTCGACCCTCCGCTGTCGCGAGCGCCTTCCCGAGCTGCGCACCTCGAGTGCGACCTTCGACGACGCCCAGCCCATCCTGCGGCTCACCGATCTGCTCGACCTCGTGCGCCGCGGCTCCACCGAGCACGGACGTGAGATCGGCGTCGTCCTCGAGATCAAGCACGCCACGTACTTCTCCTCGATCGGGCTCGAACTCGCTCCGCTCATCGCGCGCGATCTCCGCGCCACGCGCTGGGCCGATGGCGAGCTTCCGCTGATCGTCGAGAGCTTCGAGTCGACCGTTCTCGGCCAGCTGCGCGAACTGGGCGTCTCGGCGTCCTACGTGTATCTGATCGAGGCCGCGGGCAAGCCGTATGATCTGCTCGTCGCCCAAGGCGCGAAGGCGCTGTCGTACAAAGCCACTGTCACGCCCGCAGGGCTCGACGGTCTGGTCGGCCACGTCGACGGCATCAGCGTGAGCAAGAAGATGCTGTTGACGACCGGCAACACGATCGTGGGCGACGCACACGCCCGGGGTCTGACGGTGTTCACCTGGACATGCCGTCCGGAGAACGGCTTCCTCTCGCCCGAGTTCCGGGGCGGCGGAGGCAAGGCGGCCTACGGAGACTACGAATCGGAGTGGGGCGTGATCGCCGCGACCGGTGTCGACGGCGTCTTCGTCGACCAGCCCGACCTCGGGGTCGCGTTCTTCCGCGGCTGAGCCTCAGAGCGGGCCGAGAACCTCGTGCAGGTCCGCGTCGAGTGCGAGCGTGCGCAGGGGCTGCAGGATCTCGCGCTCCTCGAAGCGGAAGTGCGATTCCATGATCGCGTTCACACCGTCGAGGTGGCCCTCGATGGTCTGGGCATCCGCGCCGCTCTCCACGGCGCCGCGCAGCGCGCCCAGCAGGTGCGAGAGCATCGAGTGGTCCTGCATCAGCTTGTCGATCTTGTCGCCCAGCTCGGGGTGTTCGGCACGCAGCGCGGGGAACAGAGCCTGATCTTCGCTGCGGTGGTGTCCGTCGAGCGCGGTGCAGAAGCCGATGCAGAAGAGGGTCAGATCGGATGCCGCGTCCGGCGCGGCCTCTCCTGAGCCGAGTGCTTCACGCGTCGCGGCGAGAGCGGCCCGGAGCCGGGTGTGCGCGGCGCGGAGCTCTGCGTCCCAGGCGATCAGGCGGTCGGCTTCCA
This sequence comes from Microbacterium sp. ZW T6_19, assembly GCF_044987465.1. Taxonomy (NCBI): domain Bacteria; kingdom Bacillati; phylum Actinomycetota; class Actinomycetes; order Micrococcales; family Microbacteriaceae; genus Microbacterium; species Microbacterium sp. ZW T6_19. The sequence goes on along the minus strand of NZ_JBJDRH010000012.1, from coordinate 25,766 downwards.
TCCGTCCGAGTCTAAGCGCAGCTCAGAGCCGGCGGTCGAAAGCGCCGTCTCTGGTCGAGACGATCTCCTTGCCCAACGGCATCAGCGACACGGGGATCATCTTGAAATCGGCGATGCCCATCGGGATGCCGATGATCGTGATGCACAGGGCGACGCCCGAGACGATGTGCCCGATCGCCAGCCACCAGCCCGCGAGGACGACCCAGATCACGTTGCCGATCGCCGAGCCAACGCCGGCCGTGGGCTTCGCGACGACCTCGCGGCCGAACGGCCAGATCGCGTAGCCGGCGATGCGGAACGAGGCGATCGCCCACGGAATCGTCACGATCGGGATGCACAGCAGGATGCCGGCCAGGACGTAGCCGAACCACAGGCCGAGACCGGCGAAGATCAACCAGATGATGTTGAGGATCGTGCGCACGTCTCGATTCTCGCACTGCCGCCTGGGCGTGCGCTTCAGCGTGTGGCCGTCGAGCCGTCCTGACCGCCATCCGCGGTGTCCCCGGCGACGCCTAGACTCGTAAGGCCATGACCGAAGCCCCCCTCATCGTCCCCGGATCCGTCGGCCCTCGCTCCACGTCAGAGCAGGGGCACGACGACCTCCTCGCCGGCCTCAACCCGCAGCAGCTCGAGGCGGTGACCTATCGCGGCCCGGCTCTGCTCATCGTCGCCGGCGCCGGCTCGGGAAAGACGAGCGTGCTGACCCGGCGCATCGCCTCGCTGCTGCGCGCCCGCGAGGCCTGGCCCAGCCAGATCCTCGCGATCACCTTCACCAACAAGGCTGCGGGCGAGATGCGCGAGCGCGTGGAGCATCTCGTCGGGGACGCGGCTCGCGGCATGTGGATCTCGACGTTCCACTCCGCCTGCGTGCGGATCCTCCGCCGCGAGGCCGAGCAGTTCGGCTTCACCAAGTCGTTCACGATCTACGACTCCGGTGACTCGCGGGCTCTCATCAAGCGTCTGGTCAAGGAGCACGAGGCTGACGCGTACGGTCTCACCCCGGCATCCGTCCAGTCGCGCATCTCGAAACTCAAGAACGAGCTGTCCGACGCCGAGGCCTACGCCCGCCAGGCGAACATGTCCGACCCCGCCGAGCGGATCTTCGTCGAGCTGTTCGCCGACTATCAGCGTCAGCTGCAGAAGGCGAACGCGTTCGACTTCGACGACCTCATCGGGCAGACCGTCTATCTGTTCCGTGCCTTCCCCGACGTCGCGAACACCTATCGTCGGCGGTTCCGGCACATCCTGGTCGACGAGTATCAGGACACCAATCATGCGCAGTACGCACTGATCCACGAGCTCACGCGGCCGGCCTCCTCCGACGCCCCCGACCCGTATGCCTCGAACGGCATGATGATCTTCGAACCCGAGACGACGCCCGCGCTCGAGGGCGCCTCGCTCACCGTCGTCGGCGACTCCGACCAGTCGATCTACGCGTTCCGTGGGGCGGACATCCGCAACATCAGCGAGTTCGAGCGCGACTTCCCCGGGGCCAGGGTCGTGCTGCTCGAGCAGAACTACCGCTCGACCCAGAACATCCTGTCCGCCGCGAACGCCGTGATCGGCAACAACTTCGATCGCAAGGACAAGAAGCTCTGGAGCGACAAGGGCGACGGCGACAAGATCATCGGGTTCACCGGCTACTCGCAGCACGACGAAGCCCAGTTCGTGGCCGACGAGATCGAGTCACTTCGACGCGCCGGCTACCCGTACTCGGAGATGGCGGTCTTCTACCGCACCAACTCGCAGTCCCGCGCGCTCGAGGAGATCTTCATCCGCTCCGCGGTGCCGTACAAGATCATGGGCGGCACCAAGTTCTACGAACGAGCCGAGATCAAGGACGCGCTGGCCTACCTCGTCGCCGTGGCGAACCCGGCAGACGAGATGGCCGTGCGGCGCATCCTCAACAAGCCGCGCCGCGGCATCGGCGACGTCACCGCGACGGCGATCGCCCGGTTCGCGGAAGAGCACGGCATCACCTTCCGGCAGGCGCTGTCGGTTCCGACCGAACTCGGCTTCGGGCCCAAGATCCAGGCGGCGATCGCTCAGCTCGATGCGGTGCTCGCCGAGGCCACCGAGATCATGCTCCCCGCGACGGGCGAGGTACCCGCACCCACGACGGTCGCCGACGGTCTGAGCGTGCTGCTCTCGAAGAGCGGGTATCTCGACGCCCTTCGCGCCAGCCGCGACCCGCAGGACGAAGCCCGCGTCGAGAACCTCGACGAGTTCGTGGCGGTCGCTCGTGACTTCGCGCGCAACAACCCCGAGGGCACCATCGTCGACTTCCTCACCGAGGTCGCGCTGGTGTCCGACGCCGACGATCTCGACGACGAGTCGGGCTCGGTGTCGCTCATGACCATGCACACGGCGAAGGGTCTCGAGTACGACGCGGTCTTCGTCACGGGGGTCGAGGAAGACCTCATTCCGCATCGCATCTCGGCAGGAGAGCCGGGCGGCCCGCAGGAGGAACGACGGCTGTTCTACGTCGGCATCACGCGAGCGCGAAAGCGTCTGCACCTGTCGCTCGCCATGACTCGGGCCCAGTTCGGCGAGGTGTCGGTCGCGATGCCCAGCCGCTTCCTGCAGGAGATTCCGGCAGGCCTCATCGACTGGCGCCAGTCGCCGGGCGACGTGAACTCCCGCGGCGGCATGCAGTCCCGAGCACTCAACGCCCGGCGCGCCGGCGGATTCGGCGGCACAGGCGGCTCGGGTTCTGGCGATCGATTCGCCGTCACGCCGCTTCCGGGGCGCGACTCTCTGAAGCCTCTGTCGACGGCCATGGACAAGTTCCCGAACCGGGTCACGGCCAAGATGCGCGACAACGGCGACCTCGAGCTGGCCCCGGGCGACCGCATCCGTCACACGGACTTCGGCGACGGGCGAGTGGATGCCGTCACCGGCGAGGGCGCGAAGCGCATCGCCCACGTGCGCTTCGACTCGGCAGGGCAGAAGAAGCTGCTGATCAAGGTCGCGCCGATCGAGAAGATCTGAGCCCCAACTCGTCGACGCGCGCTCGCGCAGCGCACGTTCGCGGGTCCGCGTCGCAGCCGAGCCTCGGGTGGTCGGCTTGTGCGTGTTGAGGCGGCCTGGCGGGGCCCCGGCGAAAGTCGGAGCGACTTCGTGGCGCGCAGAGACCGCGCCGTCGCCGGTTAGGCTGGCACATTATGGCTCTGTTCTCCCGCCGCAAGAAGTCCGCTGACACCGCTGTCCCGGCATCCGACATCGCCGAATCCGAGATCACGGAATCAGACGCGGACGCGTCCGGATCCGAGGGCGCTGTCGAGGCCGAACAGGCTCCGACGATCGGCATCTCGGTCCAGGCGTTCCGCGGCGTCGGCGCGCAGGCCGGGCCTGAGGTCTCCCTGGCGGAGCCCGAGCAGGCGCCTGCGCCTGCAGCATCCGCTCCCGCCCCGGCAGCGCCGGCTCAGCCCGCCGCCGTCGAAGAACGCCGTCTTCCGCTCGCCCCGCCGATGCCGCCCGAGCAGACCGAGACCGTGCCCGGAATGAAGGACAACGTCCTTCTGCGCGAGGCGCTCAAGGAGATCGAGGCCGGCGCTTCCAACGACCAGCTGCTCGGCGTGATGCGCCAGGCGCTGCAGGGGCACCTGTACATCCGCGTCAACGGCGACGCCCGGGCGCAGATCGCCGAGGGCAAGCCGCTGTCGGTCGCCGTCGTCCGCGAGGGAGACCGGCAGTTCATGCTCGCGTTCAGCTCGGCAGCGGCCGTGCGCGACTCGGTGCAGCTCGAGAAGGACCCGTCGGCGACGTCGGCCGTCGCGCAGCCGGTCACCTCGGTCATGCAGCAGGTCGTCGCCGGCGACTTCGCCGGACTCATCGTCGACAACGCATCGGCTCCGCACCGCGTCGTGTTCCCCACCGAGCTCCTGCAGAAGGCGCTCGAGCAGGGAGACGTCGAGATGACGGTGAAGTCGCTCCTGGCCGCGCCCCGTGAACAGGACACCGCCGCCAAGGTGGGCGAGGCGCTCGCCGCCAAGAGGATGTGGGTCGCCGTGAACGACGGGGTCGAGGGGGCCCCCGTGGGCATCGCCGAAGCCCAGACCCCTGACGGGAAGAGATTCCTGCAGCTGTTCTCGCACCCGCTCGAGGTCATCGCCCTCGGACGCGGCGATCGCCCTCTGCCGTTCGAGCCTGCGCAGCTGGCGAGTGTCCTCGTCGGCCACACCGAGATGGCCGGCGTGATCGTCGATCCGGCGGGTCCGACCCTGGTCGTCGAGCGCGACGCCCTGGCCCCCGTGGTGGTCCTGGCGGCCGACGCCCAGGAGTGATCGCGGGGCTTCCGCGCGTCGGATGCTGCCTCTAGGGTCGAGTCATGGCCTCAGAGCGCGTCACCCTGACCATCGCCGATCCTGACGGAGAGCGCGAGGTCGCGCTGTCGAGCCCGAACAAAGTCGTCTGGCCCGGCATCGGCATCACCAAGGCCGAGCTCGCCGAGTACTTCCAGGTCGTGAGCGGACCGTTCCTCGAGGCGAACGGCAACAGGCCGGTGTCGCTCGAGCGGTTCCGCAACGGCGTCGGCGGCGGTGCAGGCTTCTTCTCGAAGAACCCGCCCGCCGGCACCCCCGAGTTCGTCGACGCGGTCATGGTGACGTACAACAGCGGGAGGCAGCATCCGCAGATCGTGCTCAACCGCCCGAGTGCCATCGTCTGGGCGGCGCAGATGAACACCATCGTGTTCCACCCGTGGGCGTCGCTCGCGACGGACCCCGACAACCCGGTCGAGCTGCGGATCGACCTCGACCCCCAGCCGGGCACCGACTTCGCAGATGCCATCCCCGCCGCCCACGCGCTTCGCGAGGTGCTGCGCGAGGCAGGACTCGAGGCGTTCGTGAAGACGAGCGGCAACCGCGGACTGCACGTGTTCGCACCGATCGAGCCGACGCACGAGTTCCTCGACGTCCGCCACGCGGTGATCGCCGCCGGCCGCGAGCTCGAACGGCGGATGCCGGACCGGGTGACGACCAACTGGTGGAAGGAGGAGAGGGGAGAGCGCATCTTCGTCGACTTCAACCAGGCGAACCGCGACCGCACGATGGCGGGCGCCTACAGTCCGCGCGCCCTTCCTGGTGCGACCGTGTCGACGCCCGTGCACTGGGACGAGCTCGACGGGCTCGATCCCGCGCAGTTCACGGTGCGCAGCGTGCCGAAGAGGCTGGCCGAGGTCGGCGATCCGTGGGCCGGCAAGCAGGACACGCCCGACCGCATCGACACGCTGCTGGAGTGGTGGGAGCGCGACAAGTCGAACGGTCTCGGCGAGCTTCCGTTCCCGCCGGAGTTCCCGAAGATGCCTGGCGAGCCTCCTCGCGTGCAGCCGAGCAAGAAGGTCGCCGCGAACTGGGACGAGAACGGCGATCCGGTCGACGACTGACCTCAGCTGAGCACGTCGGCGAGATCGTAGCCCGCGACCGTGTCGAGCTGTTCGTACGTGCATGACCGTGCGTCACGGTCAGGTCGCCACCGCTCGAACTGCACGGTGTGGCGGAATCGTGCACCTTCGAGCTGGTCGTAGCGCACCTCGAGCACGCGTTCGGGGCGCAGCCGCACGAACGACACGTCCTTCGCGCCGCTGAAGCGCGAGCGCTCGCCCTCACCGGTCACCGCCTCGCCGGAGGCGTCGCGCTCGACGAGCGGAGCGAGCTCCTCCACCAGCTCCTGGCGGCGTGCGTCGCTCCAGGCCGCGACCCCGCCGACCTGGCGCAGCATCCCGTCGGAGTCGTACAGCCCGACGAGCAGCGATCCGACTCCCGAGCCCGACTTGTGGATGCGGTAGCCGAGAGCGACGACGTCGGCGGTGCGGGCGTGTTTGATCTTGACGAGGGTGCGCTTGTTGGGCGCGTATGGCTGGTCGAGCGGCTTCGCGACGACGCCGTCGAGGCCCGCCCCCTCGAATTCGGCGAGCCACCGGACGGCGACGTCGCGGTCGCGCGTGGTGCGGGTGAGGTGCAGCGGATGCTCGACGCCCGACATCAACCGCTCGAGACGCTCGCGGCGCTCGGAGAACGGTGTCGCCTGCAGATCGTCGTCGCCCTCTGCGAGCAGATCGAAGGCGACGAACATCGCCGGCGTCTCGATCGACAGCCTCGACACTCGCGACGCTGCAGGATGGATGCGCTGGCTGAGGGCCTCCCAGTCGAGTCGCTGCGCCCCCGCAGGTCCCGTGGCGACGACGATCTCGCCGTCGAGCAGGCACGGGCCGGGCAGCAGCCGAGGGATCGCCTCGACAAGCTCGGGGAAGTAGCGCGTCAGCGGCTTCGCGCCTCGCGACCCGATCTCGACGTTCTCCCCGTCCCACGCGACGAGCCCGCGGAAGCCGTCCCACTTCGGCTCGAACAGCAGCCCGCCGCTCGTCTTCGCCGGGTCGGGGACGGATGCTGCGGCCTTCGCCAGCATCGGAGCGGGGATGTCGTAGCGCATGAGGTCCATCTTGGCGCGCGCCAGGTCCGCGGGGTAGTGCGGATGCTGTGGGACGGGTTTGACGGGGTCAGCGGAACAATTCGCTGAGGGCCGCAGGAGTCCCGGCGTCGGCGAGGGCGGTGCGGGCGGCGTGCCAGCCGGCCATGCCGTTCACGCCGGGGCCGGGCGGAGTCGACGCCGAGGCGAGGTACACGCCGCGCATCGGGGTGCGCCACGGCTTCGTGCCGAGGACGGGGCGCCGCAGCGCCTGGGGGATCGTGAACGCGCCGCCCAGGATGTCGCCGCCGATCTCGGACGGGTTGATCGCCTCCCGGGCGGATGCCGGCACGGCGTGCGCAGCGAGGATCGTGTCGCGGAAACCCGGAGCGAAGCGCTCGACCTGTTGCGTGATGAGCTCGGTCGCGTCGAGATCGGATCCCTGAGGCACGTGGATGTAAGCCCACAGCACGGCTTTGCCCGCCGGAGCGCGGCTCGGGTCGAACACCGAGGGCTGCACCGTCAGGACGTACGGTCGGTCGCTCACCCGTCCCGCGGCGACGGCGTTCTCGCTCGCCCACACCTCGGCCTGCGTGCCGCCCACGTGCACCGTCGGAGACTGCGCGACGTCATCGTTCGCCCACGGGATCGGCCCGTCCAGCGCGAAATCGACCTTCGCCGCGGCAGGGCCGTAGGCGTACGAGCGCAGGGCGCGTGCGTAGCCGTGCGGGATGTCGGGGTGCGTGAGCGCGAGCCGTGGCGAGGTGTTCAGCAGCAGCAGGTCGCCGCGCGTCGCATCGCCCCAGTCGAGCGCGCCGAGATCGGTCACGTGCACGCCGGTCTCGACCGAACCGCCATGCGCCTCGAGGTCGGCCACCATGGTGTCGGCGATACGCTGAGCACCACCACGCGGGTACATCCACCCTCCGGCGTGGGCCTGTGCGGCGAGCAGCAATCCGGCTGCGGCGCCCGCGAGCGAGGGGAGCGGCGTGTTCGCGTGAGCGAGGACGCCCGAGATCAGGCCGGCCGCCTCTTCCGTGTGGAAGGTCCTCTTCGCGAGCGGCGTTCCCTCTTCCAGCATCCGCATCGCGTACCTGATCGCGGTGATCGGCTGTTGGGGGATTCGCAGCATCTGGTTGCCGGTGAAGTCGACGACGCCGTCGATGTGCCGGCTCAGCGGGCGCAGCAGCGACAGCCATGCCTTTCCGTCGTCGCCGAGAGCGGATGCCGTGCGCTCGATGTCGCGCCAGGCGATGCCGGCGCGGCCGCCGTCGAGCGGGTGCGCGTAGGAGATATCGGGGACGATCCAGTCGATCCGCTCGGCGAGACCGAAGGCCTGGAAGAACGGCGAGGCGAGGGCGGCGGGGTGGGCGGCCGAGCAGACGTCGTGCACGAAGCCGGGGAGGGTCGACTCGGCGGAGCGCACGCCGCCGCCGATCGTGTCTGCGGCCTCGAGCACCCGCACTTCGTAGCCGGCCCGCGCGAGCGACACCGCGGCCGCCAGTCCGTTGGGGCCGGACCCGATGATCGTCGCGCGCGTCATGCCCCCAGTCTTCCACGAGGGAGGCGGTGTTCGCGCTGCTCCTGAGGTGAGATCATTGAAGAGATGACTGAACCACAGGGACCCACACCGACCGGCACTTCCCGCCCGTATCGATCGCTCACGGAGGCGCTCCGCGCGCACCGCATCGCCCTGGAGAACTACGAGTTCATCACCGCGGTCACGGATGCCGTCGGCATCTCGAGCTACATCGATCGCGGACGCTACATCGAGGCGATCCGTCGAGGCGAGGGCGCCGCCCTCCACATCGGACGCACCTACACGAACGGCTTCGCGCAGGACGAGGTCGTGACCATCGGCTCTACTGCGCTGCGGCTCCAGCCCAGCGAGGGGCGCGAGCCGTACTTCTTCGTCACGCACCCGAGCGAGTATCCGCCGGCAGCGACGACAGCCCGCTCGATGCGTCCGAGCACTCCGCGGGCGCCCAAGGTCCCCGGCGCCGCGGCGTCGCGGACGGCGACGACGACGCGGAACGCGAAGCCCATCGAGCGCGACTACGGCGTGTGCGACGTGTGCTTCATGGTGAAGACCGCCGCTGGCGGCTGCGCCTGCGACTGACGCTCAGACGAACGCGCTCATCCCCGTGATGTCGCGTCCGAGGAGCAGCGCCTGCACGCTCTCGGTGCCTTCGTAGGTGTGGATCGCCTCGATATCGGCCAGGTGCTGCATGACGCCGTTCTCGAGCAGGATTCCGTTGCCGCCGAGCAGGTCGCGGGCGGTGGATGCGACCCGGCGTGCTGCCCGCGTGTTGTGGAACTTCGCGAGTGAGGCCTGCGTCGGGCGCAGTTCTCCTGCGGTCTCGAGATCCGCGAGGCGGCGGCAGTACAGCTGCATCGCGGTGAGGTCCTCGAGCATGTGCGTCAGGCGCTCCTGCACCATCTGGAACTTCGCCAGCGGCTTGCCGAACTGCACGCGCTGGGTGGAGTAAGCGAGCGCGGCCTCGTAGCACGCCGTCGCATGGCCCAGCGCCGACCAGGCGACCCCGGAGCGGGTCGCGTAGAGCACCGTCGAGGCGTCCTTGAAGCTGTGAGTGCCGGGGAGCACGGCGTCCAGCGGCACGCGCACGTCGTCGAGGACGATGTGCGCCTGATGGATCGCGCGCAGCGAGGCCTTGCCGCGGATCGCCGTTCCGTTGTAGCCGGGAGCGTCCTGTTCGACGAGGAAGCACCGCACCGCACCGTGCTCGGGCGCCGTCTCGTCGTCGACGCGCGCCCACACGAAAGTGATGCCGCCGGACGCGCCGTTGCCGATCCACTTCTTGGCGCCGCGGATGACCCACTCCTCGCCCTCGCGTCGTGCGACCGTCTCGAGGGAGACCGAGTCTGAGCCGTGGTCGGGCTCCGTGAGTGCGAACGATCCGAAGACCGAGCCGTCGGCGAGAGCCGTCAGCCACTTCTCCTGCTGAGCTTCCGATCCGAAGAGCGCGAGCGTGCGCAGGGCGAGTCCGCCCTGGACGGCGAGAACCGTGCCGAGCGAGCCGTCGCCCCGTGAGATCTCCATGTTCACGAGCCCGGCAGCCAACGGCGACAGGCGGGTGAGGGACGGATGCTCGATGCCGTCGACCACGAGATCCATCTCGCCCATGCGCCGGGCGGCGTCGAGCGGGTACTCGGCGCGGTCCCAGGCATCCGCCATCTGCGGTCCCACCTCGTCGATGTACGCCTTCGCACGGTCCCAGGCTGTGCGATCGGCGGCGGGGATGTCGGCGAAGACGGCGTAGTAGTCGCTGTCCTGCCGGCCCGTGATGTCGTACGACGAGACGCGCTCGCCGGGGAAGGGGGAAGCTTCGATGCTCATGGGGGCTCCTTCGTGGCACTAGGTATCGTACAGCGCGACACTCGGTTTCACGAGCCGGGGTGCGCGACGCGGCCGCCCGGGTGTGAAAGGTCCCTTCTCCCGTGCGAAGGTCGCACTCTCCGTGCGAAAAGTCGGAGTTCGGGGACGACTCGCCGGTGCGCGGACCGACCGCTCGGCGTGTCGCAACAAGACTCCGACTTTTCGCACCGGAAGGCCCGGACGGGGAGGCAGGAGCGGGAGGCGGCACCGGGCGGCACCGGGAGACCCGCGCGCGGGCGAACCGCGGGCGAACCGGAGGGGTCTGGGTCGGGAGCGGGTCAGTCGAGCTGGGTCCGCAGGCGCCGCGTGATCTCGGCGATCGGCATCGAACGAGGGAACACTGCGACCACGACGTCATCGGGCGCCTCTGCGGGCGTCTCGGCGAGCACTCCGTAGCGACGGCGCACATCGGTCAGGGCGGACTGCAGAGTCGACAGTGGGATCTTCTTCTTGCCGCGGAGCAGTTGCCGCAGCACGTGGTTGTGCACCGCGGTGACGAGAGCGGCGAAGCCGACGGCATCCAACGGGTCGATGCCGGGAAGCGAACTGCGCAGATACTCGTCGAACAGCCGCTCGTAGCGGAACACCGTGATGATCTCGCGCTCGCGCAGCACCGGCACCTGCCGCACGATCTGATAGCGGCGTCGGGCAAGCTCGGGGTCGTGCGCGAAGTAGGAATAGACCGACTCGGATGCTGCGCACACCGCGCCCCAGGGGTCGTCGTGCCCTTCGGCGAGAAAACCGCGGAGCTGCTCGATCAGCACTTCGTGATCCGCGAAGACCACATCCTCCTTGCCGCCGAACTGCCGGAAGAAGGTCGACCGCGAGACACCCGCCGCCTTCGCGATCTGCTCCACGGACGTCTGGTCGAAGCCCTGGCTCTGGAACAGTTCGAGCGCGGCGGCGACGACGGCGGAGCGCGGCGATGCGGATTCGTGCATGAGAAGAGCCTAGAACCTCGGCGCCGCGACATGACGGCGAGTGTCGTCATCGACCGCGTCCGTCCGGGAGCCGGTGACGCCCGCTCCTCAAGGGCCGGTCAGCAGGGGGTAGTAAGCTGGGGGACTGGTCGATGTCTCGACATCGAGAGAATTACCAGGCCGAATCCCAGTGAAGGAACCACAGTGGATCTGTACGAGTACCAGGCACGAGACGTTTTCGAGAAGTACGGAGTGCCGGTCCTCGCCGGCATCGTCGCGGACACCCCCGAGGAGGTGAAAGCGGCAGCCGAGAAGATCGGCGGCGTGGTCGTCGTCAAGGCGCAGGTCAAGACCGGTGGTCGTGGCAAGGCGGGCGGCGTCAAGGTCGCGAAGACCCCCGATGAGGCATATGAGGCTGCCAAGGCGATCCTCGGTCTCGACATCAAGGGCCACATCGTCAAGCGTGTGATGGTCGCCCAGGGCGCGGCGATCGCCGAGGAGTTCTACTTCTCCGTGCTGCTGGACCGCGCCAACCGCTCCTACCTCTCCCTCTGCTCCGTCGAGGGCGGCATGGAGATCGAGCAGCTCGCCGTCGAGAAGCCCGAGGCTCTCGCCCGCATCGAGGTGAACCCGCTGACGGGCATCGACAAGGCCAAGGCCGTCGAGATCGCCCGCGCCGCGAACTTCCCGGAGGACCTCGTCGAGAAGGTCTCCGACGTGTTCGTGAAGCTCTTCGACGTCTACAAGGGCGAGGATGCCACGCTCGTCGAGGTGAACCCGCTGGTGCGCACCGAGTCCGGCGACATCATCGCTCTCGACGGCAAGGTCACGCTCGACGACAACGCGTCGGAGATCCGCCACCCCGAGCACGAGGCGCTCGAGGACAAGGACGCCGCAGACCCGCTCGAGGCGAAGGCCAAGCAGAGCGGCCTCAACTACGTGAAGCTCGACGGCGAGGTCGGCATCATCGGCAACGGCGCGGGCCTCGTCATGTCGACTCTCGACGTGGTGGCATACGCCGGTGAGAACCACAACGGCGTGAAGCCCGCGAACTTCCTCGACATCGGCGGCGGCGCCTCGGCTGAGGTCATGGCCGCAGGGCTCGACGTCATCCTCGGCGACCCGCAGGTCAAGAGCGTCTTCGTCAACGTCTTCGGCGGCATCACCGCGTGCGACGCCGTCGCGAACGGCATCAAGGGCGCCCTCGAGACGCTCGGCGCGACGGCATCCAAGCCGCTCGTCGTCCGCCTCGACGGCAACCGCGTCGACGAGGGTCGTGCGATCCTCGCCGAGTACGCGCACCCGCTCGTCACGCTCGCCGCCACCATGGACGAGGGCGCCGACAAGGCCGCCGCACTCGCCAACGCCTGACGCCCGCTTCGACACAAGGACTAGAGAAGAAAATGTCGATCTACCTCAACAAGGACTCCAAGGTCATCGTCCAGGGCATCACCGGCGGCGAGGGCACGAAGCACACCGCTCTCATGCTGAAGGCCGGCACCCAGGTCGTCGGCGGCGTGAACGCCCGCAAGGCCGGCACCACGGTGTCGCACACCGACAAGGACGGCAACGCCGTCGAGCTCCCCGTCTTCGCCTCGGTCGCCGAGGCCATGAAGGAGACCGGCGCTGACGTGTCGATCGCCTTCGTCCCCGGCGCCTTCACGAAGGACGCGATGATCGAGGCCATCGACGCCGAGATCCCGCTGCTCGTGGTCATCACCGAGGGCGTCCCCGTCGGCGACTCGGCCGAGGCATGGGCCTACGCCCAGAGCAAGGGCAACAAGACGCGCATCATCGGACCGAACTGCCCCGGCATCATCACCCCCGGTGAGGCGCTCGTCGGCATCACCCCGGCGAACATCACCGGCAAGGGCCCGATCGGTCTCGTGTCGAAGTCGGGCACCCTGACCTACCAGATGATGTTCGAGCTGCGCGACCTGGGCTTCTCGACCGCCATCGGCATCGGCGGCGACCCGGTCATCGGCACGACGCACATCGACGCGCTGGCTGCGTTCGAGGCAGATCCCGAGACCAAGGCGATCGTGATGATCGGCGAGATCGGCGGCGACGCCGAAGAGCGCGCGGCCGACTACATCAAGGCGCACGTCACCAAGCCGGTCGTCGGCTACGTCGCGGGATTCACCGCCCCCGAGGGCAAGACCATGGGCCACGCCGGCGCCATCGTCTCCGGCTCTGCGGGCACCGCGCAGGCGAAGAAGGAGGCCCTCGAGGCCGCCGGCGTCAAGGTCGGCAAGACGCCGTCCGAGACGGCAGACCTGATGCGCGCGATCGTGGAAGCGCTCTGATCTGAGCTACGCTTGAACGGAAGGCCCTGGGCTCCACCCCGGGGCCTTCTTTCATGCCCGGGAGGACAGGACCTTCACGTCAGCGCGGCATCTCCCTGCGTTCGTCGGCTCAGAATACGGATGTCGGCCCGGAACCTCGTTCCGAGCCGACATTCGTGTTTCCGGCCGACATCCGTGTCATGGGTCGACCGGCGTGCGAGGATCAGGCGCCGAGCAGCGCCTCGATCGGTCCCCGGGCGAAGAACAGCACGAACCCTGCGCCGACGACCCACAGCAGCGGGTGGATCGTCTTGGCCCTGCCGGACAGCGCGTTCACGACGATCCAGCTGACGAAGCCCGCACCGATGCCGTTCGCGATCGAGTACGTCATCGGCATCACGGTGACCGTGAGGAACACGGGCAGCAGCACCCGGAAGTCGCTGAGATCGATGTTCTTGATCTGCGACAGCATCATGGCGCCGACGAGCACGAGCGCCGCGGCGGCGACGGCGCTCGGCACGAGCGAGGTGAGCGGGGTGAAGAACATCGCGAGCAGGAACAGCACGCCGGTGATCGTGGTCGCGAACCCGGTGCGCGCGCCCTCGCCGATGCCCGAGCCCGATTCGACGAACACGGTCGCGGAGGATGACGAGGTGCCTCCTCCGACGATCGCTCCGACGCCCTCGACGACCAGCGCCGACTTGATGCGGGGGAAGTCCCCCTTCTCGTCGGCGAGGTCCGCCTCTTTGGCGAGACCGGTCATCGTGCCCATGGCGTCGAAGAAGTTCGAGAACAGCAGGGTGAAGACGAACATCACGAGCGTCACTCCGCCGACCTTCGCGAAGTCGAAGCCGAAGTCGACCTGGCCGATCAGGCTGAGGTCGGGCACGCTCACGATGCTGCCCGAGAAGGCGAAGCCCAGGCCCTCGGACGGCCAGATCAGATTCGCGATCGCGGCCAGGAAGGTCCCTCCGACGAGCGCGATGAGGATCGCGCCCTTCACCCGCAGGGCGATGAGCACGCCTCCGATCATCAGCGTGACGACGAACATCAGGGTCGTGAGGGATGCGACGGATCCGCCGATGCCGAGGTCGACCGGGGGAGAGGCGTTCTTCGTCGAGGTGACGAATCCCGCGTTCACGAAGCCGATGAACGCGATGAACAGGCCGATTCCCACGGTGATCGCGAGCTTCAGCTGCACGGGGACCGCGTCGAAGATGAGCTTGCGCAGACCGGTCGCGGCGAGCAGCACGATGATGACGCCGTTGATCATGACGAGCGCCATGGCCTCGGGCCAGGTGACGGAGCCGACCACGGTGAACGCGAGGAACGCGTTGATGCCGAGACCCGCTGCGAACGCGAACGGCAGGCGCGTCGTGAGGCCGAACAGGATCGTCATGACGCCGGCGGTGAGGGCTGTCGCCGCGGCGACGGCCCCGCCCGGCAGCACGTCGCCTGCGACGTCGGGGGTGGAGAGGATGATCGGGTTCAGGATCACGATGTAGGCCATGGTGACGAAGGTCACCACGCCACCGCGGATCTCGGTGCCGATCGTGGACCCGCGGCGGCTGATCTCGAAGAAGCGATCCAGGGCGTTCACGGGCTCGGCAGTCGGTGCGGGAGCGGGGGACGGGGCAGTTGTCATCGGGGGAACCTCCGCAGGAGACGATATCGTGTCGCGCGTGCCGCGCGCGTCCCCAGGAAAGCCGCCGCCCCAGGTCGTAGTCTCGATTCGATATGCAACGCCTCCTCGTCGCGCTCCTCGCGGCCTTCGACGCCGCCATCGCGGCTGCGGTCGGACTCGCCGTGCTGCTCGCGCCCCTCACCCTGCTGTGGATGCTCGCCTTCGGCGTCACGGCGGACTGGGGTGCGCTCTGGCCGCTCACCGGCACGCTCTGGCAGTTCGGCCACGGCGTCCCGATCGACATCTCGCTGCCCACCGAGACGCTCTCGACGGTCGGCCTGGCGCCGGAAGCCGCCGTCTTCACACTCTCGGTGACCCCGCTCGCCTTCCTCGTGTTCACGCTGCTGTTCGCGGCGCGTTCGGGTGCCCGCGCTGCGCGCGCCGGGGCCTGGCTGCTCGGACCGCTCGTGGGAGCCGGGTCCTTCGCGCTGATCGCGGTCGGAATCGCGCTCACGTCCCGCATCGAGGCGGCACAGACCTCCCTGCCGCTCTCCATCGCGCTTCCCGCGGCGGTCTACCTCGTCGGATCCCTCTGCGGAGCGGTGCGCGTGGCCTGGGAGGACGGCGACGGCGGGCTCCTCGACCGCCTGCACGACGTGGTCGACGGCTGGGGCGACTGGGGCCCTGTGCCGGCGTCCGCTGTGCGTGGTGCGGCCGTCGCCCTCGTCGGAGTGATCGCGGTCTCCGCGGTCGCCGTCGCCGTGATGGTGGCGCTGCGCGCGGGTGAAGCAGTCGCCCTCTTCGAGGCGGCGCGCGTGGACGTGCTGGGCGGCGCCATGATCACCCTGGGACATCTCGCGTACCTTCCCACGCTCATCGTGTGGGCGGCGTCCTGGATCGCCGGTCCCGGCTTCGCGGTAGGCGCCGGCACCGCCGTCTCACCGGCGGGAACTCAATTGGGCGTCGTGCCTGGGCTTCCCGTGTTCGGACTTCTGCCGGAACACGCCTCGATCTGGATGCTGATCGTCGTGCTCCTGCCCATCGCAGCCGGAGCGTTCGCCGGCTGGACCGTCCGTTCGCGGCTGGTCTGGGAAGGCACACCGCTCGGCGTCACCGCCCGTGCCGTGATCGCACTCGGCATCGGCGTGCTCACAGCGGCGGTGGCCGCGATCGCCGCCGTCCTCGTTAGCGGATCGATCGGCCCGGGCCGGTTGGCGGATGCCGGACCCTCCGTCCTGCCGTTCGCTCTCGCTCTCGGCGGCGAGGTCCTGCTCGGGGCCGCGATCCTGCTGCTGTCTCCTCGGCATCGCGACGAACTGGCGGAGGAGCGCACCGACCGCTGGATCGCCGAGATGGCGGCATCCGATCTCCCGCTGATCGATGCACCTGCGGCCTTCCCCACAGGTGGGGACACGAATGACACGGCACCGCTCGAAGACCTTCCGCCGCGGGGCCGTGGCGCCTGACATGCGGCTCAGGTCGGCCGTTCCTCCCCGGTAGACTGGGCGCGTGCTCACGGTCGCCGTTCTCATCTCGGGCACCGGCTCGAATCTTCGTGCCCTCCTCGAGGCAGCTCGCCATCCCGATTTCCCCGCGCGGGTCGTCGTGGTCGGCGCCGACCGCGACGCGGACGGCCTCGCGCATGCCGAGGAGTTCGGAATCCCGAGCTTCACAGTGCCGTGGCATCTGCACGAGAGCCGCGAGACGTGGGGCGAAGAGGTGAGCGCGCAGCTCGCCGTCTGGAAGCCCGACCTCGTCGTGCTCAGCGGTCTCATGCGGCTGCTGCCGCCGGCGCTCGTCGCGGAGTACTCGCCGCGGCTCATCAACACCCACCCCGCGTACCTTCCCGAGTTCCCCGGAGCACACGGCGTTCGCGACGCGCTCGCCGCGGGCGCGTCGCAGACCGGCGCCAGCGTGATCGTGGTCGACGACGGCGTCGACACCGGGCCGGTTCTCGCGCAGGAGCGGGTGCCGATCGTCGAGGGCGACACCGAGCACAGCCTGCACGACCGCATCAAGCCCGTCGAACGCCGTCTGCTCATCGACGTGGTGCGCCGCATCGCGACCGGCGAGCTCGAGCTGTCCGCCGCATCCTGAACCAGACCCCGCCACGAAGGAGCCCACCATGGCCGGCCCCCGCCACGACCCCTCCCTGTACCGCGATCGCGACTCGGTCCCCGTCCGTCGCGCGCTCGTCTCGGTGAGCGACAAGACCGGCCTGCTCGAACTCGCAGCAGCCCTCGCCGACGCCGGGGCGGAGATCGTCTCGACGGGGTCGACGGCGGCCACCATCCGCGACGCGGGCTTCGCCGTGACCGACGTCGCGACCGTGACGGGCGTCGCCGAGATGCTCGACGGTCGTGTGAAGACCCTGCACCCGAAGATCCACGGCGGTCTGCTGGCCGACCTGCGGCTCGAGGACCACGAGGGCCAGCTCGAGCACCTCGGCATCGAGCCGTTCGAGCTCGTCGTCGTGAACCTGTACCCCTTCGTCGAGACCGTCGCCTCGGGCGCCCTCGGCGACGACGTCGTCGAGCAGATCGACATCGGTGGCCCCGCCATGGTGCGCGCCGCCGCGAAGAACCACGCGAACGTGGCGATCGTCGTCTCTCCCGAGTCCTACCCGTCGATCATCAGCGCCGTGCGCGAGGGCGGGACCACGCTGTCGCAGCGCCGTGAACTGGCAGCCCGCGCATTCGCGCACACCGCAGCCTACGACGCGGCCGTCGCGTCGTGGTTCGCCGAGGGCACCCTGATCGACGAGGGCGATCTGCCCGCGCATCTCACCATCCAGGCCGAGCGTCTTGCCACGCTGCGCTACGGCGAGAACTCCCACCAGCGCGGCGCGATCTACACGCGCGCCGGCGGGCACGGCATCGCTCAGGCCACGCAGCTGCAGGGCAAGGAGATGTCGTACAACAACTACGTCGACGCCGACGCCGCCCTGCGTGCCGCCTACGACATGGTGCTGCCGGCCGTCGCGATCATCAAGCACGCGAACCCGTGCGGCATCGCGACGACGGCGCCGAACGCACTCGACCCGATCGCCAGCGCTCACCTGCGCGCGCACGAGTGCGACCCGGTGTCGGCGTACGGCGGCGTGATCGCCGCGAACGGCACCGTCACGCTCAAGATGGCCGAGAACCTCAAGGACATCTTCACCGAGGTCATCGTCGCCCCCGCCTTCGAGCCGGCGGCGCTCGAGGTCTTCAAAGCCAAGAAGAACCTGCGTCTGCTGCAGTTGCCCGAGGACTGGCAGCAGGAGCGGATGGACGTGCGCCTGGTCTCGGGCGGACTGCTGCTGCAGGATGCCGACCGCTTCCCCGACGACATCGAATCCGTCGCGAAGAACTGGGAGCTCGTCTCGGGCGACCGCCCCAGCGAGGAGGAGATGACGAACCTCATCTTCGCCTGGAAGGCCTGCCGCGCCGTGAAGTCGAACGCCATCGTGCTCGCGAAGGACAACGCGACGGTCGGCGTCGGCATGGGCCAGGTCAATCGTGTCGACTCGTGCCGCCTCGCCGTGGAGCGCGCCGGAGAGCGGGCGGCCGGGTCGGTCGCGGCATCCGACGCCTTCTTCCCGTTCGCGGACGGCGCCCAGGTTCTCATCGACGCCGGCGTCAAGGCGATCGTGCAGCCCGGCGGGTCGGTGCGGGACGAGGAAGTGGTGGATGCTGCGCGTAAGGCGGGCGTCACCATGTTCTTCACCGGAGAGCGCCACTTCTTCCACTGAGTTCGCCGCGCCTCGGCCCTTCGCATCATGCCTCGCCACGGATACCTATACTTGACGGAATCTGGGGCGATGGAGCGAAGGCATGACGCGGACGAGTGTGGGGCCGGGCGATGACACGCCTGTGGCCTCGTGGTTGAGCCCTACGGCGTACTGGCTGCCGACGCATCTCGTTGACTCGGCCTGGCTGACCCACGGATCATTCGCAGCGTGGATCATCGACGTGCTTCGTCCGCGTGATGTCGTGGAGCTCGGCACGCACAACGGATTCTCGTGCTTCGCCTTCGCCGAGGCGGCCCAGCGCCTCGGGCACTCTCTCACGATCAACGCCCTCGACAGCTGGGAGGGCGACGATCAGGCGGGGTTCTACGGGGATGCCGTGTACGAGTCCGTCCGCGACATCGCGGCTCGAGACTACAGCTCCTCGGTCGTCCTGCATCGTGGATACTTCACGAACACGCGTGCTGATTTCACACCGGCATCCGTCGATCTCCTTCACATCGACGGACGTCATGGCTACGACGATGCTCGCGAGGACTACGAGCAGTGGCGTGACACGGTGCGCGACGGGGGAGTGATCCTCTTTCACGACATCGCGGAGCGACGCGAGGGCTTCGGCGTCTGGCGCCTCTGGAACGAAGTCGCTGAACCGGGGCGCTCCTTCGCCTTCGAGCACGGCCATGGGCTGGGGGTGCTCGCGGTCGGCGACGTCGCGCGAGAGCCGCTTCGCGTGCTGTTCGAGGCGGATGAGGTGGTCGCGAGCCGTATCCGTGCGGATTTCGAGCGGTTGGGCGGGGTCATCGCCGATCTGGCGCGTATTCCGCATTTCGAAGCCGAGGTCCGTTCGCTGCACGAGGTCGTGGACATGCTGCAGACGGAGAGGGCTCGTTTGACGCAAGAGATCGTCGCCCGCGACGCGCTCGTCGAGTCCGTGCGCAACAGCTCGAGCTGGACGCTCACGGCCCCGCTGCGCGCCATGGGCCGCCTGCTCCGGCGCCGCCGCTGAGTCCGGCGACAGCGAATGGATTCGCGGTCACAGCCGTGTCCGATTTCCGCCAGCCGGTGTCGGCGCCGGGTGGCAGAGTGGAGTCATGAGCTTCCCCGTGATCGACTTCGACGAGCGCTATCGCGCGATCAGCGCGCGCGACACCCGCTTCGACGGGCAGTTCGTCACCGCCGTCCGCTCGACCAGGATCTATTGCCGGCCGAGCTGCCCCGCTCGCACGCCCAAGCCAGAGAACGTCACGTTCTTCCCGACCAGCGCGGCCGCGCACGAGGCCGGGTACCGCGCGTGCAAGCGGTGTCTTCCGGAAGCGGCGCCCGGCTCGCCTGCGTGGGATCTGCGCAGCGACACCGCGGCGCGAGCGATGCGATTGATCGCGAACGGCGTCGTCGAGCGCGAAGGCGTACCGGGTCTGGCCGCGCGGCTCGGTTACTCCAGCAGGCACCTGACCCGGCTTCTCACCGCTGAGCTGGGCGCGGGTCCGCTCGCCCTCGCCAGAGCGCATCGCGCGCACACGGCCCGGATGCTCCTGGTCGGCACCGACCTGGCCGTCTCCGATGTCGCGTTCTCGGCAGGATTCTCCAGCATCCGCCAGTGCAACGACACGGTCCGAGAGGTCTTCGGCATGGCCCCCGGCGAGCTGAGGCTGCGTCGTTCCTCGATAGGTGCAGGGGCCCGAGGCCCCGCGCCGACCGTCCCGGGGACGATCGATCTGGTGCTGCCGTACCGGGGCCCGCTCGACGCCGACGGGATCTTCGCGTGGATGGCGGCGCGCGCCGTGCCCGGGGTGGAGCATGCCACGACGACGTCTTTCTCGCGTCATCTGCGGATGCCCGGAGGCCCTGTCTGGTTCGAGGTGAGCCAGGACGCCGCGTCGCGCCTGCATCTGCGCGCCACCGTCACCGCCCTCGGCGACCTCGCCCCGCTCGTGGCGATCGTTCGGCGCATCTTCGATCTCGACGCCGATCCGCTCGCGATCGACGCCGCGCTGAGCACGCACCCGGAACTCGTCCCTCTCGTGGCCAAGACTCCCGGCATCCGCGTACCCGGCTCCGCCGACCCGCACGAGATGCTCATCCGCGCGATGGTCGGACAGCAGATCACCGTGGTGGCCGCGCGCACGGCGTTGACCTCGCTCACCGAGGCGCTGGGGGAGCGCCTCGCCGTGCCCCCGCACCTCGGAGAGGGCCTCTCCGACGGCGGCCTGCTGTTCCCGACGATGTCAGCTATCGCCGAGCGCGGGGCCGAGGTGCTCCGGGGGCCGGCGGCGCGCATCCGGGCCATCACCGGCGCCGCCGCGGCGCTCGCCGACGGGTCGCTGACGCTCACGGTCGGCGATGACGGCATGGCGCAGCGCGAAGCTCTGCTCGCCATGCCCGGCATCGGTCCGTGGACGGCCGACTACGTGCGCATGCGCGTGCTCGGAGACCCCGACATCCTGCTCCCGGGCGACGTGGCGCTGCGTGCGGGAGCGGCGGCATCCGGTCTACCAGGCGACGCACGGCCTCTCACCGAATGGGCCGCACGCACGGCGCCCTGGCGCAGCTATCTCAGCGCCCATCTGTGGCGCGCCGCGCCCCTCCGGCCCGCACGAACCACGAAGGAGAAATCATGACCGCGATCATCCAGACCATCGACACCGCAGACGGGGTCTTCACGATCCTCGCCGACGACCGTCAGCGGGTGCTGGCCTCCGGATGGACCGACGACCACGAGGCGATCCTGAACCGCCTCGCTGTCGGGCGACGGCCCGAGTCGGTCGTCGAGGGGCAGACGGATGCCGCGGCATCCGCCCTGGCGTACTACGCCGGAGAGCTCTCGGCCATCGACGACGTCGCCGTGGCGCAGACCGGCACGGCGCTGCAGCTCTCGGGCTGGGCGGCGCTGCGCCGCATCGAACCGGGGGAGCCGCTCACCTACACGTCGTTCGCGGCGCGGCTCGACAACCCGAGGGCGGTGCGGGCGGCCGCCTCGATCTGCGCTCGCAACGCACCGGCCCTGTTCGTGCCGTGCCACCGCGTGCTCCGCACCGACGGCACCCTCGGCGGCTTCGCCTGGGGGCTCGGCGTCAAGGGGAGCCTGTTGGCACGGGAGGCCGCGCCGGTGTGAGCCGGTCTCTCGACGAGACAAGAAGCGGATGCCCGTGGCATCCGCTTCTTCTCGTTCGGGAATTCCTCTTGCCTTCAGCTGGTTCACAGGAATAGGCTGGAGGGCTGTCGCGCCAACCGGTCGACACCACCGAGCCCCTGAGGAGGACACCATGACCACGATCGCCACCGCGCGGATCGCAGCTCTCGGCTCGACCCCGGCGCTCCCGCTCTTCTTCTAGAGCCACCCGCCTCATCCGCATCGGATGCCGGGCTCTCAGAGCCCGCTCTCGCATCCGCCTCGTTCAGCAACCGCTTTCCATACGAAACTCGTCTGAGAGACATGTCTTCCTCGCCCTCATCGCAGAACTCCGATTCCTCCTCCTCGCTCTCCACCCCCGCCGCTCTGTGGCGGCTCAAGCCCTTCGTGAAACCGGTCATCTGGCGTCTCGCCGGAGGCGCTGCGAGCGCGCTCGTCGCGGCGATCATCGCGCTGATGATCCCGCTCGTGCTCGAGCAGATCATCCGCGGTCCGGTGAAGTCCGGTGAGTTCGGCGCCATCGCCTGGGGCGCTCTGGCCGTCTTCGGACTCGCGGTCGGCGAGGCGGTGATGGTGTGGCTGCGGCGTCAGTTCGTGCTCAACCCCGCGACCGAGGTCGAGTACCAGATGCGCACGCAGCTCTATGCGCGACTGCAGACCCTTCCGGTCGCCTTCCACGATCGCTGGCAATCCGGCCAGCTGCTCAGCCGCATGATGCAGGACATCGGCCTGATCCGCCGCTGGCTCGCGTTCGGCCTCGTGCTGCTCGTCGTGAACATCCTCACGATCATCATCGGATCGGTTCTGCTGTTCCGCTGGCACTGGCTGCTGGGTGCGATCTTCCTCGTCACCGCGATTCCCCTCTGGATCCGCGGCTACCTGTTCGAGAAGCGCTATGGCGCGCTCACCCGGCGCAGCCAGGATCAGGCCGGCGACCTCGCCACCAGCGTCGAGGAGAGCGTGCACGGCATCCGCGTGCTCAAGGCGTTCGGCCGCGGCAAGCACGCGCTCAGCCGCTTCAGCCGTCAGGCCGAGACTCTGCGCGAGACCGAGATGAGCAAGGCCGGCGCGATCGCGTCGATCTGGTTCTGGCTCGACCTGATGCCGCAGATCGCCTTCGGGCTGAGCCTGATGTCGGGTATCTGGCTGATCTCCCAGGGCGCGATCGAGGTACCGGAGCTCTTCGCCTTCTTCGCGATGGCTGTGGTGCTGCGGTGGCCGATCGAGTCGATCGGGTTCCTGTTCTCGTTCATGCTCGACGCGCGCACGGCCACAGACCGCGTGTTCGACATCTTCTCCGAGACGAACACGATCACGGACCCCGAGAACCCGGTGCGCATCGCCGAGCCCCGAGGCGAGCTCGTCTTCGAGAATGCACACTTCCGCTATCAGGACGCCGGTGCTTCCGAGCGCGACCTGCTCGACGGCATCGATCTCGTGCTGCGTCCGGGTGAGACCATGGCGCTCGTCGGACTCACCGGTTCGGGCAAGACCACCCTGACCACGCTGCCGGCGCGGTTGTACGACGTCACCGGCGGGCGAGTCACGCTCGACGGCGTCGACGTGCGCGACCTCACGCTCTCCGAGCTGCGGCAGCACATCGCCATGGCGTTCGAGGATGCGACGCTGTTCTCAGCATCCGTCCGGGAGAACGTCCTGCTGGGTCGTGCCGATCTCGATGTGCACAGCGAGGAGGCCGAGCGCGTGCTGCGCGAGGCACTCGACGTCGCGCAGGCGGCGTTCGTCGACTCGCTGCCCGACGGCGTGGAGACGATCATCGGCGAGGAAGGCCTGAGCCTCTCCGGCGGCCAGCGTCAGCGACTCGCTCTCGCCCGAGCCGTGGCGGCGAATCCGAGGGTGCTCGTGCTCGACGACCCGCTGTCGGCCCTCGACGTCGACACCGAGGCGCTCGTCGAGGAGGCGCTGCGCCACGTGCTCGCCGACACGACAGCGATGATCGTCGCCCACCGTCCGTCGACCGTCGCACTGGCAGACAGCGTCGCCCTGCTCGAAGCAGGGCGGATCACCGCGGTCGGCACGCACAGCGAACTGCTGAAGTCCAGCCGGCACTACCGGCACGTCATCTCGAGCCTCGAGGCGGAGGAGGCTGCTCGCACCGGCGCGATCCCGGTGATCCGAGAGGATCCTGACGACGACGACCGAGACGATATGCGCGAAGACATGAAGGAGGTGCAGGCATGAGCTCCGCGATCACCGGAACACAGAACGAGGACCGCTCGAACTACACCCGTGAGGAGAGCCGCGAGATCAGGCAGCGCTCGCTGCGTCTGCTGGGATCGCTGGTGCGCCCGCTGAAGGCGCAGGTCATCCTTGCGGCCGTGGTGCTCGTGGTGTCCACGGCGCTGCAGGTGGCAGGCCCGATCCTCATCAGCATCGGTCTGGACAGGGCCCTGCCGGAGGTGATCGAGCACGCGAACTGGATGCCGACGCTCGTGGTCGGCTTCGTGTACCTGTTCGCAGGCGCGGCGGCGGCCGCACTCATCGCGTGGTACGTGATGATCGCCGCACGAATCACCCAGGCGGTGCTGCTCGACCTGCGCAAGCGCATCTTCCTGCACACCCAGAAGCTGAGCCTCGAGTTCCACGAGTCGTACACGTCCGGCCGGATCATCTCGCGTCAGACCAGCGACCTGGACTCCATCAAGGAGCTGCTCGACGGCGGGCTCAACGAGCTCGTCTCCGGTGTGCTGTTCGGCCTGTTCACCTTCATCGCGCTGTGCGTGTGGGACTGGCAGTCCGGTGTGATCCTCGCGCTCGCCGGCGTGCCGCTGTTCTTCCTGATGCGGTGGTTCTACACGCGGTCGCAGCTGGTCTACCGCGAGTCCCGTGTGATCAGCGCGAAGGTGATCGTGCAGTTCGTCGAGACGATGACGGGCATCCGTGCGGTCAAGGCCTTCCGCAAGGAGCCGCGCAACGACGAGGCCTTCCAGAAGGTGGCAGGCGACTACCGCGACGTCAACCGCCGTTCCATGCTGCTGTTCGGCACGTTCGAGCCCGGACTCATGGGGGTGGCCGCGCTCACCTTGGGGCTCGTCGTGCTGTGGGGCGGGATCCGCGTCTCGACGGAGGTGCTCAGCGTCGGCGTGCTGCTGTCGGCCGTGCTGTACGTGCGCAACTTCTTCGCGCCGATGCAGGAGATCGCGATGTTCCTGAACTCCTACCAGTCCGCCACTGCGGCTCTGGAGAAGGTGTCCGGCGTGCTCGAGGAGGTGCCGACGGTTCCCGACCCCGAGAAGCCCGTCGACCTCTGGGAGTCGCGCGGCCACATCGAATTCGACGAGGTCACCTTCGGGTACAACGGCGAGAAGACGATCCTGCCGAACTTCTCGCTCGACATCTCTGCCGGTCAGACGATCGCCCTGGTCGGCACCACCGGCGCGGGCAAGTCCACTCTCGCGAAGCTCATCTCACGCTTCTACGATCCCTCGAAGGGCCGCGTCACGCTGGATGGCGTCGACCTGCGCAGACTGCACCCGAAGGATCTGCGCCGCGCGATCGTGATGGTCACGCAGGAGGCGTACCTGTTCAGCGGCACCGTCGCGGACAACATCGCGCTCGGCAAGCCCGACGCGACGCTCGACGAGATCAGGGCCGCCGCACGTGCGGTGGGAGCCGACGGGTTCATCGAGTCGCTGCCCGACGGCTACGGCACCGATGTGAACAAGCGCGGCGGCCGAGTGTCGGCGGGGCAGCGACAGCTGATCTCGTTCGCCCGGGCGTTCCTCGCCGACCCGGCGGTTCTGATCCTGGATGAGGCGACGGCGTCGCTCGACATCCCGTCCGAGCGGTTGATCCAGGACGCCCTGCAGACGCTGCTGAAGGACCGCACCGCGATCATCATCGCGCACCGGCTGTCGACGGTCGCAATCGCCGACCGCGTGCTGGTGATGGAGCACGGACGCATCATCGAGGACGACTCGCCCGACGCGCTGATCGGCGGCAGCGGCAAGTTCGCCCAACTGCACGCCGCGTGGCAGGAGACGCTCGTCTGATCCGTCGTGCACGCCGCGAGCGGCGACCGGCGCTCCCTCCGGAGCTCGGCCGCCGCTCGTCTCGGCGCGCTCGGCCTCGACTGGATAGCATCGAGACATGGACCCCCTGCTGATCGTCGCCGAATGGTGGTGGCTCGCACCGACCGCTGCGGCGGCAGGCGCCGCGGGGGCCGTGGGCGCGGCAGGGCTGCGTCGTCGCGCTCGGCGGTCGGGGAGGCGCCTCGCCGTCGACGCCGCGCGCCCCGACCTCAAGGCGGCG